>NZ_CAWPNJ010000011.1:0-204566 GCF_963889195.1 Calothrix sp. FACHB-168
ACCACAATCTACTTAATTCGTTGATTTTTCCATTTTTGGGTGTAAAGCTTGTCACTCAGTTATCCTGAGTTACTTTGTCATGTGTTTAGTCTAAACTCCAGTACCAACCATTCCGATAAAAATTCACGCATTCACGCATTCACGCATTCACGCATTCGCGCATTAAAGACATTTTCAGTCGGGGATTTAAATCCCAACTGAAAATCTGCTAAGTATAGACTTTGTAAAATAGTGGTCTTCAACCCTCTGAATTAGGATAAAAATTATATCTTCTTGGGGATAAATTTACCAAATGAATTAACACTAAACCTGTAATGATTCCATTGACAATTCCCATTGTCGCTCCAGCGATCGCTAAATGAAAAACACTTACCTTAGCTATACTCTTCAATCCCCAAAATAAACTTACAGCATAAGCGAAAGCATTAGCATTAATCAAGCAAACTACTTGTTTTATCACTAATCTTAGACATTTCCTGATAGCTAAAGCTTGAGCTAAACCCATCACTGTCCCCATAGTAGCGCCGAGCCACAATAACCTGAGAAACAGTAATGAATTTGGTAATACCTCAGTAGTTAAAGCTAATTCTAAGGCTGTAACCACACTTACCATCAACAAAAATATCCAGCCGATCAAGGCTCCAACCGTTGTTGCAATTAACCAATAGATGAAATTAAGAATATAGTGACGCAAAACAAAATATTGAGCAATTCCTAATACAATACCCCTAATTAAACCGATGAAAATTAAAATCTCATTACCATTCACATCTTCAAACATTGTGACTGCATTATTTACTATCGCAATCAAAGTGAAATTGAAAATCTCTGCAACTACATTTGCAATTACCCATCTTTTCCATAAAATGCACCCATGTCTGCGGTAAAAGTTTCCGGGTGTGGGTCTTATACTTTGCATCGTCACCTCTCTCACAAAGCTAATTATTACTACCCACATTTCCCGAAAACTCTTATCAAACGGGTTTTGGGTAAAATTTATCCTTGAAGTAGCTAAAATTTAAGCACCCAAAAATATACCCCAGCTTTGACCAGAAGCGAGTTTGAAAGTCCCAACTGGTAAACTTGCTGCAAAGGTACTACGGACATCTGCAACTAAATCAAAAACAGACCCTCTAGCAACAAATAAATCAAACCCAGCAGCATCTGGTCTAGCAAAATAAGTTTCACCGATTCCTAACTGAATCACATCTCCCCTAGATAAATCGGAAATTTGAGCATAATCTGCATTACCAGCAAAACCATAGTAAGACCCACTGCGATCGCCTAAAATAAACGCATCATTATTGCTACCACCAACCAAAATATCAAATTCTCCTTTTCCTCGCGAAAATTGATTGCTACCTAACAAAATGTCATTACCAGCATCACCTACCACCAAATCATTACCAGCAGAACCAATTAAAAGGTCATTACCACCAGCACCAAAGAGTGAATCATGACCAGCAAAGCCATCAATCGTATTATTGAAATTATTACCAATGACTTTATCTCGATTAGCAGTTCCCAACACATTGGTAAAATTCACAACTTGAAAATTCAAGGAGCCAATCGTTGGGATATTATTAACAGTAAGTCTATTTTGACTTAAATCAACATTTAATGATGCTCCTCCTGAACCACTAGCAGCATTAATTGTATTACCTTGAACATTAGGAGCAATGATTCTTTCAACATTTAATATTTGGTCAGTTCCAAAACTACCTTTACCAATACCACCACGGGGAAAAAGAGAGATGGCTTGTCTAAAATTACTGTAATCAACAGTATCAAAACCATTACCACCAATAATTACATCATTTCCAGGCGAAGAAACGAAAATATCATTACCTACAGAACCCAAAAGTCTATCATTATTTTGAGTACCAAAAATTGTCATTTATTTGCCTCCAATTGTAATAGTTGAGTAGGTGCAAAAAATTGTTTTCAGAAATTGGGCAACATTAAATAGCAGATAACAGCTATTTAGAAAAGCTTTTCCAAATAATCCAGTTGCACTAATTAATAGAATTCCTAGAGTAGCAGTTGTCTTGAATTTCATCCTCTTGATTATCCAAAATACTAGATTTTCAGAAACGATGAATTAATGATTAATGGTGTAATAACTTTGGGTTTTAGATTTTAGAACTTATATATATCCCCATATCTAAATCCCAAAACTTTATTCGCTATTAGAATTTGTAACCAACACCAACTTTCCAAAGTGTTCCACCTCCATTAGTGAAATAAGTTCCATCACCATAGAGAACAACATTTTGGCTAATAGCTCCCTCAGCACCAGCCTGTACAACAGCACCAGTACCCAAAGAAACAGAAGAATTACCATCACTTATAGAAACCGCAGAACCACCAATACCTGCGTAAATATTTGCGGTTTTACCAATACCTAAATCATAGGTAACAGTTGGTATTACTAAAGTTGCACATAAACCACTATCACAAGCACCAGTAACAGTAGTTCGTATCGAAACAGGGTTTAAATCGATACGTCCTGTTACAGCAGCAGCTGCACCACTTCCATCAGCATTAACACCGATACCGACATAACTCCCGCGCATTCCTTCTTCTGCATTAGCTGGAGAAGTTTTGATGAATATGGGAACAGATGCGATCGCACAAACAGCACTTATCGTCACCACAGAGTTCAAGAAGTGTCGCATAATAACCTCTATTCAACTAAGTTCTTAATTTTTTTCAGCTTTAGGAAATACAAACTCAAACACTTGCATCATTACTTTTTGGCTGTAGGACTTGCTGTTTGAGCCATCAGTGCTTTCACTGACATTTTTATAATAGAGACATAATTATTGAGATAAAATAACCCTAGCTACCAGTCTTTTGGCACGAAGGTTTATAAGTCATGGCACAAAACTGCAATCAATGAAGGCAGAAGGGAAACCTCTCCCATAAAGGGAAGAGGTATGAAACGGACGTATCTTTTCTCGTGCTACGCCTGGAGCAAAGAATGTTTTTAATTTTTTGCCCACAATTCCACTCGCTTTGTACCTTTTCTGCCTTCTGCCTTCTGCCTTCATTGATGACTGTGAGGATATTTTTTAAGTGAACCTATATCTAATAAATCTATATATATAAGGATTTACGCATAAAAATTCTTGGAAAGATTGGTGGTAAGTTTACTATTAACGCCGCCAATCATACATTAGTCGCCCATGACGATCGCGCACAAGTTGCCATTCTCCATGACGATATGGTTGTCCGCGATAACGTATAGAGCGATAACGTCCTCTATAATAATGTTTTCGAGTTCGTCGGTGTTGATAATATCTTCCAGTTCGTTGCCGTCTATGATAACGTTGTCGATTCTGTTGGTGAGCTAACAAAAGCTCTTCACTTTGCTCTCCAAGTAATTTTGTCTGTGTGTCAATACTCTGTTCGTTGAACACATGATTGAGGGTAGTATCCTTAGCTTCAGCCAAAGTAGGTGGATATATGAAGGCTAAGAGCAGGAAAATCATTGAGGATAGCTTTTTTAAACGGTTCACGTTTTTGCTTTTCCTAGTTTATTGGTAATCATTTTATTTAATACTTAATTTGGGCAACTATATAGTTCAAAATTTACCAACTTGAGGAACGTAAAAGTAATGAAAGTAACTAAATTTGAAACGCTTGCTAAATCTCCTGAATCCGGCAATGGAAGATTCGGCAGAAGTGACATAGTATTTAGAAATACAGGAATAAACTCAATATTTTTATGTAATTATTACTAATATTTTGCTACATTTCTACTACAACTCAACAATAGAAACTAAAGCAAGAGAGTGATGTCTACGATGAACTGCGTCTACGTATATCTTTAATAAGCGATCGCTTCTTGGGTTCCCAGGCTGCGGATAAATCAATGTTTCCCTCATTAACTGAGATTATGAGTGTATATTTATACTGCAAAATTTCTTAGAGGAAAACTGGTAACTCAACTTTCCTCTAAGAAAAACTTAGGATTAATGGCGCAAGCCCCCGCCGTAGTCGCATATTCCGGTAGTTTGCTTTTTTTCGCACTCTTCATAGCCTTGCTTTCTTGCGATCGCTTACTTGGTTGCTGCAAAAGTCGTTATTTTACCGCTAATAGTGAGGTTAGGGACTTCCAAGAAATAAATTACTCAGCAAAAATCATAATTTGATATCTATAAGATAATGATAATCATTCTGACGAGGGGGTGAGAGGCGTTTCATGAAACGTCTCTAAATTTAAATTCATACTTCGATTCAGCAACGCCGATTGTGGATAGGCGCTGATGATGCGATGCCTACGACAAGGCACTCCGCATCTACGCACTTTTAAGCAAAGTAAGTTGCTATTGCACCAACCTACTTCACTACTTCTAAGGTAATCGACATCGCCGCCAGTTTAGTTGTATCCACACCGCGCACTCCCGCAGGTAACTGCTGACTTTCACCGTTGGTTCCCCTACGTGTAGCAGTATCTAAATCTTCGAGTAATTTATCTGTTATATCCAAAAACTCGTCACTAGCAGGGACTGGACTGCGTGTAGTATTGTCTCCTCGTTTGGCAATTTTTTCCAGTGCTTTGAGTGACTCTTTTAATGGAGATGTACTAGCAATAATTAGGGCTTCGGTAATTCCTGATGGTTCGCTAATATTAAGTATCATCTCATCATTTTCGGGAATCACTCGCTTTTCACCTGGTTCTATCAAAACTGCATCTTCTTGATAAGCCATTTGATTATCAGGGAAAATTACTGCCATTTCCCCTTCAGCATCAATTACTAAAATGCTCAAGTAAAGAGGTATTTTTTCTTGATTTTCTACTTGAAACGCTATTTGCGTATTAATAGGTAATCTGGCAATCTCACCATCTTTAATTTTAGCACTATTTGCAGGTTTTTGCGCATTTTCTCGACCGCGAACTGTAAAAGATTCACTCACAATTGTTTGGCTATTAGCGATAATCATCGAAGCGTTAACTTTGAGGCGTGATGTATTGGTATTGCGTACCATTGTCTTGACAATTCGCGCTGCTAATAATGATTTTAATTTAGAGTTTAATCGCTCTACCGCCGCGGGGATAGTTTCATTAGCTTCGCCAAAAGATTTAGGAATGATTTGGTCTAGGGATGGGGAAAATAAACCTAAACTTCCCACGGGGCGGAGATTTGGGGTTTTAAATTTTTGTAATTGCTGATATCTTTCTTGGGTCATGCGACCAAAGATATATTGTACCTCTTGTTGTCTCAAAGGTACGGGTGTAATCCGGTTGAGCGCTTTTAACGCTTGTGTGGCTTGGGCATTACTGTTACTATCAAATAAATCATCTAGCCCAATTTTTAAAGTTATATCAATGGGAATACCCCGCAGACGTTCTTGTAAAATTGTGCCGGCTGGTAATTGATTGCTAACTTTTGAATTGGCGTTAATTCTACCTTTAGCAACTAACCCTTGACGAGATTCTAAATTAATTAATCCCCGTTCTTTACCGTTGCTATCGACTACAGTAAAAGCTGCATTTTCTTTGTTAAATGCATCCAGCGATCGCGGATCTACACCACCTAACCACAATTCTACTTCGTTGCCTTTGCTTTGAGTCACAACGGCATCGGCGTAGGATGTGGTAAAAGGTGTAAAGTAAAGCGGTGGGTTAGAATTACCTTTGACGTTGACTTCTAACTCTGGGTATTGAAATCCAGAATTTTGATATGCTAGATTTGCAGTAGTTCGACTGACATCAGCAAATACTTTGTTGACAGATTGATTTGCTGGCTTTTGCCATAAATAATAAGTCAAAGCATAAGTAAATGCGCCTGCATAAAAACCACTAAAAGTTGCATCAACAGCAAATTGATCGCGTTTTGCAGAAGCGAGAACAACTCCTTTAGCTATGTTTTGCCGACGCAGTTTGAGAAAATCTGATTGTGACAAATTTAATTTTTGTAACCATTGACGCTGATACTCAAATTCTGCCGGCATAGCTTGTAAATTTTTGCCTCCGGTAAGGGTACGCACCAGAAAATTTCCTCGTTTTGCGCCACCAGAATGACAGCAATCTAAAACAACGGTGACGTTATCTGTTTTTAATGCAGACATGAGTAAAAACAGAGTATGTCCCATGATATTGTTGACTACGCCACCGCGATCGGGATATCCTGGAGGTAAGCTAGCATCAACGGGAACCAGGGTGCTATTAAGTCCAGATTCGTGGTCTTGATCTGGGTCAAAAACTTGAGAACCATGTCCAGAAAAGTGAAATACGACAATATCCCCTGGTTTAGCTTGGTTGATGAGGAGTTGTTCAAAGGCTGTTAAAATATTTTGGCGTGTAGCTTGGGCATCGGTGAGGGTAACAATATCTTGAGAGCTAAAACCAAAGCGGTGAATTAGCAACTGTTTTTGTAACTCTACATCATAAGTGCAACCTCTAAGTGGCTGAATACCATTTTGATATTCGTTAATTCCCACCAGTAGCGCCAGCTTGCGGGGTGCATTTTGCGCCAGAACTTTGGCGTATTTATCACCCTGGTGGATGATATCTAACTGGCTGAAACCAATACTCGCCAATGTGGAACCAGCAAATTGCAGAAATTGACGGCGTTTGATTTGAGTCATAGGTTTTAAATTTGAGATTTGAGAGTTGCTGGTTATTTATAGTTCTGGGGGTATGGGGGGGTATGCAATTTGGGGAATGAATTTCGGGGACAAGGAGTGATCTGTCTCATTAATTTTGCTCTTTTGCTAGATCCCCGACTTCTTTAAGAAGTCGGGGATCTGATCGCGTATGGGAGGGTATGCAACTTGGCGAATGAATTTCGGAAGGGAAGGGAGACAAGTCGGACAAATCCCGCATTTCTCAAAATTTGTGACAAATCCAGGTTTAGTCCTAACGCACCCCACCAGATGAAAGCTAATTTACTACGTAACTCTCACAATTCAATTTAAAGTTTCCGTAAAACTGCATACCCCGACACCGCCGAGAAATATATTGATTTGTAGATCAAAATCAGTATAAACGCTCATGACGAAGCATAAGAAACTCCCTGTGTTGGCTTCTCGCGCTGTGGTTTTATTTTGCTCCCTGCTGTTATTATCCGAGTCAACAGTTGCCAGTGTGGGGAGTTATGGGTTAAAAATTGCCCAGCAGCCAGCGACAACCAGCCAAGATGCAACTCGTGCGGAAGCGGAAAAGTTAACGCAGGAAGGAAGAGAATTATTTCAGCAAGGAACAGCAGAATCATTGAAACAGGCTATTGTTAAATGGCAAGAAGCGCTGAAACTGTGGCAGCAATTAGGTGATAAGGGATGGCAAGCGACTACACTCCTTGGCATTGGCTATGTCTATTCCTCATTAGCGGACAAGGAGGAGGCACTCAAATTCTACAACGAAGCTTTGCCTTTGATCAAGGAAGAGGGGGATAAAGCAGGTGAAGCGGCTACCCTCAACAATATTGGCAGTGTCTACGACTCATTAGGAGACAAGGAGGAGGCACTCAAATTCTACAACGAAGCTTTGCCTTTGATCAAGGAAGAGGGGTATAAGGCTGGTGAAGCGGCTACCCTCAACAATATTGGCGTTGTCTACGACTCATTAGGAGACAAGGAGGAGGCACTCAAATTCTACAACGAAGCTTTGCCTTTGATCAAGGAGGAGGGGAATAAGGCTGGTGAAGCGGCTACCCTCAACAATATTGGCGCTGTCTATGACTCATTAGGAGACAAGCAACAGGCACTCAAATTCTACAACGAAGCTTTGCCTTTGATGAAGCAGATGGGGGATAAGGCTCTTGAGGCGACTACCCTCAACAATATTGGCAGTGTCTACTACTCATTAGGAGACAAGCAGCAGGCTCTCAAATACTACAACAAAGCTTTGCCTTTGACCCAGCAGGTGGGGAATAAGGCTCTTGAGGCGGCTACCCTCAACAATATTGGCATTGTCTATGACTCATTAGGAGACAAGCAGCAGGCTCTCAAATACTACAACAAAGCTTTGCCTTTGATGAAGGAGGTGGGGAATAAGGCTCTTGAGGCGGTTACCCTAAATAATATTGGCAGTGTCTACGGCTTATTAGGAGACAAGCAGCAGGCACTCCAATTCTTCAACGAAGCTTTGCCTTTGCTCAAGCAGGTGGGGGATAAGGCAGGAGAGGCGATTACCCTATCGAATCTTGCTGGCTTAGAACGCAAAGCGGGTAATCTCCAAGCTGCACTGACACAAATCGACAGAGCCATCCAAATTATCGAAGATTTACGCAAAACATATACTAACAAAGACCTGCAAACCACCTATTTCGCCACAGTTCAAGATTATTACAAATTCAAAATCGATTTGTTGATGGAACTGCATGAAAAAAATCCATCAAAAAGATACGATGTATTAGCACTCAACACCAGTGAAGCATCCCGCGCCAGAGGATTAGTAGAACTGTTAACCGAAGCACGCGCCAATATCCGCAAAGGTGCAAAACCAGAACTCTTGGCAGAAGAAAGCCGCATACAAGCTTTAATTGATGGTAAAGAAAAAGTACGGTTTGAGATAGTTAACAGTGATAAAATTAAAGACCCCATATATAAAGCCAACGCTGAGAAATTACAAACAGAAATTGATGAACTCCTCCGCCAACAAAAGGAACTGGAAACGAAAATCCGCGAAACTAGCCCTCAATACGCTAACCTCAAGTATCCCCAACCCCTGACTTTATCGCAAATTCAGCAACAACTCGATAAAGATACCCTGCTTTTACAATATTCCTTGGGTGAGGAACGCAGCTTTTTATGGGTGGTTTCTCCCAATTCTCTCGATACTTACGAACTTCCTAAAAAACAAGAAATAGAAAAAAGCGCGATTAATTTATTCTGCCTGATTAGCCAAAATAGTTCTAAACCGCCTTCTGCAACTAATAAAGAAAATCCTTGCGCTGGTATCAAAACTCGCCAGATTGATATCGCCGCCAAGGAACTCAGTCAACTGATTCTTGCACCTGTGAAAGATAAATTGGGGACAAAACGCTTAGTAATTGTCGCTGATGGTGCTTTGCAATATATCCCCTTTGCCGCTGTGGCTGATTTAAATTCTCAACCCAGTTCTACACAAGGTCAAGGGGAAAAAGATAAACTATTGGGAATACAGGTGAGTGTTTCTCAAGAAAAACAAAAAAACCCTGACTGTGTGGGTGGTGGTATTAGTAGCTGTCCTGGTAAAAATTCACCTGCAAATAAATTTGACTACCAACCGCTATTTATTAACCACGAAATTGTCAGTCTTCCTTCTGCTTCTACCATTGCCATTCAACGCCAACAACTCGCCACCCGTCAACGCGCACCCAAAGCTTTAGCTATTCTCGCTGACCCAGTATACAGCGCTACCGATGACCGAGTTACCACCGCCAAAAATAAACAACTCCAGCAGCAAGATGACCTCGATTTAGAGCTAGAACGCTCTGCCCTCAAGCGTTCTGCTGATATCCTCAATCGCCAAGGTTGGAAACGACTTTTCGGTACACGCACGGAAGCCCAGACAATTTTTAAACTCGTACCAGAATCTAAAGGTGTGGAGGTCTTTGATTTTGCAGCTAACTATAATTGGGCTACCAGTGGCAATCTCAATCAATTCCGAATTTTACACTTTGCTACCCACGGTTTTGTGAATGATGCTAACCCAGAGTTATCAGGGATTGTGCTGTCTCTGGTAAATGAACAAGGTAAAGATATTCGCGGATATCTGCGGTTAGCAGATTTGTTTAACCTCGATTATCCCGCAGATTTAATTGTTCTGAGTGCTTGCGAAACCGGATTAGGTAAGGAAATTCAAGGCGAAGGCTTGGTAGGCTTGACAAGAGGATTAATGTATGCAGGTGGAGAAAGATTAGTAGTTTCCTTATGGCAAGTTAGCGATCAAGGAACATCTGAGTTTATGCAAGAATTTTACAAGCAAATGTGGCAGCAAGGCAAGTCTGCAAATCAAGCATTGCGGGCGACGCAATTAAAAATGTGGGAGCAAGAGAAATGGCGTAATCCTAATTATTGGGCGGCGTTTACATTTTTGGGTGAGTGGAGGTAATTGGTCATTGGTCAAAAAGTAGATTTAGGGTGTGTTGTTGAGTAGCGCAACGCACCAACTTACTATCATTATTGGAAAAAGAATGTGACAGATGAGCAGGTTGGGGAAGCAGTGTGTTAGAGAGTTTCCCTACTAGGACTTACGCACCGAACAAAAAAACCTCACAAGGGTGGTCAAAAGTCAAAAGTCAATGGTCAAAATTCAGGTTTTTGGACTATGGACTATTGACCATTGACAAAAAGCATGAAAAATATATGACACTGCGTAAGTTCTACCTACAACCCCTAATCCAATCAGGTTCAGTTAGAGGCATCACTTTCCAAATGAGTCACAGAGTTCTAATATGTACTTGAAAATATATGTATTTAAGTGCATAATTAATGAGTTGGGTTGTTGAATTTCATCAAGATTTTGAACCTGAGTTTGATGCTTTACCAGAAGAGGTGCAAAACAAGTTACTTGCCCGTGCTAGTTTGTTGGAAGCGTTTGGTTCCGAATTAGGACGGCCTCAAGTTGATACCCTGAATGGTTCACGACATAGCAACATGAAAGAATTGAGGTTTAAAGCAGCAGATGGTGTTTGGCGTGTTGCATTTGCATTTGACCCCAGACGCTATGCAATATTGCTAGTCGCGGGTGACAAATCAGGTGGTAGTGAAAAGCGTTTTTATCAGCAACTGATCAAGATAGCAGATGACAGGTTTGACGCACACTTAGCCCAGTTAAAAACTCAACAATAGCAAAAGCGAAACGGGACTTATGGGGAAAACTTTAAAAGAAAAATTAGAACAGTTGTCACCAGAAAGACGGGAAAAAATTGCAGAAGAATCTAGTTTACTGATTGCGGAGGAAATGACCAGACAGCAACTAAGACTTGCACTCAAACTCACCCAAGAACAGATGGCAGAACTTTTACAAGTTGATCAAGGAAATATTTCTCGCTTAGAACAGCGTACCGACTTGATGCTTTCAACTTTGCGGAAATACATTGCAGCAATGGGAGGTGAGTTAAAACTTGTTGTTGAATTTCCCAACCGTCCACCAGTCACGTTAGTAGGTATTTCTGAACTTAGCGAATCGAAAAAAGATGCATAGACGCATTCGCAAAATGTTTAGGGACTTCCAAATAAAAAAATATTCCAATCATTAACTTACCAAACCCGCAACTCGTAGGGGCGGGGTAACCCCGCCCCTACAATTTGGCATAATTTATTTTTTGGAGTTCCCTTAGTAGAGACGCGGCTTGTCGTCAGCAGTCAATATAGCTTTCTGATATTGCTTTAAACTGAAGTAACCGAACCCTCTACCAAGATAGGCGTATGGCTAAAATCTAAAGTGGTATAAAAAAGCCCACCTACCCCGAAAGAAGACTAGAGGTTAAAGGTGGCCCTTCGTATTAACTTTCAGATGGCGGACGGAGTGTAGCGTGCGTGGCTACTTATCCTGACATTATTGCACTGCTTATTTTTTTACACTCTGCGGCGGATTTGGCTCGACTTCACATAATTTCTTTAACAAATCTGTTGTCTGCTGCGGTGATAATTCTTTGTCAAGATTAGGAACAGAATACACTTGCTGCAATACATCAGACCATAACTCCTTTTTAGCAAAAAAATCTGCTTTTTCTAGAGCAATTGTTTTCTCATCTGCACCTTGGGTTTGCAATCGCTGTTCCAAAATCTTCAATTCATCAGTTATTTGTTGACGTTCTTGTGCATCCATCAATTGAAAATTTGCCAATAGAGAAGGATTTTCACCAAGGAAAGCTTTCCACTGATATTTTTTACCTGGTTGTAATGCTTCTTCGCCTGAATAAATTGCTAAATTATTTTGCCCAATATTTTCTAAATCCCAAAAATTCTGACGATTGGGTAATTTGGCTACTGCAATTTTCTTTAACTTACCTTGCCATAAAAACATTGGATTAGTACTATAAATTTTTCCATTAGGAGATACGAGACATAAATCACCGCGTGAAATTGGACGTTCTTTTTTCTTTCCTAGTAACCAATCAATAATACCTGTTAAAGATGTTTTTTGAACTTTTGTTTGTCCGATTGTGATTTCTGGAGTAATTAACAAAGCCGGAACAATGGAAACTGATGCTAAACCAGTCAACATCAACAAGCGAATTCCAGTCATTTTATTAAGCATTTTTCTTCCTCAATCCCGATAACGCATAAAACCAGAAAGTAGCAGATGGTAAAAACAAAGGTACTAAAAGACTGAGCGAGATATACATTTGCATTGATATCAATGCATAAATGAAATTACCACTGGCGAGTAAAGCAATTAATAAACGACTGCTGCGTTTACTCTGCTGACGTTGTCTGAGAAATATTTGTGTCCCTTTTCCCAAAAATATGACAATTCCAATAATCCATAAATCAGGAATGGGGATAATTAGGTGTTGTTTGATGAGGTTATGAGTCATGTAAGCATTGATTTCTACCCCTGTCATATCTCTTAGCAACCCAGTTGTAGGATTTTGCATCCGCCAATAAGCTACCCCCAGTGGTAAAGAAAAAATATCGCTATGTCCATCTGATAATCCCGAATCTTTATATCCAGCAGCACCAATTAATACAACTTGCTGTTTTAAATTTTCTTGATTAAGAGTTGTATCTTTTTGTAAAAAATGACCTGCATTAATTACCTGATAAACTTGATTAGGTGGTATTGAATAGTCAATAATTGGATATAACCAAGCTTGCCAAAAATATTCAGAAAAGCTACTCAGCTTTGACAGACGTAATTTGCGAAGCTTTTGAGCTAAGGATGAATTTGCTGGATTTTCACCAAGATATTTAATTAAATCGGTACGTAAATCATTATTTCTTGAAGATTGCGGCTGTGGCAGATTTTCCGGTAACTTTTCTTGATTTATCCAAGATACCAATGTTATTAAGTAAGTAAAAGGGCAGCTTTGTATACAATCTTTATTTGTATTTACTAATGACAAATGACCAGAAAGGTGATCCACATAGCCTTGCTGAGTTTGATTAAGATTAGCAACCCTTTTATTGACAGTTTGCTCTTGATTATCATCTTCATTTAATATCGAGCCAAAGATAAACCATGTAGAATTTTTATTGATGGAATTTACCACCGATTTGGCTAATATACTATCTTCGTCTGTGACTCTATCAAAGAGATAGTCTATAGCAATAACCTTGGCATTCTCTGTTGTTAATTTATCAATTAATCTGGCGAAATAACTCCGGTCGAGGGGATTAAATTTGTTAGCTTTAGTCTCAACTGCATTTAAAGATTTTTCATCAATGTGAATTAATAAAACTGGCGGTGTTTTGTCTTGTGGTATTTGCTGAGTCACATCCCGATAAACTGCTTGCATACCAATTTGCATGTCGAGTACAGTTTTACGTACAGGAGGAAGAAGACTTAAAAGCACTAATGTGACTAACGCCAAAATTTCACAGCTTGTTGGTAACCAAGGCTTAATTTTATCGCTAGGTTGTAAACGGAATAATTCGGCGTTGGGATGACGAAATAAAGAAGGAATCAGGTAAGCACTGGGATAGGTAAGATTTTTTTCGACTTTGAGATAATCGCTTGCTGTTAATAATGCTTCGTGAACATCTTGATATTCTTTTAGCGCATTTAAAAATTGGATAAAAAACTCCCCAGCTACGCGATTATGTATTTTTTCGCGCATAATTGCAACTTGACTTAAGCCTAAGTCAATTAATTTATTTGCAATACTTAAACCATCACAAGAATTAAAGATAGCGAATTTTAAACCGTTATTAATGGCAGTTGTTAAGGGCTTTTCAATTTCACTTAAAGATATGCTAATATTAGGAGCGATGGATATCTGACCACCAGTAAAAGTAGTTTCATTACTGTGTCCTGCAAAAAATAGCATATCCCAGCTTTGAGCAGTCAGGGTGGTAATTATTTCATTTTTCCAATTATTAATATCTTTTTGTTTGTGCCAACGAATTGATTTAACTTTAACATTGGCTACTTTTTCAAGTGATGATATTGCACGTGATTCATCTGCGAAACTTAACCCAGTATCATCGCCAAAGATAGCTAAAATTTTAGCTTTTCTAGCGCTTTTGGGAAAGTAAGTGGTTACTTCTTGTCTAATATTCAGTGGTTGACGGACAATCCGCAGTTTGCTAGATGTAAACTCTGTGCCGATTTCCCATGCTTCCCAAGGTAAGTATTCTAATTCTGGAGCGTTACAACTAATAAATATATTAATCTTGCTAGAAGAAGTTCCTTTTAATTCATTGTTGTAATTCTCTATGGCTTGCTTACTAATTTTTGTCCGAATTTCATATAATTTTTCACTACGCAACCATTGATGAAACTCGTATAAAAGTTTAGCTTCTGCTTGTACTAATTGAGCTTGCCAATCAACAGGTGGGGGTATAATCACACCCTTATTTACAACTTTACCCCGCAATTGGTTGCTGTAGAAATTAATATAAATTTTCTGCCATTGCTCATGGGAAGCGATAATATTTTCTGGATAACTAATTTCAGATGTGATGTGCTGACCCTGTCCCCAGGATAGTTCAAATAAACAAGTCCGATCAACTTTTTGAATTTTTAAATAAAAATTAGTCACGTCGCTTTGCTCCGAATTCAAAATTCAAAATTCAAAATTTAAAATTAATCATCGCTATAACTGAGTTAAGGGGTTGTATCCTTTTCGTTTAAACATAGTCTGTGGTGCATTGCTTCATCCTTTATTATCTGTGTAATTACTCTTAGTTCTCAGCGATGAGGGGGTATGCAGTTTTGGCGGCTAAAGATATTGTCGAGTATTTACCTGAGTAAAAATGCTGAAGATTTCGTGAATTTATGGCGCAAATCGCCAAAGTAGGTGTAGGTTCAACAGTCAACAGTCAACAGTCAACCGTCAAAAGTTAACAGTCAACAGTCAACCGTCAACAGTCAACCGTCAACGACTTAAATATTCCCAGTTTCCTGTTTACCTTGTAATATCAAAGGCAAATGGCGGTAATGTCACCTCTATATCATCACCTAAACTTGCAGTCACAATAAACTTCTCATCCCAATTACCAACTAAACAGGTATATAAATAGGAATTGCGCTGTTGTGGATTCACGCTTTGTTCTAGCAAAATCCCGGTTTTATCGCTGACTCGGAATTTGAAATTTTCTGGTAGGGTATTTGGGGAAGTAGCACCTAAAATTAATAGCAAACTCCATAAATTAGGCTCATGTACTGTCGAAGAGTTCCAGGCGATCGCATATAATCTTAGAGGAATTCCGGCTAAGAGGAAATTCTGATATCCACTCCTAGCTACTAAGGGGATTTCTAAACCTTGTGCTTTTAATTGTAATGCGATCGCGTCTAATTCCTCGGCTGGGCTGCGCATTTCTCTTAAAGGTGCAAATCTTGGTAATAATGTCCAAGCTAGGGATTCCCCAATTTCGTCTAATTCATCCCATAACCAGCGTCCGACATTAATTGCTGGTTGGGTAATTAATTTAATTAAATCTCGTAGAGATGCTGGGATTAAAGGTGTTTCTGGATTTTCTTGATTTACACCACCGGTTTGGAGTTTGTATATCAAATCCATCAATTCTACAGAAGTTAAAACAGCGCTTCCTTGTTGCCAATTTAAAATTTGCCAAAGTTCGGTTTCTGGTGTTTGTAATTGCCAAAGTAAGGTGGCTAATTCACTTTCTTGCGCCGCTAATGTTTGCTGGCGATTATTTGGTATAGCTGGTAAGTTAATTGCATCTGGTTGTAGAGCTAGTAAATAGAGTAACAAGCGGTTTTGGTCGTTGTCAAACCAAGTTAAAGGTATTTCATAATTCCAATCTGGTTGGGGTAAGATTGTCTGGAAATTTTCCAGATTTTCTCTTAATTGGGGATAGGAGATAAATCCTCTGACAATCCCCAATTCTTGTGATTCTAAAACTTCTATAAACACATAAAAATGGGGAACAAATTCGGGGATATCTACGACTATTCTTGATAAAGGTATTTGTTCATCCCAGGAATTACCTATGGTAATTAGGCAAAGTTTAAAATTCCCAACTTGTAAATTGGCAATATTAGGAATAATATTAGCTAAAGCTGGTTTGGTAATTGTACAATCTGCCCAATTAACAATCAGATTATCATCACGCTCTTGTAGCCATTTTTTTAAGACAAATAACGCTAAAGCATTTAAATAAGTTTGCCATTGACGCCCATCATCAGGAATTGGGCGACTAAATTCTATAGCTTGATGCATCTCTTCAGCATCAAGGCTAATGGCTTCAGTAGGTAAACGTTCAAATTCAAATGACATGGGTAATGTATTCATAATGTTGCAAAAATTAAATAATTGTCGAGATGCGATTCATCGCGTCTGTAATCAAGAATCGGTTAAATTGTGATTTAATTGTTGACAAAGCCTTTGAGAAAAATGACTCATTTTCTCTTGATGATGCATACTTAAAGCTTCAGTTTCTGCTTGCTTGATTAAATTTGTAATTTGTTCGTTGAGGATATCGGTAATTAGCCGATCTAAGTTGGCGAGACGCTCTGGTGTAGAATATTCTTGTGCTAGTTGGATGACAGCTTCTTTTAACTTTTGCAATGTTTGATGCTCGACATCAGCACGAAATTCTTTAAGTTTCAATAATCGGGTGACTTGATATTGAGCATCTAAGCCTAATTGTTTAGCGATCGCACTCATGGATAGCCTCTGACAATGGAATAATTGCAGCGCTAGCAAGAATTGATTTGATTTCTCTGAATCTTTCTTATTTAGCTTGTTGACTCGTGATTTTGTGACTTCATCTAAGGCTAAATCTAAACAATGCAAGATTTGATTTCTATATAAATTTAAAAATATTTCTTCATCATTACCATCTATTATCAAATTGTCAGAATCTGGTGCGGGTATTTGCTCTATTAAAGCAAAATTTTCATTGATTTGCACATCTAAAGATTCTGTGGCTAATAAACCACTTCTCACATGAATTCTATATTGTCGCAGCTTGTCTGCTAAATTTTGTAGTTGTCGCATCACATTTTCTGGAGATAAGCGAGATCTAGTTTTTGGCTGGGTTTTTGACTCTAATAATTGTGCCATTTTTGCTAATTGCTCAGATGTGGGTGGCGGACATTTGCTGCGGTTTCCCTGAGCAAGTTGTTGCCAGCGTTCAGCACGATATACTTTGTGATAAGCAGCGAGTAATTTTTGGGCTTGCTCAATTTCTTTGGGTGTGAGGTAATGAAATTCACCTAGAATTTTGGCTAATTGTTGAGGTTTGGTATCGTTCAAAATTGCCCAATCTCGTACCAAATACAATCCGCATTCTAAAAGAAATTTTTCAACTTCATCATGCTGTTTTACCTTGCGGCTTACCCAAGTTGTGAGCAGGCTTTTTTCGGGGTCAAAAGTTTGTAAAACTTCTCGCGCAAAGGATTGATATTTAGTTGCTGGTTCTAAACTATCATCGTCATCCAAAACATAACGAAATAAATCGCGCTCAGTAAATCCGTGAAAATCCCCAAATTGTCGAGCGAGGTGTAAACAAGCTTGTTGAATTTGCCAGGATATAAAACAGAGTAAACAGCGTTGTGCTAGTAAGGTTGGCTCTGTGGCAGCATTGCGAGATAATTCTAATAAGCGCTGCTGTATGACTGTGTCTGAGATTTCATGGATATTTGCTAAGTCTGCAAAGGTGGTAGTAAAAAAAGACTTGGCATTTTGCAGTTCTTTGAATTTGAGATTCCCGGTGCCATCTAGGGTTACTAGTGTCCAGTATTTTAACTTGCTCATTGGTAAATTTGTGTTTTTAATTATTAGTTGTTAATTGTCTCATCTCCCCTGGATTCGAGCCGTTATTGTTTCTTAACTCTCGGCGGGTTGGGGATATGCAGTTTTTGGGCTGCTGGTAAGGTGATTTTTTTGTAAAGTTTGGGCTGGGGGTTGAAAGGTGCATATAGTTGTTAACTTGTCTGATTCTACAAGCTTCAAACTATTGCATTGACAGACATCCCGCCAAGAACTAAAGTTCTTGGCTCATAGCTTAAGTCCACTCAAGTGGACTGGAATTGAGCTGAGTCTACTGAAGTAGACTTTGGCTATTAGCCTCTTAATTCATTCCCAGGCGGAATCACAACGAAGCGAGGGACATCCAATTTTTAAAATACCCAATAAATTTGTAGTGCGAGCGTCTCGCTCGCTGATGTTGAAAAGCGAGCAAGACTTCGGCGTGAGCGCTCAGTCGAACGCTGCTCGCACTACGGAAGATGGATAATTTATTTTTTGTAAGTCACCGAGAGAACAATGTAGATCGCCATTGAAAAATCATACTCACCATTCGCCAAGGCTGTTTGAAAGTTGCATACCCTTACCCGGCTGGGAGCTATGTAACATTAAGCCATCAAATAACGGGGGTATTGTGGTTAATTTATGTCAAAACTTCGCCAAATTTATCAAATATTTAGCATTTTTACCCAGCTAAAAAGACCACGCGGTAGGGGCACGGCATCAGTAAGATTATTATATTTACCAGAAAATTGTCGGTGCCGTGCCCCTACGAACGGATCTGTGGTTCAATTATCACCGAAACTGCTGTAATCCCCATCCACTCTTAACTTCATAATTCATAATTCATAATTCATAATTCATAATTCCTCATGCGTTTTCACAAAATTGCTCTAAGTTTCCTCGCCCTAGTTATCGCCACAGCTTCCACACCGATAACTTTCAGCCTTTGTGGAACGCCAGGAGAGTTACGAGTACTGGCGCAAACACCACAAGCTAGGCAAGCCGAAGCTGATAGACTGTTAAAGCAAGGTATTCAGCAGGCTCAAACCAGTCAATTTGAAGCAGCATTGCGATCGTGGCAACAAGCACTAATTATTTATCGAGAAATCAAAGACCGTCAAGGCGAAGGTGCGGCGCTGGGTAATCTCGGTCTTGCTTACTATTTTTTGGGAGACTATCCAAAAGCGATTGAGTACCAGCAGCAGAGATTAGCGATCGTGAAATTAAAGATAGATTAGGCGAGGGACAGTCCCTGGGTAATCTCGGTACTGCTTACTTTTCTTTGGGAGACTACCCAAAAGCCATTGAGTACCTTCAGCAGAGATTAGCGATCGCCCGTGAAATTAAAGATAGATTAGGCGAGGGACAGTCCCTGGGTAATCTCGGTGTTGCTTACCATGCATTGGGAGACTACCCAAAAGCCATTGAGTACATTCAGCAGAGATTAGCGATCGCCCGTGAAATTAAAGACAGATTAGGGGAGGGAAACGCGCTAGGTAATCTCGGTATTGCTTACCATGCATTGGGAGACTACCCAAAAGCCATTGAGTACCAACAGCAGCACTTAGCGATCGCTATTGAAATTAAAGATAGATTAGGAGAGAGTCAGGCGCTGGGTAATCTCGGTAATGCTTACTTTTCATTGAGAGACTACCCAAAAGCGATTGAGTACCACTCAGAAAGTTTAGCGATCGCTATTGAAATTAAAGATAGATTAGGCGAGGGGCAGTCCCTGGGTAGTCTCGGTCTTGCTTACCATGCATTGGGAGACTACCCAAAAGCCATTGAGTACTACCAACAGACATTAGCGATCGCCAAAGAAATTAAAGATAGACTAGGGGAGGGAAAGGCGCTGGGTAATTTCGGTAGTGCTTACTATTCTTTGGGAGACTACCCAAAAGCGATAGAGTACCACCAGCAGCACTTAGCGATCGCCAAAGAAATTCAAGATAGATTAGGCGAGGGACAGTCTTTAAACAATCTAGGATATATTTTCTACAAACAAGGTAATCTCGCCGCAGCAGAGAAAACTTTGTATGAGGGAATTAAGGTTTATGAATCTCTGCGAGATAAGAAATTAGCTGATACTAATAAAGTCTCTCTTTTTGACATCCAAAGCAACACCTACAGAACTTTACAACAAGTCCTCATTGCCCAAAATAAAACTGATGCTGCTTTAGAAATTGCCGAACGTGGTCGCGCTAGGGCGTTTGTTGAGTTGTTAGCATCTCGTTTATCTACTAATAATAAACAGGCGGATAAATCACCGCAAGCACCGACAATTGCTGAGATTAAACAAATTGCTAAACAGCAAAATGCAACTCTCGTTCAATATTCTATTATTATTGATGAATTCAAAGTTGCTGCTAAACAACAAGTTAAAGAATCAGACCTGTATATTTGGGTTGTCAAACCTACAGGTGAAGTCACATTCCGCAAAGTTGACCTTAAAACCCTGTGGCAAAAAGATAATACAACTTTAGATAAATTAGTGAATCAAAGCCGTCTAGGTATTGGTGTAGTTAGAGGTGGGCGTGCTGGTGGTATTATCTCCCAAGTAAATCCTGATGCTGCAAACGTTAAAAAGCCATTACAAAAACTGCATGATATTTTAATTAAAGATATCGCCGATCTGTTACCAAAAAATCCTAACGATAGAGTTATTTTCATTCCCCAAAGTTCTTTATTTCTTGCACCCTTCCCAGCTTTGCGTGATGAACAAGGTAAGTATTTAATTGAAAAACATACCATCCTCACCGCCCCAGCAATTCAAGTGTTAGATTTTACTCATCAATTAGGCGCAGGGAAACAAACTAATTATAATAACGCCTTGATTGTCGGTAATCCTACTATGCCTGTAGTGTCTACAGAACCGGGTAAACCTGCAACACAGTTAAGTTCACTACCAGGTGCGGAACTGGAAGCAAAGACTATTGCTAAGATGCTAAAAACTCAGGCGATTCTGGGTAAAGATGCGACGAAAGCCAATATATTGCAACGCTTATCTTCAGTTGATGTAATTCATCTTGCTACTCACGGTTGGGCTGATGATAACCGGGGTTTGGGTAGCTGGATTGCTTTTGCACCATCGGGTAAGGATGATGGTTTACTCAAGGCTGAGGAAATTTTAGATTTAAAATTAAAAGCGCAATTAGTGGTTTTAAGTGCTTGTGAAACGGGGAAAGGACAACTTTCCGGTGATGGGGTGATTGGGTTGTCGCGTTCGTTAATTTCTGCGGGGGTTCCTAGCGTGTTGGTGTCGTTGTGGCAAGTACCGGATGAACCGACACAATATTTAATGGTGGAGTTTTATAAAAGTTTGCAAACTCAGCCTGATAAGGCGTTGGCGTTGCGTCAGGCGATGTTGAAGACTAAGGAGAAGTTTCCAAACCCTGTGAATTGGGCGGCGTTTACATTAATTGGGGAAAGATAATTCGTAATTATTTAGGAAATCTCTAATAAGCTAATGCGCGTCTAGATTGCATAACTACCAATCAGGGCTATTAACTGTTGACAGTCAACAGTCAACGGTCAACATTCAACAGAACTCACGATAGATTGTGCAACTTAAAAGCAGAATAGCTGATCGATAGATTTTTTGTGAGGAGACGGGGTTTTGCTCATTGGTGTCAACTTAAGGCGAAACCCACTTGGCGACAACGTTCTGCCCTCACCCCCAGCCCCTCTCCCCTGGGGAGAGGGGAGTAAATTCCCCTTCTCCTGGGGGAGAAGGGGTAAGGGGATGAGGGTGAGGGTTTTTGTACAACACGCGCAGTATATAGCTTTTAGCTTAAGTGTCTTGACAATATATTCTAGAGGGCATGGCAGTGCCAGTGCCCCTACAATCTGTTTTTTTTGCTGAAAATGCGCCAGCTTTATCATTTACACATATTGAGGACTGATTTTTAAATTTTTAGTAAAGAGAAATAGCAATTTCCTTCTCGTTTATCGAAATCAAGTACTCGTTTTTCTGTTTTAAGTAAGCAAAAAGCCATTTTACCTTCTCGTTAGGGACTTCCAAATAAAAAAATATACAACTATTTATTGTGGGGTGGGCGTCTCGCCCGCCCATAGTCAAAGGGCGCGATCGCACAACTCACAACTACAACTGATTCCTTGGCTAGTTGAGCATCAGCGTTCTATGGGTCTTGTGAAAGCCGTTCGCCAACGACACCGACGCAACGCCGCCAGGTCTGTTGACATTTGGACTTCTGCCTTAACTGGACACCAATGGCAAGATGCCCACCCCACAAGATTGAATAATTTATTTCTTGGAAGTCCCTTAGTGCCATTCTACCGAGAGAGCTTTTTTACAACCTGACCGACTTTTCAAACACCCTCTTAGCTAATGAACGTTGCAGCAACAAATATACAGAAGGCACAAAATATAAAGCAATTAAAGTAGCTCCACCTAAACCGCCGACAATGGTAATAGCCAGCGGTGGCCAAAAACCACTGGTATCTAATAATAAAGGTGTAAATCCAATAATAGTAGTTAAAGTAGTAGCAATGACATGACGGGTGGCACGGATGACCACTTTTCTGGCTGCATGGCGATCGCCTTGACGGGCTTTCGGGTCATGATTAAGGGAACTAAGAACAACAATTGAATCATTGACTGCAACGCCAATCAAACCAATCATGCCTAAAATTGCCGTAAATCCAAAAGGATAATTAAACACAGCTAACGATCCCAGTCCTAAACCCATCGCTAAAATAGCAACCACTAGGATAATGCTTGCCAAGCGAAAAGAACTAAAAGTCAGCACTAAACTGGCGATCATCATAATCATTAACACGCCAACAGTAGAGATCAGGTTACTTAAAGCATCACCCCGTTCCCCTTGTTCTCCCCCAAAATCCCAAGCATAACCAGAGGGTAGGCTAAAGTTAGTTGCTGTTAAACGCTCTTGAAAATCAGCCTGTACCTTAGCTGCTAGCATTCCTGCGGGAATAAAGCCCTGTACAGTATTAACTCTTTTGCCATTGCGGCGAGAAATCGTCACCACATCTGGAACAATTTCCACATTACCGACAGCAGATAAGGGAACAACTCCATTACCAGACTGATTTGAGTTTCCTGGAGATAAAAGGGTTGATGAAGCAATATCTCC
Source organism: Calothrix sp. FACHB-168 (assembly GCF_963889195.1). Classification (NCBI taxonomy): domain Bacteria; kingdom Bacillati; phylum Cyanobacteriota; class Cyanophyceae; order Nostocales; family Calotrichaceae; genus Calothrix; species Calothrix sp. FACHB-168. The sequence continues at coordinate 22,937 of NZ_CAWPNJ010000011.1, forward strand.
TAAATTTCCCCGTTGTGATTCTGAGGTGCGCACTCGTACTGGTAATTCTTCCGTCCCCTCTAAAATCGAACCTCCGACTATTCCCTCTAAGTTGGTGTCTAATTGTCTAGCAACGGCAGTTTTATCTAATCCGGCTAAACGCAGTTGTTCTTCATCCAAATTTAATGCCAGTTTTGGTAAGGTTTCCGTTAAATTAGCGCGGGTATGAATGACATTGGGTGTTTTGGCTAATTCAGCTCGCAGTTGATCTCCTAACTCCCGCAGTCGATCTAAATCAGATCCATAAACTCGCAGTTCAATCGGTGCCTCAAAGGGTGGCCCTTGTTCTAATTGTCGGACAATAATCTGGGCTTCGGGAAAGGCTTGATCCAGTTCTTGTTGCAAGGTGCGGATTAAAGGGCCAGACTTGACATTTTTTTTGAGTTGCACAAGACCTTGAGCATAATTAGGAGAGTTTTCCCGATTTTGAATCACATTGTAATAAAATGGTGGCGCACTTTTGCCGATAAACCACTGGACATCGGCAATTTCGGGATGGCGTAACATCAATTCTCGCACCTGGGCCACTTGGAATTGTGTTTGTGGCAAAGATGCTTGAATAGGTAATTCAAAATTCAAATAAAATTGACCCCGATCTGTCGGTGGGAAAAATTGCTGCTCTAGATTAGCTGCGGACATAAAGCCCCACAACGGCAGAATCAAGATTAAAGCCATACTTAATAAAGGCTTGCTGAAGGTGCGATCTAGACTCCAACTGTAAAATTGTCCTAAGTGCTCATGGGAAAAACCCACTTGCCACCAACTTCCTGATGCTGGTGTGGGTTTCCAATAATGCAACCGTCCTGCTAAAGCGGGAATTACCGTTAGAGCTAGGAATAAAGAACTAATTAGGGCTAAAATCACTGTTACGCCAATGGTGCCGGTAAATTCTCCGGTTCCCCCAGGTGCAGTGGCGATCGGCACAAAAGCTAGAACACTGGTAAATGTCGATGCGAATAAGGGAGAAAAAATTTCCCGGACAGTATGAGCAACTGCTTTTTTAGGTGTTAATCCTTCTCGTAGATAAATTTGAACTTCATCTACGACGATAATGGCATTATCAATTAACAGTCCCAAGGCGATGATCAGACCTGTTACGGAAATTTGATGTAAGGGCACCCCTAACAGTTTCATGCTTCCAAAGACCATGAAAACAGATAGGGGTAAAGCGGAACCGACAATTAAAGAAGACTTCCAGCCCATCATGACTAGGGTAATGCCAACTACCAAAACAGCCCCAGTGATTAAATTTATTAACACCTCGTTGAGCCGCTGTTCTACGTAATGACTTTGGTCAAACAGTATTTGCAGACCAACCCCGTTTGGCAGCTGTTGCTGGAATTTCTTTAAGGTTGTCTTGGCGATCGCGGCCCAAGAATCAAGGCGCTGTTGTGATTCTACAAACGCAGAGATGGCGATCGCCCGACGACCATTTACTAAAGCCAATTCTCTAGGGGGATCTAAAATTCCCTTCTTAATCTGAGCAATATCCCCTAGTCGGACTACATTGCTAGAGTTACCCGATTGAATCGCTAAACGATTAAGACGATCCAGTGAATCGAGTTCTCCATTAATTTCTAATAATAAATTACTTTGGCTGCTCCGTAGTTGCCCGGCGGCAACTTTCGCATCACTTTGTAAAATTTGTTGAGATAGGGATTGTATGGTTAACCCTAAATTGGTCAGTTGTTTTGGGTTAACCTCAATGGTAACTTCTTCTTGGGGAGTGCCAAACTGCTCTACTTTTTCTGTGCCCCCAATCAAACGTAATTGCTCGTCTAATTCTTGCGCCCAACGGCTTAAAATCGCATAGTTGGGAGCTGATTCCAAGTCCCAAGTTAAAGCGGCAATTAAAGCATTAGCTTTAGGTTGAGACTGTTCAAATTTAGGAGTTGCAGCCGATGAGGGCAATTGGGGAATCGCATCATTGATTTTAGCCCGCACCCGTGACCACACAGGATCGACATCCTTAATCGTTTCGTCTAATTCAACTGTAATACTAGAAAATCCCAGGCGTGAGGTGGATTCGATATTATTAATTTCTTCGATTTCAAACAGAGATTTTTCTAATTTATCGGCGATCAGGGTTTCGACCCGTTCTGGAGCAGCACCCGGAAAACTCGTGGTAATCACTGCAAATCGGGGAGTAATTTCTGGATCTTCGATGCGAGGTAAACTGAAAAACGAAGATAAACCCCAAACAGCGATCGCTAAAACTGTTAAAATCAGTAATCTGACATTGCGATAAAAAAGATTAGTCATTTGTCATTTGTCATTTGTCATTGGTCATTTTTCCGCGTCCCCGTGTCTCAGCGTCCCTGCGTCCCCGCGTCATTCTTATCGTAAGTATTGAGGCAACTTGATATTATTTGGAACTTGCTGATGAGGAAGGACGCACCTTTTGTCCAGGAACTAGGCGATTTGTGCCCTTAGTAATAATTTGTTCATTTCCTTGTAGGGTTCCCCGTACCAAAACCCGTTCACCGTCAGTATAAAGGATTTCCACATCCCGACGTTCTACTTCAAAGCCTCCGGGGACTGTACCTAAAATATAGACAGACCACAACCCCCGTATACCACGTACTAATGCTGTTGTTGGCAGCCAATACCCGGAAGCTGGTATCTTTTGTTGTAGTGGCCAATTGACGATTTGTCCTGTTGTTACAGTTTTACTGGCAGCATCCTCCAGTTTTAAAACCACAGTTATGGTACGAGTAGCTTTGTCCAGTTCCGGTAAGAAAGAAGCAACAGTTGCGCGATAGGATGTTTCACCCACCTGTATTGATTGAACTTCCCCGATTTTTATTTGAGAAGTGAGGGATGCAGGGATGCCAATATGAGCTTTCACCTGATCTATTTGAACCAAACGGACAATCGCTTGTCCACTAGAGACGGCTGTGCCTAGATCAAGATAACGCTGAGAAATCTTACCCGAAAAAGGAGCTTTAAGAACACTTTTTTCTAAATCAATATCTAAACTCGCTAGACGGCTTTCTAATTGTTTGAGGGTGGCTTGTTGAGCCTCAATCACTTCTTGTCGAGTCCCAGCTAATAATTCATCGAGTTGACTTTGGGCTTGTTTTACTCTGGCCTGTTGAGCGCTAATCACTTCTTTTCGAGTCCCGGCTAATAACTCATCAAGTTGGCTTTGGGCTTGTTTTACCTTGGCCTGTTGACTATTAACATCGGTAATCGCTTCGTCAAGTTGTTCGCGCGCGATCGCTCCTTGATTATAGAGGGATTCTCGTCGCTGACTTTTAGAGCGTGCTAATTCTAGCTGTTCCTGTAAATTATTGACATTAGCCCGCGCTGCTGCGATCGTTTGTATCCGAGGCCCCGCTTGCATTTCCTTGAGTAGCGCCCGTTCTTGAGCCAGTTTAGCTCGTGCTGCATCAATAGTTTCTGCCCTAGGTCCTGCTTGCAACTCTCTCAATTGAGAAAGTGCCTGTTGCTTTTGAGCCAATAATTCTTGCTTTTGTGCTGTCAACTGACTGGTATCTAAACGGGCTAAGGGAGTCCCTGCACTCACCCATTGTCCTGCTTCCACCGCAAGTTGGACAACTTTACCAGCCCGTTCAAATCCTAAATTACTGCTATTTTCGGCAACAATTTCTCCTGTATAAGTACGAGACTGCTGATAGGAACTGGCAGCAACTAAATTATCCACTTCCACCGACAGGAAATTTTTATTTTCTGCCACTGCGGGACTAATAGGTTCTACCGTTTGACGACTTGAACCCAGCCAAAAACCAATTCCCAACAGCAGTAAGCTACTCAGGCATAATCCCCAAGAAAACCTCAAACAGCGTTTAGGAGTTTTATTCTGTTCAGCAGGGGAGACAGAAATCTCTATAGTTTCTTCCGGTGATGGACATGAAGCAGGATTAATATCTTGCATATTAACTATTTTCCTAAAGCACTATCTGATGGTTACTATTAATATGAATTCCTTAGGTATTAATTACTGAAGAAATATTGCCCCAGAATTAATTTAACAACGATGACGATTTTTATTTTTGAACCGAGAGGCAAAAACTAGTAAACCTAGCCCCAAAGAACCAACTGTCATAGAAGGTTCAGGAACCTCTACAATTCTCAATTGAGCTGGAAAACGAATCGAGACAATGGGATCAAAACGTCCGAAAGGATCGGAGACAGAGACGAAATCAGGAACAACTCCCGCATCTTCACTCACCAGTTGGATTTTATTACGCCCTACATCTGCTAAAAACGCATCAGCTAAATCATTACTTAATCCACTAAGTCCCCCAACTTTAAACGCACTAAAGGGGTTACTAATAATGGCTTCGGTATCATCATTAGGATCGCGGGTTGCGCCATATTCCAAAAATGAATAAATATCGCTATAGCCAAAGGTAATAAATTTGGTGTCATCTAGCAGTAAAAAGCTTTCTACTTCATCAGGATTAGCCGAATAGATACGTTCTTCTAATGTGGAAGTAGGAGAAGAAAAATAGTTTTGACCATTGATATCCTCCCCTAAATTCCAGGTTTTGGTAAAGTCCCTATCTTTGGCACCAAAACTAAACCCAATGCGATCAGTGGTAATGTCATTCGTAGTTAAGAAAGACGCAAACTTGGTAAATCCTGTAATGTCATTGAGTAAGGTAGCTGCTTGTCTTGCCCCTGGCAGATTTTCCGGGCTAAAGTCAATTCCCGCAGCATAATAGGGAGCAGGATTATTAGGAGAATTAAGACTCATTTCTATGTGACCAAATCCATATGCCACAAATCCTTGCGGATCGGGATCTGTCGCACCCACTCGCTCGCCAAATAATCGTAAACAGTTATTGGATTCAATCGGTCGAGTCTTGATATATTGGATTGAATCGTAATTGAATAAATTGCCACTTTCGCAAATTAGACTTGCAGCACGAGCTGGTACTGCGGATATCATGGTTGCGGTTGCGGTGACAGTCATCCCAAGTAACAGAGAAAAATACTGAGTGCGCATGGTTAGTTATTTGACTCCAAATAATGATATTGGACTAGTATTTGATTTTTGAAAAACCAAAAGGGTTAAGGGCTTACCGCACAAATGGTCTTAGTTCTCAGTATACCTAGGAAGAATTATGTAGGATTCGTATACATGAAAAAATTACGGTTTAACAACTTTCTTCATGAAAAATTAATACTCAAATTGCTGAATGCTATTACCAAAACCTTGATTGAGCTTAGAGTTAGAGCATTTTAGACACTGCACGAATTATAACAGTATGTTAACAAAGCATTTGACCTCAAATCTAAGTAGTATCAGTGTTTTTGCTAGCCCTGGAAATCTTGATGATAAATCTGGGTTTTTCACCTCATGTTTATAGCCTTTTCTTTTTTTCTGGAAATTTTTTAACAACGATTAATTCTGAGAAAAAACAATTCGATTTTGATTAGCAGTAATCATTGTTTTTACCTAGGCTTGATATTTGCGTTTTACAATTAACCCTAAACCAGCGGTAAATAAAATTCCTAAAATACCAGAAGGTTCAGGGACAGAGACGGGTACAAATTCACGATCTGCCCTAGCCAAAGCAACTTGTACACCTGCCACTGACTGAGTCGCCCCTGCTGCTATCAGAAAATTACTAAACTCTTTAGTGATGACAACTCCTACTGGTTCTAGTGACCAAGTATGATTTTCTAAATCAACGTTAGGAAATTCAGGTTCTACAGTTGTGAAAACTCTTAAACCTGTATTGGCTGTATCTGTGATCCAAACAAAGAACGGTTGAGGAATATTCGGATCGGTATTAATTTCAGAGGAAGCAGAAAAATTTCCTATCTGCAATACAGGGGGGAGATTGAGCTTAGTTTGATCCACATTAAAGAAAATACTCCCTGTAAATTCAGTGGTTCCGCTAATAGTTCCGTAATTTCCTGTTTTACTATCGTAACTGAAGACCCAGTTAGTTCCGCGTATTTTAGGGTTTGAACTTCCAGGAAGAATATCAAAAGCATGATCGTATCCTGGTGCAGGAGTATCTGTGCTTTTAATGGATCTTAAAGATAAGCCAATCCTTTCTAAGAACGCTAGTCCATCAGGATCAAAGGTAAGACTTTCTTTTCCTCCCGTTTCAATATAAGTAACAGGTTCAGCTTGAACAGGAAGAGCTGTATTCAGAGCAATTACAGAAGCTAATCCCAACACAGCCGTCCAAAAATTTTTGTTCATTACTCAGTTCCTATGCAGTAGACCTATTTGATACGTGAGAAAACACTGACAAAATCATAGAGTATTAATTATGACAAAATTTGGGACTGTAGAGATGTGGATGCAATCATTAGATGATTTTAATAGTTATGTATTAAAACTGACCTTTTTTTAGACGCTCAACTAATTCAACAGCACAACCAATGCCACTTTCATGAAAGCCATAGGAATCTATACCTCGCTTTTTAATATGGAAATATGTACCGGAAAAATAAATAGGCCCGGTTTCATTTAACTGATAAATTTGTTTTTGAGCTTCTAAAGTATTCATATCATAAGCAGGATGTCTATACTTAATAACCCTGATGATTTTATCTTGATCAATCGCCATAGGAGGAGTGTCTAAAGAAACAAAATAATCCTTCTTGGCTTCAAAACTATGTACCTTGTTGGAATAATAAGTGACATAGGTATAAAGCTGCCCTTCCTTAACAACTTGACCATAATTCCAAGATTGCCATTTGCTGCGATCTGGGTTCATAATAACTGGATCTGTATGAACCGTTACAGCTGTTTCATTATATTTAAAACAGCCCAGTACTTTTTGCTCTAATTCAGTCGGTTCTGCAAGAATTTCCAGGGCTTGATCGGCATGAGTTGCAATCACAACTTTATCAAAAACTGCTTCATCGTTTTTAGTTTTGACGATTACTTTCCCATCTGAGCGTTTTTTGACGGAAATAACTTCTTGCTGGGTCTTAATTGGCTTTTTCAGGGCATCTTTAACCTTTTCAACGTAGCGACTACTTCCTCCTTTTACTGTTTCCCATTCTACAGTTTTGCCTCCTAACCCGCCTTGATCGTGGGTCATAAAAAAGCTGATAAAAGTTGAAGCAGGAAATTCCATTAGTAAATCAGTTGGGATTGACCAAACAGCCGAACCCATCAACATCACAAAGTTATCTCGGAAACCTTGACTGTAATTATTGGCATCCAAATATTCTTGCATCGAAACTCTGGTTTTTCCTTCCCAAAAATCAGAGCGAGCCTCAGAAAAGAAACGTTTAGCTTCGTGATAACAAGCAACTAATTCTGGAGGTTGCTGACGTTGAAATTCTTCTAAAGAAAGTTCTAAATCTAGGGAATTAAACTGCATCCCGCTATCTAGATTATAGAAATTAAACCCTCCTAAATGGTTTTGAGTTTCTACCCCTAAATCAGCAAAGAATTTCATGAGGTTGGGATAATTAGGCTTGTTACAGACTACAAAAGCTGTATCAAGAGAAATTCGGTGACCATCTTCATCTAAATCTAAGGTATGAGCATGACCCCCAACACGACTACTTTTTTCGTATACTTCAATGTCGTATTGGTCTTGAAGATAATAGGCAATAGGAGTACCTGAAATACCAGAGCCAATAATCGCTAACTTTTTCATAGATTATGCTACCCAATTTAGTATCGTACTTACGTAGAATGTATATTTTCTAAAATATTCATCATTTGTAAATTGAGTTTAGTTTTTTTTTAATCCTCATACCATGGATTATTTTCTGCCAAAAATGGAGATTTTTTATGTATCAGTACTTAGCAAAATTAGTGTTTAGAAACTACAGACCAGTCGCCACCCTATGCAAAGCCTCTACGCGCCCATCCGTGACAGGTTAAGATAATTGCACTTTTTGAATATTTCCTGGATGCGATCGCTTAAAGCTTGTAAAGAAGAAAACAGTTCATTTTTAAGTGGTTTTTGAGGATCTGCCGCCATTAAGATCGGGTTGAGTTCGGGAGAATAGGGTGAAGGTGGTTTGGGTGACGACAACTTAGAAGGCGATGCTGGTAGCGATGTTCTTCTCGGTGGTGGTAATCACGATTACCTATACGGTCACAATCAAGCAGCCAGCAATGATGATAACGCCATTGACTATCTTTATGGTGACTTCGGCACTAATGGTAGTGAAACCGATGCAGGTAATGACCAACTGCGCGGTCAAGGGGGGAATGACTATTTAGTCGAAAATACCGATCGCGATCGCAGAGGTAGGGTTAAAGGAACGTTGGATAACGCAGATTTAGCATTGGTACGACTTTTGGGGGAAGGTGATACTGCTGTAATAACAGGGGTAAATGAACATCGATACTGGCTTCAAAATTTAACCGCAGCTAACAACTTGAGTAGAGGGTTGAGATTCAAGAGTAACACGATGATGGCATAAATAAGTTACTTTTAATACTAAATAGTATTAATTATTAAAAAATGTAAAGAAATAACGTAAACATTCTGATACTTTTTGAAGGGCAAAGAGTAAGAAAGGCTTACTGTTCATTTCTCATGATTAAGAAAAAACACTACACACTCCATCAGTATAAAGTGGTGTGTTAACGCTGCACAGGTATAAAATCTCTAGTTAATTTACTTTCATTCTTGCCTCTTTTACCCCTTTAGTGCATAAATTGTGAAACTCGCACCTATAAAGAAGATATAGCATCACCCACAGAATGAGGCTTTTATCTATGCGTCAATCCTACTTGCTACAAATAATTACTATTCCAGGTGTCTTAATCGCAAAAATCAATTGTTAAGTAACGTAATAAGATTGCATAAAAACCGGGGATACTACTAATTAGTAAATACAAGGAACAAATGTAATCCCTTAAAATTTCGACAAAGTTGCTTGTATTCAAAGTCTGAAATCTAGTTAAAACTATCAATTACGAAAACTTAACATTATGTTGTCAAGCCTAAATATTCCCTCTGTTAACTCATATTCTCAGCCCAAGTTAGTTGAACCAATATCGCTGATTCAGAGTTTGATAAATCAAGTCAAAGAAGCAATATTTTGTTTAGATTCTCAAGGTCGTTTTCACTATATTAATGATGCCGCTTGCTCTTTATTAGGATATCCTAGACAAAAATTGTTAAATATGACTATCGATGAATTGGAGATAGATTTTTTACCCTCAACTTGGTCATACTACTGGAAATTACTTCAACAACAAACTTCTTTAACTTTTAAAAAGGTGTGTTCTTCTAAACTATATCAATCTATAGAAGTTACCATTAAAACTTTAGAGCATGGAAGCCAAATTTTGGGGTGTATTTTAGCCCGTACTTTCTCAACAAAAATACTGGATATTTCTGCTGAAGAAGGTTTATATTTAGAACAAAAAAATCAGCCGATTCCCCCATCTGCTAAGTTTTTATCAAGTTCTGAATTTTATCCTAATTGTCAGCAACTTAGACCAATTTTTGAGTTTATTGAGGAAAACTATCATCTACCTATTAGTCTTAATGACGTTGCCCAAGCTGTTGGTTATTCTCCAGCATATTTAACTAATTTAGTTAAGCGTCGAACCCAACTCACAATTATTGATTGGATTCTCGAAAGAAAAATGCTAGAAGCTCGTGCATTGTTAATTAACAGCAATAAATCTGTGACAGAAATTGCTATGGCTGTTGGTTTCACAGACGCTTATTATTTTTCTCGTCGTTTTAGCCAGTATCATAAAATTTCACCCAGAAGTTGGAGGCAAAAATACCAACTTCAGTCAGCCTAATTGCCGGGAGCATCCCAAATGTGCAAAAACGCCCTCACCCTATAAGGGTGGGGCTAGAAATACGAAGCCTGCCTTCGCAGGCTAAAAGTTTGATAGCCTGCGAAGGCAGGTTTTGTTGAGGTGCATTTGGGGCAAATATGCACACAAGTTATCAACCATTGTTCTTTTTCTAAGTTCGTATTCAAAGAATCTAAATAATCTTTGATTTTTTGAGAGCGATGATAACTAGCACCATCCCAAAGGATTAAGAGTTTTGCACCATGACGTTGTGAGCGAAGATATTCCAAAAAATTAATTAAAAAATCCATATTTTTCTAAAAAAAATCTATGGTTTATTGAGGATTAAATCTATAAACTAGGTATTAATTCAAATAGGATTTTTCCGGATTAAATCCATTCTTAGCTCTTGTTCTAACCGACATTGGTGAAAAATCATGAAAATTATTCAACCATACTCTGTAGAAGATATTCAAACCTGGCTAATTGATCAGTTTGCCCAACAACTCGATGTTGAGACAGATGATATTGATGTTGATGAGTCTTTTGATAATTATGACCTTGATTCTAGTAAAGCCTTAATTTTACTAGGTAGATTAGAAAAATGGTTAGGTAAAGAATTAAATCCTGTTTTAATTTTTAACTATCCAACTATTACTGCATTAGCTCACAGGTTAGGAGAATTATATCTTTAACTTTTCATATATCTCGACTTATTCATTCAATTGATTTAGGAGAAATTAGGCTGATGGTTATTAATGGTACTCACGAGTACGATGTTGTGATTATGGGGGCTGGTTTTGCAGGGGTTTGTCAAGCCCGACATTTACTATTAAATGTTCCCAATATTAAAATTGCTCTCATCGATCCCCGCCCTGAAGAAAGAACTAATAAAGATCTGAAAATTGGGGAATCTATGGTAGAAATTGCCGCATTATTTGTGTGCAAAGAATTGGGGCTATATGAATATATGATTGAAAATCATCCCCCTAAATATGCCCTTAATTTTCACTGGGCTAAAGATCCGAATAAAACTGAAACTATCAATGATTATTATCATGTCTGGGCAAATCGACAGTTTCCAATAGGAACATTTCAAATGAATCGAGCAAAATTTGAACGAGATTTGCTCAAAATGAATAAAGAGATGGGAGTTATTTTTTATCAAGGTCGTGTCATTGATATAGATATTACCCCAGAAGACGATCTCAACACCGTTCAAGTAAAAATGGTGGGGGGAGAATATCATCAATTAAAGGCGAAGCACGTGGTTGATGCAGCCGGTCGGAAATTTATCATAGGACGCAAAACGGATAATCTTCTCTTTGGTCCAGAAAATTTGTTTGGAGTTGATACAGGATCGGCTTGGGTACGAGTTAAAAATGTAGACCGGACTATCTTCCATAATGGTTATGATCCCTATGGTGCAACTTGTAGTCATTACTATGCTACTAACCATTGGTTTGGTCATGGACATTGGTTATGGATGATACCCACAGAAAAAGACTCTCAAGAAATTTCTATTGGCATTGCTCAACATCGTAGTGTGATTCCTGATAATCATATTAATACCCAAGAAAAGTTTTATGCTTTTCTCAAGGCGAATCATAATATTCTTTATCGGTTAGTGACTTCTGGGGAAAATGTAGATTTTCATTATCTTCCCAGGGTTTCTCATACTAGTAAAACCATGTTTTCTAAAGACAACTGGTATGTGGTTGGGGATTCAGCTTGTATTTTCGATCCCTTTTATTCTTTAGGAACAACCATGATTACTTTTGCCCTTGAAAGTATTACTGAGATTGTGCGGGCAAAACTAGCAGGGGAAACTGATGCCGAAGAAAAGCGGGTGGCTTACAATGATTTTAACCTTACTTATACCAGACTCAATAATCATTTGATTGAACATCATGATCGGCAATTAGGTAATGCCAGTATTATGAGTTGGCGTATTTATGGCGAGTATATGTGGTGGTTTGGTATTCAGATTCCCCTCTATGTTGGGAAATGGCATTTAGATCCTGGATTTATTTCCCGTTATGTACCAAAAGTCAAAGCCAACCTCAAAGGCTACTGGCACCATTTGTATCAACAGTTCAATCAGTTAGTTGAGCAGAAAAAGAATATTGGTTTTATGGATGCTCACCGGACAGATCAATTAATCTGGGGTTATCATACCCTGAAACACTTTGATGATTTCATTGAAAATACCAAATTAGAACCGCGACGTTGCAATGTCTTTGCAGGAATCAAAGCTACCAGCTTTTACACAGCAATTTGGTACGCGAAATTCCTTTGGAAAGGATTTGGCCCTTCTGCTTTTATTAACCGTAAGAATCTCTTTTATTTGTTTGAACACATTATTGGAGCAATTCAAGCAGCGATTACAGAATTGGTGTATAAATATTTGACCAAAGGACTTCCCGATAACAGTCAAATCGAACAAATGCGCCAAGAATTTACTAACTATCGTTATCAAGCAAAGCTGAATTCTTGGATAGAAGAAGACGCGGCAAACACCATAAAAAAAGTTCTGTCAATGTCTAAATAAAACAGGGATGTGAGAGGATTTTATTCCTCTCCGTAAATCATTTAGGACTTACCCAGTAAAACAAATACAAGGTCTTTACCAATCACTGAGTACGTCAGTCCAGTCATTATGTAAAATCACGGTTGTTTGAGATGGAACCTATTGCAATTATTGGTATTGGTTGCCGTTTTCCTGGGGCGGATAGTCCTCAAGCATTTTGGCAATTGTTGTCTAACGGAGTCGATGCGATTACAGAAATTCCACCTGAGCGTTGGAATATTGATGAATTCTACGATCGCAATCCAGAAACTCCAGGAAAAATGAACGCCCGTTACGGCGGTTTCCTTTCCCAAGTCGATCGCTTTGATCCGCATTTTTTCGCTATTTCTCCGCGAGAAGCCCTATTAATAGACCCCCAACAGCGGCTGTTATTAGAAGTGGCTTGGGAAGCTTTAGAAGATGCCGGAATTGTCCGCGAACAACTTGCTGGCTCAAAAACTGGCGTATTTGTCGGCATTTCCACAAATGATTATAGCCGCATCCATAGTGGTTATGCCCACAATCCCCAAGGTTACGATCTCACCGGCAACAGTATTAATATTGCTGCGGGTCGTCTTTCCTATCTGTTTAACTTACGCGGGCCGAGTTTAGCTGTTGATACCGCTTGTTCTTCCTCTCTAGTGGCTGTGCATTTAGCTTGCCAAAGTATCTGGAATCAAGAGTCTACCATGGCGATCGCTTCTGGGGTCAATTTGATTCTGTCTCCCATTGGCAATATTGCTTTAAGTAAACTCAAAGCCCTTTCCCCAGATGGCCGCTGTAAAACCTTTGATGAAAGTGCCAATGGTTATGTTCGTAGCGAAGGGGCTGGCTGTATTATTCTCAAACCCCTAGCCCAAGCATTAGCAGATCGTGACCCCATCTATGCAGTGATTCGGGGTAGTGCAATTAACCATGATGGACGCAGTAAAGGACTAACTGTTCCCTATGGGCCAGCCCAAGAAGCCTTGATTCGTCAAGCATTGCAGCAAGCACAAGTTCAGCCCAAGGAAATCGGTTACGTAGAACTACATGGCACAGGAACACCCTTAGGCGATCCGATTGAAGCCATGGCTTTAGGAGCAGTTTTAGGGGAAGGGCGAGATGCGGATCATCCTTGTTTAGTCGGCGCAGTGAAAAGTAATATTGGACATTTAGAAGCGGCGGCGGGGATTGCTAGTTTAATTAAAATGGCTCTTGCCCTCAAATATCAACAAATTCCTCCCAGCCTTCATTTTCATCAACCTAATCCGTACATTCCCTTTGATCAGTTACCTTTACGGGTGCAGTCTAGTCTCATTCCTTGGCCACAAAGTAAATATGGTGCGAAAGCAGGAGTTAGTTCTTTCGGATTTTCGGGAACTAATGCCCACGTCATTTTAGAAGGGATTTCAGCACCCAACCCTTCCCAGCAACAAACCTTCAATTTTCCCCATTTATTACCTTTATCAGCCCATACACCCGCAGCAGTGCAAACCCTAGCTTTAGGGTATCAGGACTTAATTAACGGTCAACAACTAACGCCAGAATTTGGGCAAAATCTTTGCTATAGCGCCAGTGTCAGACGCACCCATCACCCTTACCGTAGTGCTGTAGTTGTCAATTCTCCAGAAGATTTATCATCTTGTTTACAAGCCCTAGCAACCGCAGATATTACCACTCAAACAAAACAGTCGAAACGCAAGCCAAAAGTTGCCTTTGTGTTTTCTGGACAAGGGCCGCAGTGGTGGGCTATGGGACGAGAATTATTAGCGCAAGAACCTGTTTTTCGGGCAGTAATTGAAGAATGTGATACTTTAATTCAAAAGTATGCTCAATGGTCATTATTAACAGAGTTGACCGTTCCTGAGTCTCAGTCTCGCTTCCAAGAAACCGAAATTGCCCAACCTGCCTTGTTTGCATTGCAAGTAGGATTAGCCCATCTGTGGCGTTCTTGGGGAATTGAACCCAAAGCAGTGGTGGGGCATAGTTTAGGAGAAGTTGCGGCTGCTCATTTTGCGGGAGTTTTGAGTTTAGAAGATGCTGTGCATTTAATTTGTCATCGGGGACGGTTAATGCAGCAAGCCACTGGTAATGGAAAAATGCTGGCGGTGGAATTACCAGCTACTGAAGTGGAACCTTTATTAGCTCCTTGGGTTGGTAAACTGGAAATCGCCGCTATTAATAGTCCCAGCGCAACGGTAATTTCTGGAGAGTCTAAGGCATTGGCAGCATTTACCGCCCAATTGCAACAGCAACACCCCGATATTTTTTATAAGGAATTACCCGTTAATTATGCCTTTCATAGCCAACAAATGGCTCCCTTTGCTGAGGCTTTAGTTAAGGAATTATCACACCTCCAGCCTCAAGCCGGAACCCTAGCAATTTTCTCCACAGTTACCGGGGATAAACAAGCACCTCAGGCATTAGATGCCGATTATTGGGGTCAGAACCTCCGCCAAACAGTTCGCTTTGCACCAGCTTTGGCAGCTTTAATTGCATCGGGTTATACCCAATTCGTGGAAATCAGCCCACATCCCGTATTATCAGGATATATCAATGCCTGTTGCAAACAGCAGCAAGTTGATGGGGTGGTATTACCATCTTTAAAACGGGGTTATGGAGAACGAGCAACCCTTTTGAAATCTCTGGGTACTCTTTATACCCTTGGCCACTCAGTAAATTGGCAGGCTTTGTATCCTCATGGCTGTCAAATCGTAGATTTACCCCTTTATCCTTGGCAACGGGAGTCTTATTGGGTCAGCGAATCTCAACCCCAGTTTTCAGAAGCACAACCTGCTGCTTCTTTACTGAATTTGTTAGTCGCCGGAAAGATAGAACAACTCAGCCAAGAATTAAGCAACCATCACCAGTTATCCCCAGAAGCTAAACAATTTATTCCCCAATTACTCCAATTATTAGTTGCAGGGAAATCTGCGGCGAAAATTACTCAAGATTTAAGTAATGCGCGTTATCAAGTTGAATGGCAACTCAGTCCTTTAACCGCCGAAACCAAAACTTCTCAGGCTGAACGTTGGTTAATTTTTAGTGACAATCAAGGCAGAGGAAAGGAATTAGCCGATGTAGTCAATGACCCTTGCATTTTAGTCTCATCGGGTGAAATTTACCAAAAATTACCATCAGGTCATTATCAAATTAATTCTCACCAGGCTGCTGATTTTCAACAATTATTAGAGGATATTTCTCAACCCGTAACAAAAGTGGTTTATCTGTGGGGGTTAGATAGTGCCATAGATATAAAAAATTCTCAAACTCAATCCTATAGTAGTTTGCTGTATTTAGTACAAGCATTAGCTAAAATTAATAATAACGTTGCGCCTCAACTGTGGATTGGCACACAACAAGCTCAACCTGTAACTCCCAATCTCGATCAGATTAATGTTGCCCAAACTCCTTTATGGGGCATGGGTCAGGTAATAGCCCTAGAATATCCGCATCTTTGGGGAGGATTAATTGATTTCGCAAAGCAGGATTTTTCACCAGTTAGCATGATTGCCGAAATAACTGCGAAGACTGGAGAAGACCGAGTGGCATTTCGGGATGGTAACCGCTATATTGCCCGCTTGATGCCCATTTCCACCCCACTACCCACAGCTAAACCCTTAATCGGTGATGGCAGTTATCTCATTACCGGTGGTTTAGGGGCTTTAGGACTGACTCTAGCAGAATGGTTAGTGCAACAAGGAGCGCGTCATTTAATTTTAACCAGTCGTCAAGGAATGTTAAATCAGTCTGAGGAGAAACAACAAAAAATCCGCGCCTTAGAAGCCCAAGGAGCAACTGTAAAAGTTTTAGCGGCTGATGTCAGTGATTATCAGCAAATGAGCCAAGTTTTTGAGCAAATCAAGCTAAATTCTCCTCAGTTGCGGGGTATTATTCACGCAGCCGGGGTATTAAATGATTGTTTGATTTCACAAATGGATCTGGAAACCTTTGCAACCGTGTTCCAGCCTAAAGTTACGGGTACATGGAATCTCCACCAACTAACTCAAGACTTATCCTTAGACTTCTTTGTTTGTTTTTCTTCCATGTCTGCATTACTCGGTTCACGGGGTCAAGTTCATTATGCTGGTGCTAACTCTTTCTTAGATGGACTAGTTTACCACCGCCAAACCTTAGGATTACCAGGTTTAAGCATTAATTGGGGGCCTTGGGCAGAGGCGGGTATGGCTACCCAAGGTTATGAGGTGGGCTTAAAACGAATGGGTATTGAACCCTTAGAACCAACAGCTGCGCTGCAAGTTCTCGGCGGTTTACTGACGAGTGCATCTCAGCAAACAATGGTAGCAGCGATTGATTGGTCTGCTTTTGGGAAGATTGCTGCTGCTAAAGGAAGAGTAGCTTTTTTAGCAGCATTATTGACCCAAGAACCTCAAAATGCCAGCAATGAGGAGAATTTCCGCCAAAAATTAGCAGCAGCCCCCGTTCATCGCCGACAAGCTTTACTCACCACCCAACTACAACAAGAAGTTGCCCAAGTATTAGGTCACAACGGCCCTTATTTACCGGAGATTGAACGTGGCTTTTTTGATATGGGAATGGACTCTCTCATGTCTGTGGAATTAAAGCGTCGTCTCGAAGCCTTACTCGCTGTCTCTCTCCCCTCAACCTTGCTATTTGAATGTCCCACCATTGGTGATGTGGTCACTTATTTAATCCAGGAAGTGTTTGCTGGGAAACTTGATACTAGTGATTCCCCCGTAATGGAAACAAAAGCCAGTGTAGTTGTAGAAAATACGATCGCACAGCTAGAGGGATTATCGGCAGCCGAAACAGAAGCCCTCATGGAACAAGAACTTGCGGAACTACAAGCATTGCTGTCTTAAAGGAGAAGTTTTATATGCCAGCTGAAGAGTTAACGCCTTTACAAAAAGCTATTATTGCTCTCAAAGAAGCCCGTACTAAAATTGAAACTTTAGAGCGAACAAAAAACGAACCGATTGCCATTGTCGGTATGGGTTGCCGTTTTCCTGGGGGGGCAAACAACCCAGAAAAATTCTGGGAATTATTACGTCAGGGACAAGATGGTATTACCACTGTACCACCCCAACGATGGGATGTTGATGGCTATTACGATGAAGATCCTGATGTCCCCAATAAAATGTATGCCCGTTATGGGGGCTTTATTGACAATGTCGATCGGTTTGATCCGCAGTTTTTTGGCATTACCCCCAGAGAAGCGATCGCCCTTGACCCCCAACAACGGCTATTGTTAGAAGTAAGTTGGGAAGCTTTAGAAAATGCGGGAATTGCCCCACAAAAGCTTACAGGAACTCAAACAGGGGTGTTTGTTGGTATTGGTATAGATGACTATGCCAAACGACAAATTAAACATCAGATTCCCATTGATGCATATACGGGATCTGGCAATGCTTTTTGTTTTGCGGCGGGACGTTTATCCTATATCTTGGGACTGCAAGGGCCAAGTTTAGCCATTGATACCGCTTGTTCTACCTCTTTAGTCACCATTCATTTGGCTTGTCAAAGTCTACGTCATGGTGAGTGTAATTTGGCTTTAGCCGGGGGCGTGAGTTTAATGCTTTCCCCTGAAGTCAGCCTCTACCTATCTAAAACCCGCGCCCTTTCCCCTGATGGTCGTTGTAAAACCTTTGATCGAGATGCCAATGGCTATGTCCGGGGAGAAGGTTGTGGGATGGTGGTTCTTAAACGTCTCAGTAGTGCGATCGCTGACGGCGATAATATTTTAGCTGTTATTCGTGGCTCGGCGGTCAATCAAGATGGTGCTAGTAGTGGGCTAACAGTTCCCAATGGCAATGCACAACAAGCAGTTATTCGTCAAGCCTTAGCCAATGCAAAAGTAACACCAGAACAAATTAGCTATCTTGAAGCCCATGGAACCGGCACTGCTTTGGGTGATCCGATTGAAGTCCGGGCTATTGATAGTGTTTTTGGTAAAGAACGTTCCTCAAATCACCCCTTGATTCTGGGTTCAGTCAAAACCAATATTGGTCACTTAGAAATTGCTGCTGGGATGGCAAGTTTGCTCAAGGTAATTTTATCCTTGCAACATCAAGAAATTCCCCCCCACCTTCATTTTCAAGAACTCAACCCCGATCTAGCTGCTTGGGCCAAGTCTTTAAAGATTCCCACCAGCGTTATCCCTTGGCAACCTACAGCACAACCGAGAATGGCGGGTATTAGTTCATTTGGGTTAAGTGGAACTAATGCTCATATCATTATTGAAGAACCACCCCAGTTAACGGTTACGCCGAATGAAGTCGATCGTCCTCTGCATGTCTTAATGTTATCGGCAAAAAGTGAAGCCGCTTTACACACATTAGCTGCTGATTGGGAAAATCTTTTAGGCAACAATCCAGAGATTAATTTTGCCGATCTGGCATTTAGTGCCAACACGGGACGGGGAAGCTTTAATCATCGCTTGGCGATTATCGCCCAATCAACCACCCAAGCAAGACAAAATTTAGCAGCTTTTAATCACAAACAACCATCCTTGAATGTCTTCAGTCAAGAAGTAGAAAAGGGCAGACAACCCAAAATTGCCTTTTTATTTACCGGACAAGGATCTCAATATGTGGGTATGGGGCGACAACTTTATGAAACCCAACCTACATTTCGCCAAGCTTTAGAAGAATGCGATCGCTTATTGCAACCTTACTTAAAAGAATCCTTATTAACTGTTTTATACCCCCAAACCCCAACAGCCAACTCCGTATTAAACCAAACTGCTTATACTCAAACCGCCTTATTTGCGATTGAGTATGCTTTGTGTAAATTATGGCAGTCTTGGGGCATTGAACCTCAGGGAGTCCTCGGTCATAGTGTCGGCGAATATGTAGCGGCTTGTATCGCTGGAGTATATAGTCTTTCAGAAGGTATAGAATTAATTGCCCAACGGGGACAACTGATGCAAGCTTTACCCCAAACAGGGACTATGGCGGCTGTGTTTGCCTCTGTGGAAACCGTGGCTAGAGCGATCGCACCTGACGCTGACAAAGTTACTATTGCTACCATTAATAGCCCAGAAAATGTGGTAATTTCGGGAGATAAAGCAGCAATAGCTCTGGTACAAGCCGATCTTTGCGCTCAGGGAATTGATGTGCGTCCACTGCAAGTATCCCATGCCTTCCATTCCCCGATGATGGAACCCATGTTAGGGGAATTTAAACAAGTAGCAGCCAAGATTAATTACCAAGCTCCTCGCATTGATTGGATTTCTAGCGTCACCGCAGAAGAGATTACCCAAGCCATTGATGGAGAATACTGGTGTCAGCAAATACGTGATTGTGTGCAGTTTGCACCCGCGATCGCAACATTAGCCAAACAAGGTTACGATCTGTTGATTGAAATTGGCCCCCACCCTGTTTTAACCAGACTCGGAAAACAAACTCTAGCCAATCCGGAAATCCTCTGGCTACCATCTCTACATCGAGAACAAGACAATTGGCAATCTTTATTGCAAAGTGTCGCTACCTTAGCAGTTCATGGGGTAGGAATTGACTGGTCTGGGTTTGAGCAAGATTATGTCCGTCGTCGTTTGATTGTACCTACTTATCCTTTCCAAAGACAACGGTATTGGTTAGCCGAAGCAGAAACGATTCAACCAGAAGTTGTACCTGTTGCTGCTATTTCCCCAGAAACACCAACAATTGTTGCAGCAACGGAAACATTAGAAAGCCAAATTCTTTCCTTAGTCGCTAATATTACTGGCATTGATCGTCAACAACTCAGCCTTGATGCCACCTTAGAAGGGGGTTTAGGCTTAGACTCGATTATGATGACCCAATTCATGAATGGGATTATCAAATTCATTCCCCAAGCACAACGAGAAAGCTTCAATCAGGTCTTTTCTCTGCGGGATTTAATGCAAATATCAAATCTAAGGGAACTGTTAAAGGTTCTGGAACCATGGCAAACTGTTGATTTACAAGAAACAACAGCAGTTAATGTGGTAGCTGTTGATAATCCTGAAATCGATCAAGCAAGTGACGTTGTAGAAATTCTCCATAGCCAATTGCCTTTATTAGTAAGTTACTGGAGTCTCAATTCCAATAGTTTATTTACCAAGGTACAAATTCAAGGAGACTTTAATCTAGAGATTGCTCAACAAAGTTGGCAAGAATTGATAGACAGACATCCCATGTTAAGGGCGCGTTTTCACATTCCCCAAGGCGCAACTAGCTTTGCGGACTATCAATTGCAAGTGTTGAAAAATCCCATCCCTCCGGCTATTCCCCTCAAGGATATCAGACATCTGACTGCTGAGGAACAACAACAAGCGATCGCCCAAGAAGTACACTATTGGTTAAATTATCACTGGTTATTAACTCAATGGCCATTACATGGGTTTTCGGTATTACAGCTATCTGATTCAATTTATCAACTGTTCTTGGGGAATGAACATCTGATTGCTGATGGTTTGAGTAATCATGTGATTATTCGCGAATTTCTAGAAATCTATCGCGCTCGTATTGATCAAGATACCCCGAATCTTCCCCCGGCGTTATCCGTCGCTGAATATCAAGCGCAGGTTAAAGCAATGAATGTTTGGCAAGATGTTGACGAAGATCGCGCTTTAGCAGAATATAATAACGTTCAACGTCACACTGCTTACCTGTGGAATCCCCAACAGAGGCAAACTCGCCAGCAAACTCCCAAATTTGACAATCAAAAATATATCCTGTCTGCGGAAACTACTTCCCAGCTAATCGAAAAAACCCGTGAATGGCGAGTGCCGATGAATACTCTCCTTTTAGGAGCGTTTATTAAAACCATCGCAAAATTGGATACTACCTCAGAGAAAATAGGTATTCAAATTCCTACCAGTGGACGGGTATATCCGGTAGTAGATGTATCAGGAGTGATTAGTAGTTTTGCGCAAAATTTAGCCCTAAGTTTTGCCCCACCCCAACCACAACAAGATTGGCAGTCATTTCTGGACGCAATTCAGCAAACGGTGCAACAACACATTGGTAGTGGTTTAGACCGGGCGCAAACTCGGCAAATGGGAAGAATTTTTCGGGATAGTTTTGTGTTGGAAAATGGACGGATTCCAGCGCACAGCCTTGCTTTAATCCAAGGCGCTTTAAAATCTAATTTGTATCTTCCTTATACAGGTCAAACCCACATTCATCCTCAGTATGGGTCTTTATCTGTGACTGAGTATCAAGCAGGTGGGATGAATGCTTCGGGAACGATTGATATTTTGCAAGAAATTTTTGATCGTCGGCTTCACTTGTTTGCTAGCTACGATGGCAACACTTTTGATGCGTCTGTAATTGAAAGTTTGATGTCATCCTATCTAGAACAAATTGAAGAATTAGCTACTTTGCCAACTGAAGAACAAGTTGCTTCTACGTTGGCATCGCCCATTGCAATCAATCAAGATATTGGGGCGAACTTACGACAAATTACTTCCGAAATCTGCCATTGGGCAATTGCAGAATCAGAAATGAGTGATGATTTAGAAGCAGATTTAGGACTCGATTCCTTAGAGCGGATTCGTTTAGTGACGCGCTTAGAAGGATTGTATGGTAAAAATTATCGTCAAGCCCTGCTGAATTGCCGCAGCTTAGAGGAAATGGCGGTTATTTTAGCACCAACCACAACTCCGGTGATAAATCCCCAAATTTCCGCAAGTTTACGCCAAATTACTTCTGAAATCTGCCATTGGGCAATTGCAGAATCAGAAATGAGTGATGATTTAGAAGCGGATTTAGGACTCGATTCTTTAGAGCGAATTCGTTTGGTGACGCGCTTAGAAGGAGTTTATGGCAAAAATTACCGTCAAGCGCTGCTTAATTGTCGCACCTTAGAGGAGATGGTGATTGTGTTGAGTGCTGAACCCCTAGCCATCGGTGTTTAGGAACCAGAAAGCAGAGGGCAAAATTCTATTTCTTCCTTCTGCCTCCTACCCGGTTGTTGAGCGAAGTCGAAACACTGCCTTCTTCAATCTAGTTGTTTTCTATCAAAAGGATATCTTTAAAATATGAATTTTACTCCAGAAATTCCCTATTATCAAATTATTCAGCAAGCGCAATTAACCCCCGATGCGATCGCAGTTTTTGATCGAGCTAATCCCCTCACTTATCAACAGTTAGATCGTCTCTCAAATCAAGTAGCTGCTTATTTACGCACCCAAGGAGTCAGTCCCAATACCAGAGTCGGGATTATGACCGAACGGGGAGCTAGAATGATTATTGGCATTTTGGGCATTCTTAAAGCTGGCGGTAGTTATATCCCCCTCGATCCGGCTTATCCCACAGACAGACTGCGTTATATCCTCGAACACGCAACCATCGAGACATTACTCACAGAACATCAAGTTAGTCAACAAGTAGTGGCTTGTGTTCAGGAACCGTTACCTTTACAAACTGTGATGTTTTTAGATGAGGGCGAACCGTTAGGGGAAATTAAATCCTTAACCCAAATCACCTCTGAAACCTGGCAAAGTTTTAGTGATGATGCTGTAGAACTTTGTAACAGTCCTGATGATTTAATGGTGATTCTCTACACCTCTGGTTCAACTGGTCGTCCCAAAGGGGTGATGCTGAATCATCGAGGTTACATGAATCGCCTGACATGGATGCAGAATACTTTTTCATTACAACCAGGCGATCGCGTCGCCCAAAGAACCTCTTTTTGCTTTGATATCTCAGTGTGGGAAATTTTCTGGACATTGATGACAGGGGCGACTATTTGTCCTGTGCAACGGGAAGTAGTTCTCAATCCTTGGGAATTCGCACAATGGATTCAACAAACTCAAATTAATGTCATGCACTTTGTTCCTTCCCTGTTTGGGGAGTTTATTAGTGCTTTAGAAAATGAATCTTGGACTTTTCCCCAATTACGTTGGTTAATTTTTAGTGGGGAAGCGCTACCCATGTCCTTTATCCAAAGGTGGATTGATCGCCATGGACTGAAAACCGGACTAGCCAATCTTTATGGCCCTACAGAAGCTTCCATTGACGTTACTTGTCACTTAATTAATGAACGCCCTGATGAACGACTAACTACTCAAATTCCCATCGGTAAAGCTATTGATAATGTTTATCTCAAAGTTCTTGACGAAGGGATGCAGCCTGTCAAACCAGGAGACATGGGAGAACTCTGGCTTGGTGGAGTCCAGTTAGCATTAGGCTACCTCAAAGATCCCCAAAAAACTGCTAAAGCTTTTTGTCCTAACCCCTTTAGTGAAATTCCTGGCGAATATATCTATCGCACAGGAGATTTGGTCAAAGAACTACCAGACGGAACCATTGAGTATCATGGACGAATAGATCATCAAGTTAAAATTCGTGGTTTCCGCATCGAATTGGGAGAAATTGAAAGTGTATTAACCACTCATCCCAATGTCCGGGAAGCCGCAGCTATTGCGATTGATTATGGGGAAGGACAAAAGCGATTAGTTGCTTGCATATCTGGAAATAAAATCAAAAATCGTTTCATCAAGGAATATCTAGAAGAGAAACTTCCCCATTACATGATTCCCCAACGGTTTCTATGGTTGGATAGTTTACCCAAAAATCATAATGGGAAATTAGATCGCAATGCATTAGTGGCTCAATTAACCTCTGATTCCTCTGCTTCCCAGCTACCTCTATTACCTCTAGGGCCAGCACAACGTTGGTTAGTCAAATATTTTGAGCCTCCTTATCAGTGGTTGGGTTATACCCGTTTTCTCTATCATCAATCACTCAATTTAGATATCTTCAATCAAGCGCTTAATCTCCTTGTTCATCGTCATCCCGCTTTTCGGACGGTTTTTGTTCAAAATCAAGGACAATGGCAACAACATATTCTCAATCAACCCCAATCTATTGTCGCTGAATATTGGGATGGTAGCCAGTTAAGCCAAGAAGAACGGAATCGGAAAATTGAGCAACAAATGGAAGCCACAGCCAAACAAATTCAGATTGACCGTTGGCCGATAACGGCGACAATCATCGTCAAGGTGAGTCCTGCTTGTTACGATATTACGATGATTGCTCACCATATGATTGCTGATATGTTAAGCGCGACGATTTTATTTAAAGAACTTTGGAGTGCTTATCATCAACTTTTATTAGGCGTTTCTCCCACATTTCCTCAGCCTCAAGCGGAATCCTATGAAGATTTCATGCAAATATTAGTGAATGAGGAGAAGAAAGGAACCTTTGATGGTCATCTTGAATATTGGCAATCGCAATTTCCTGATGCTACAAGCCGATTTGAGGTTCCCGTTGATCATGTCAAAGGAGCCAATATAGAAGTCTCGACTGAGAATGAATGTTTTAGTCTAAGTCAACAACAGACAGAACTTTTATTGACCAAAGGAAAATCTTATTATGGTGCTAATGTTTACCCGATTCTACTCGCGCCTTTATATCGTTTAATGGCTAATTGGAGTCATCGTCCAGGGGTGGTAATTAGTCATCGGAGCCATGGTAGGGATTTAGGACAAGGAAGTACTTTTATGGAAAGTATGGGGAATTACGCAGTGAATTTCCCTGTGGGTATGACTTTAGACTCATCTGCTATTTGGCCAGAAATCATTCAAGAGATTAGCGATCGCTTTCAAAGTGTACCGATGAATGGTATAACCTATGATTGGATTGGCGATCGCTTACCTGAATACCTCTACCCTGACTGTAATTTAACCCCAATCCGGGCTAATTATTTAGGTAATCGTTCTGTTGCTCCATCTAACCTCTTTGAATTTGTGTATGGTGCCCGTGACTGTCGTTTGTCACCCCCCGATCAAAAACGCACCACACTCATTGAATTTTTCTTTTTGGTAGTTGATGGTCGTTTAGAGATCACAATTGAATATTCTCGGAATTTTCATCTGTCTACAACAATTCAATCCCTAGGAAAACAATATTTACTACTTCTTGAAGATCTCTTGAATCCTGTCTCTATTCCGCAGATAGGATTAATGCCAAAATAGGCAACTTTAGATCAGGACTAAGGCACTCATTGCATCATCCTCCCCACTCGTATAAAGACGGGTGGGGAATTCCGCATTTAAAGGATAAAAGGGACTTACAAAAAATAAATTATATCATGTTCGGGTAATTAGTTATGACTGCCATATTCACTGAACCCCACCCCTTATTCCCCTCCCCGTTTACGGGGAGGGGAAACAAAGCGTCGCTTTGTTGGGGTGGGGTTTTCCCACGCTTTGCAACAATTTATATGCCAAGGGACATCCAATTTTTTAAATACCCAATAAATTTGTAGTGCGAGCATCTTGCTCGCTTTTTAACATTAGCGAGCAAGATGCTCGCACTACGGAATATGGGTAATTTATTTTTTGTAAGTCCCCAATGGTCAATGGTGAAAAAGTAGGCTTTTTTGGACTATAGACTATTGACAGCCTTAAGGAGAGATATCAATACTGCTCGGTTAAGGAAAATTGTAGGTTGGGTTGAGGCTCTGCGAAACCCAACAGAGCTACCCAAATGTTGGGTTACCCTGCGGGAAGCCGCTCCGCGTCTACGTTCCTCAAACGCCACTTGCTACAAGCCGGGAAACCCGGACAACGCAGTGGCTCCCCAACCTACGCGGGTTAAGGTTTTTGAGCTTAACCGAGCAGTATTGGGAGAGATATGTGACAATGCGCGTAAGTCCTGTTATTTTTGGAGTTCCTTTAACTAATACCAGAAAAGAACAAACCGCGTTTACTAGAGTAAATGCGGTGTATCTAGAAAGTTGGAAGTTCAATTAAATCTGTAATTTCAAGATAAAAATAATGGCGGCTTTTATCCTTGTTATAAATCTCCCAGGGATAAGCCAGCTAGAGCATCAAAATCGGGAGCATCCCAAATGTGCAAAAACGCCCTCACCCTATAAGGGTGGGGCTAGAAATACGAAGCCTGCCAAGGCAGGCTTTGTTGGTATAGCAATACCCTTCTAGGGTATTGCGTCAAAATTGGGATGCTCCCTCAAAATCATCTTGGAGAAGAATAGCCATATTCAGCACGGAGTTTATTATGTTTGCTTAAACTCAGGAAAAATAAAGCGAAAATTACCAGCATTAGCGTAAAAATATATCGTGTTCCGATCAATGTCATGACTATCGCCGATAAAATCGGGCCAGCCGTACATCCCGCACTATAAATCGAGGTAAATACAGCACTGCCAGAGGATAATTCATCAACTGCTAATCGAGACCCAATTAAAGCCAAGGATAGGGGGAAAACGGGACTCATGCCTACACCAGACACAAAAGCTAAGAAGGGAGTGATATTAGGATTATCTACAAAAGATAGAGCAATTACTGAGATAATCACTACAATAACACTACCAGTTAATACTTTGATTGAACCCATGCGATCGGCTAAATGAGTTACCGGAACCGTTGATACTAACCCCCCTAAAATAAACAAACCAAAAATATGACCAATCCTTTCAATGCCATAATTTTGTTCTAGCAAATAGAGAGGATAAAGAGATACTAATGTGGCGACACTAAACCCATAAGCGAAGGAACCTTGTAAGGGAAGCTTGAGCTTTTTAATAATCTGAAAACGCGGGGTTTGAAACTTAATTTTTTTTTCTGGTAAGCCCCAATATACAACAATAATGCCACTCAAAATTAAGCCACTACCTAAGAGAAATGTCGTTTGCGGAGAAGCATTGTAAAAAGCTGCTCCCATGACTGGCCCGATGCCAAATCCTAAGCTAAAGGCTAAAGCATGTAATCCATTAACAATGCCACGATTTTTATCATTACAGAAATAGTTGACGGCAGTTTGTCCAGAAATCAGATATAAGCAACAAGCTAAACCCATGACTGCACGTATCACAAACCAAGCAAATAAGTTATTTGTCAAGGGAAATACAGGTGCAATTATTCCCATAATCAAAAACCCTAACATCATGGTTTTACGCAACCCTATTCTCCGGAGAATTTTGGCGACTAAGGGGGAGCCAATAGCAATGATAAAAAAGTAAAGGGTAGAGTTAGCACCAATGACAATATCATTAATGTTATTTTGTTTCATTAGGGTAGAAATAAATGGATTAAATAACCCTAAAGAAATTCCTGATAAAAATTCCGTAATATAAAGGGCTGGCAATCCAATAGCAAAAGCAGAATCGGCTGTTTTAGTAGTCATAATCCATTCTTAGTAGCGGTATATGATTGAGCAAAGGTTTAAATATTTTCTGGGCGGTAATAACAATATTGAGATGGCAGAATCAGACCTTGTAATTTCAAATTTTGTAACCGATATAAATAGGCAGCGCCTCCCATGATATGTGTGGCGACATCAACAACTGTGCGATTTTCAGGAAGTTCTAGATAAGAACCTCTTACCCATTCATTAAAGGAACCCATGGCAGGGCCACACCAGATTTGATAATCCATTTTTCGTTGCTCATCTCCACTAGTTGACCAACGAGAAGATAACCCTAAATACCAGCGAAAAATCAGAGCCATTTTGCGTTTAGGGTTGTTATTAGCTCGTTTAATTTGTTCTGGATCTCGTTGGGAAAAATAAGCAACGGTTTCATCCCAAACTGTATCTAAATTTTTCCGGAAAATTTGCGTTTCTAAAGTTTGACGGATTTCTGGGGGAATCTCTGCAATTCCTTCATAAGTTTTATAAAGGTCGTACAATTTTTGTGCCCGCATGGGAAACAAACTACCCCGTTTAAGTAGTTGTACCTTAACCCCCATTTCAAACATATCAGCGCAGGGTGCCATTACCATGTCAGCCATGCCCGCTTGGGCTAATAATTGTTTCGTATGCTGAGAGGTTCCTGCTTCTATGCAACTATGGTTGATGGAGCCTGTGACAATGTAACTAGCCCCCATCATCAAGGCAGCTAAAGCAGCTTCGGGTGTGCCAATTCCCCCAGCCGCCCCTACTCTCACAGGATGGTCATAATGGTATTGCTGTTGCATATCATCCCGTAAGCTGATAATGCTGGGTAGCAGACATACCAAGGAACGATTATCAGTGTGACCCCCTGAGTCAGCTTCCACGGTAATATCATCTGCCAAGGGAACTTTTTCGGCTAAAGCCGCTTGTAACGGAGTAATATGTCCCTGTTCTACTAGGGATTTGAGGAATTTTATCGGCGCTGGTTGCAAAAATTTTTGAGCTACTTCCGGGCGGGAAATTTTGGCAATGACTTGATTGTGGGTTTGGATTTCCCCTTGAGAATTTAGGTGTAGCCCTGCTGCACGATAGCGGACAATATGAGGGGTTAAATCCATGTAGGCGGAAGCTTCTACCGTTTTCACCCCATGTTTGAGGTAAAGTTCAACCGCCCCTTGTTCTAGGGCTTCTTCTGAGGGGCTGTGAATCAAATTGAAGGCATAGGGGCCTGTGGGTAGGGCTTGTTGAATTTGCAAAATCGCTTGTTCTACCCGTTGCGGTACTAATCCGGCTGAACCAAAACTGGCTAAAAATCCGGCTTTTCCCAAGGCAATGACTAGGGTTTCCGAGGCAATACCCCCCGCCATCGCCCCAGCAGCATAGGCATAGTTTACACCATGGAAGTCACGAAAATTGCGATCGCCTAATTGTTGCGGTAAGAGAGCATTCACCATCATTTGCGCTGGTACACCTTCAAGAGGTTGATGAGATACTCCTATTTGATTATTTTTCAGGAATACATAACAAGGTTGATGTAAATTCAATAATTTTTTTTGAATGCCTTCATAATCGAAAGCAATAGAATCTGATTTAACTTTAGTGAGCATTTTTTTGCAACCTCAAGTAATGATTGAATAAGTAAGCTAATGCGCGTTTAAATTGCATAACTACTCGCTCTCGCTTGTTGACTGTTAACCGTTCACTGTCAACCGCGCCGCACTGAGCTTGTCGAAGTGTCAACAGCCAACACGATTCATATGTGCAACTTAAATGCAGAACAGCTTATTAAGCTTCTGATAGGCACAGAGCAATATCTTTAATTTCATAAATTCTTAAGTCTTCTTTCCAAAGACTTGCATCACCAATAATCGTGATGCGTTCAGGTTCATATTTAATTTCAGAAATATGCACTTCTAAGGACATCAAGCGATTTTCTGGGGTAATTTGTCCCCGATATTTCCAGGTAATTTGATGATTAATCGCTTGGCCAAATCGAGGGTTTTTCAATGATTTACCTAAATCTAATTGCAAAGCATAGGCTTGCATAGCTTGGATAATTGACTCAACTCCCAAGGCTCCAGGCATCACCGGATCTTGATAAAAATGGCAGGGAAAATACCAATCTTCAGGGGTAATTACTTTTTGCGCATAGAGATACCCTTTTTGATAGTTTCCGCCTCCTTCAACAATTACCAGTTCATCGAGAAAATCTAAATATTTTTCTGAGAGGCGATAATGAGGCCGACTTGGATTAATTTGATATAATTTCTGCCGCCAATTGGGGTCTTTTAAAGAAATTGTCGTCAAATTCAAGGCAGCAATTTTCTGTTCTTGATACCAAGGTTTGAGACGTTTCCCGCCATCTAATCCCACTTGATTTGCTAAGACGGCGGTGCTAAAGTCACCAAAGACCATATTACCACGATAAAATGGCTCTCCTTCACAGGATAATTCAAACTCAAATTTTTGAATTATTGCCCCTTTAATAGCAGTTGTAGATAGGAGACGGACTTTATCAGTAATCGTTTTATTTCTGAGGTCAATTTCTTTAAGAATTGTTCCTTGCCCATCTAAATTACGAAAATGTAAATCTTCATCGGGAGATAATAAGGTTGCCCCCATATAAACCCCTAAGAAGATACAAGGCTGTCCGGCAATTTCAATATAGGTGCAATAGGGCAAAGTCGGATAAGCATTATGTTCATAAAACCAAGCATTAGGTTTTACATCATATTCTGTGATTATTTGCGAAGGTTTTGGTAATTCATGGCGTTTTCCTTCTATTTCTAAAACCCGACTTACTAACTGAAAATCTCCATTAGGTAGGCGCACAGATTGACGATTTTCATAAATATCAAATTCGGAACCAAGACAAGCGGAAACAGAGCCTCTGGCAAATTGTTTTAGTTGTTCTTCATTGAAAGCGACGGGAAACTCCATCCCCTTGTGGGTAGAGAGGGACAACCGCCCCGTCGCTTTGGGCATAGGGCATGGGGCATTGGTGATTTCCTCCCCATGCCCCATGCCCCATTGCCCATGCCCAAAAATGGCAAGTGGCTTTTCAACAAGTTGAACACCAATGTTTTTAATAGTAGCAATGGTTCTTCCGCCAAAAATAACATCCACATTAGCCACAGCATATGGTTGAGGAGACAATCCAAGTTCTAATACCTCCATTTGATACATTAATGTGCCTGTTTGGGGGGTAACTTGTCCTCGAAAACGTGCTGCTTGAGTTTTGCCGGGAATTATTTGAAAACGAGCATCTTTGGTGCGAGTTTGTAACCCTAAAAATAAACAATAAAATTGCACAAGTTGGATACTTCCTTCAATCATTAAATTCCCCGGCATGGTGGGATCATTCCGGAAATGACAGAAGAAATACCAATCTTCAGGGGTGACTTCTTTTGAACCAATGGCTAATCCCAGTCCAGCTAAACCACCCTGGGGATTGACCATGATCACATTATCTAACATCAATAATTTTTCTGGTGGCAATCTTAAGGATGGATTTAAGGAATTTTGATGATATTTTTCCCCAAAACATTTGCCCAAATTACCGACAGTTAAAGGCAGAATATCGTCAACTGTAAAACTTGATTTAGAACAAGTGAGCAGAGGTGTAAACTGTTGCTTTTGAATTTGCTGGCGTTGTTTTTCTTCACTTTCAGAAATAACAATTCCTTGTCCTTGTTCTAATTCTTCATCAGAAAAGAGTCCAGCACAGCCATCATGGAGTTTCATCCACACTTGATCGCCGATTAAAGCTTCTCCTTGGAAAAAGACTAGTAAACTCTTTTCTGTTTTAACAGAAGAGGTAATCTTGACTCGACACTTCAAGGTTTTTATCGCTTCTGGCTGTTCAAAAAGAAAGGTTGCTGATAAGTCTAATAAGCGAAAAGAACGTTTTCCTTGATTTTCAAAATCCGTTCCCAAATAACTTAATAACATTAACAATCCATGACCAGCTTCTTTACAAATACCAACAGTTAGCTGGCCATCAATCGCATACCAAGCATCTTCGGGAATATCATATTCAGTTTCAATAAATCCTGATTTATAATCTCCTAATTTCCCTTCTAATTGAGTTACACGACTGACAAATAGAAAGGGAGGCGAAGGCATTCTCACTCGTCTAGTATAGCTATCAATTTCTTGATATTTTTCGCCAAACACCTGAGATACTTTGCCCTCAATAAACTCTAAAATATCATCTTCATTGAATAAACAAGGAGAAATATCTGTTTTCGCCGTGGGGAGAGAAGCTACCAAAGTAGAGTTTTGTGACAAAGTAACTACTTGGGTTGCTGTTTGTTGAGAAAGATAGAGGGGTGATAAATCCAGGTCTACTTGATGGCTCACCAATTGAGCTAACATCTTCACAATACCAGTCAAGTCATCTACACCTCGACGATTGATACATACAGCGAGGTGATCTTCTGTATTGAGAGTTTCTGAGATCCAACGAGAACAGCTACCTCCAGATCCCAACTCTAGGAAAATTCTCACCCCATCTTGATAAGCGCGATTAATTAAACGGGGAAATTCCAAGGGTTGACACACCCCTTGCGTTAAGTGTTGCGCGATCGCAGACTGTTCTAAAGGAATCGGTTGATAATTAGCAGAGGAATAAAATACTGTGTCTGGGGGTGTTCCCATGTTGACAGTGTTCAGCTGCTTAAATGCAGCAAATTCTGATTCCATTGGTTGACAATGCAACACCATATCCGAGGGAGAACGAAAAGCATCACATTGTAAACGTTCAATCACCCGTAAACAGCCTTGGGGATCTCCAGCAATTACCACTTCTTGGGGTGCGTTAATATGAGTAAGATAAACTCGTGGTTCTTGTTGTAAGCATTCTTTTACTGCTGCTGGTGAAGCCATTAACACATGACTACTCCATAAATTTTCCCCAGCCGGTTCACCCCAATATTCTGAGACTGTTTGTTTTGTCCCTATTAAGCGAGTGTGAAATAGAGGGGAATCATGGATAAATTGACTTCCTTCATCAGCATTAGACCAAACTCCCAAACTATACATCATGGTACTTTCCCCCATACTGTAACCAAAAGCTACTTGGGGTTTAATTTGGAAATACTGCTGCATAATGTCTGTGAACATTACCGCAAAACCAGTGCCGGTTTCTAATAGGGATAAAGGGTTGGCGATGAATTCAGTTTCTAAGGCTTCTAAATCTCGCTGAGATAGAGAATGTTGACTTTTGGGGTAGAGGTGTTTTGCTTGTAAGAATTCCCCTGGATCTTTAATCAAACTGGTGATGCGATTCCACAATTTGGGAAACAATTGCAAAAGATTGCGTCCCATGCCTAAATAGGAATTAAATGCCCCTGGATAAACAAAAGCGATTTTTCCCTGTTTACCAAGGGGTTTGGGGGTAAAATAACTTCCTTTCGGGCTTTTCCAAGGTTTATCTTGGCTTAAAGCTTTCTCGATACCTTTTTTTGCTTGTTTAATCTCCCGTTGTAGGGTTTCTTTGCTCTCACCAACAATCGCCACCACATAACGAGACTGGGAATGACTTTGAAACTGGCTAAAATTTTCTCGGGCAGTATGAGGTAAAGATAAACTAGTTTCAATCCTTGCAGCTAAATCATCTAGTTGTGTCTGCAAAGATGAAGCCTCATTGGCAGCGATGGGAAAAAGGTAAACTGAAGCGTAGGGTAAATAGCCATGATTGCGGCTGGTTTGGGTCGTAACTTCTGAGAGAATAATATGACCATAAGTACCATCTTCCGTGACCAAATTCACGGCAGCTTGGCGCTTTTCCTGTCCTGTTGACAAAAACCAAGGATGAGAAACTGTAGGTACATAAAAAGGACTATTTTGCCAAATTTCAGGATATTGGGGTTGCTGCCATTGGGGGTATGGCGGCAAATAACGATTATAAATACATAAGGCTGTTTTGATTAAGCTAATTACTCCCGCAGCAATACCCAAATCACCCAGATTTGCTTTCACACTCCCAACTGCGCAAGTTAAGTCATGTTTAGCCGCAGCATAGGCATTAATTAATCCGAGAAATTCTGGGCTATTTTCTCCTTCTATATCCTCGTTGGAGACTTCAATGTAGCCAATATCTGAGGGGTGAATTTTGGCTTGTTGCAAAGCTTGTTGACAACTTTGTTGAATTGCCGTTGATGAAGGATAGAAGTTATCTGCAATCCGGGTAAAGCTTTGAAGTACTGCATAAATGCGATCGCCATCTTGTTGTGCAACCCGGTAATCTTTGATAATGATGGCTCCCGCATTAAGATTATTAGTATTCAGGTCAGAGTTGACTACACTAATAATTACCGTATCAACTTCTTTCGCTGTTAACAGAATTTGGGAGATTTCTAAAGCTTTGAGTAAGCAATCTTTTTCAGCATCTAAACTAAATGAAATCGCTGAAAAATTCCCAAGGTTAGATAAATGCTTTGCTAAAACATCTCCCGGATTATTAGTAATTACAGCAACTTTTTTATGAGAATTTATTTTGCAGTCTTCGAGAGCCTGATGAGCAACTTTTGATAAAACTGAAAAAGAATCAGGGGGGGATTGTAGCGGGTAATCAAGATGATTAATGTCTGCATCTTTGATTGTCTTGCCATTATAAATGAAAGCCGAAAATATTTGCGAATTAAAAGGCTGATTAAAAAAGCAATTTAAGCCAACAATAGCAAGTTGAGAATGTTCCATAGAATAGATACTCCAATAAGACAAATACACGATTGAGTTTGTAGGGAAAGAAACCAATTACATACAAACGGGATTTTGAGCAGTGACCGTATTATTGAGAAATAGCTGATTCAAACGCGCACTAGTCGTTACTTGCATATTAGTCGCTTCCAGATATACTTTGCCGTGAGCATCATAAGCGATCGCACTGGCAACTACCTTAGTTTCACTCTGCTCTTTGATAGATAAGTTAATCAAAAACTCCTGGTTAAAAGGAAGAGTAAAAAACTGTTTTAGGGCTGTTAGTTCTAAAGGTAAACTACCTAAACCATAGGTTTTTCTCACCCAAACTAATAAACACTGGAAGAAAATATCAGCCGTGTAAGGATTAAAAGATTGGGTGAAAAATTGCCCTTGCTCCTCAGGAGAAATTTCTGGTACTAAACACAAAGCGACTAACTTATTAGCAGTGATTTCCAGAATCTTTTTAATTCCTCTAAATCTCCTTTGATGAAATAGAATCCCTTCTTGATAAGGATCTAAGTTCAAACCAGATTGATCGGCATTAGCATCGGCAAAAGTTAAAGATTGTTGAGAATTCACTGCTTTACTAATGTTAATCAAGGCGCGATAATGATATAAAGGAATGCCTTTAGCGGTTTCACTCCAAATCAAGGCTTCTAGCTGAATTTCTGCATCAGATTTTTCTATTTCTGTTAAATCAAGACAGTATAAATTAGCTAAATTTTCATCAAAAACAATACCCTTGAGAACCTTATATTTCTGACAACTCAAAAAATGATAACCTGGATAAAATTGTTCGCAAATATTTGTCATCCAAGCTAAAGCACAGACAGCAGGTAAAACCGCATGACCGCCAATCACATGATCGTAAACAAAAGGATTACTCTGCAACGTTAAGCGCCGATATAAACGATAGCTATGTTTTTCCGGACTCAAAACTTTTGGTAAGACAGAAATTCCTTGACTCATAACAATAATTTGGGGGACTTTTGACTGGTTTTGGGTTAACTCTTCAGCCAAAATTTCTGCGCCTACGTTCAGAGGAATTAGTTTAATATTTTTTCCTGCAAATAATTGTTTTAGCTGCGGTGTTACCATGCCTCCATCCCAAGGCCCCCAACCAAAAGAAACTACATGGCAGTTGGGATATTTGGTTTGCAACAAATAAGCATACTTATTTAAAATTTCATTAGCTAAAGAGTAATCAGATTGACCGACATTGCCATAAAAGGAAACAAAAGAAGAAAATAAAGCAATAAACTTTAATTGGGAAATGTCTACACAATCTAATAAACTCTGTAAGCCTGCTATTTTAACATTGTAAACAGTTTCAAAATCCTGTTCTGTTTTATTCTCAATTAACTTATCTGCTAGATTTCCTGCCCCATGAATAATGCCTGTAATTTGTCCAAATTTTCCAATCACGGGAGCTAACGCAGATTTGAGAGCCGAGGAATTTGTGACATCAACACTTAAATATTCTGCCTGACCTCCTCCTTTTTTAATATCAGCTAGGGTTTGATGAATCTCGCGATTTTGGCAAATTTTTTTATAAAGATTCTGCACTTTGATCGGCGTTGGTTTTTCTTGCTGTTTTATTAAGTGTTGCATAATTCGTTTTTTTAATTCCGATTCATCAACACAACCAATGCTCCATTCCGGTTCTGCTAAAATTGCCGAACGACCAAGTAAAATAAATTTACACTGATATTGTTGAGCCAAATAAATCATACATTCAGCGGTTATTCCTCTGCCACCACCGCTCACAATCACGACAGATGATGAATTCAGTTTAGTATTAGTATTCATGGGATAAATCCAGTAATTAGCATTTCTCAGTTATGACCTATAACTGTTAAATAAAACCAAAAATAATCTGTCGTCAACAGGTAAAAATAGAGAGGAGTTTAGTTAAAATTAGGACTTACGCAGTGTCAGATATTTTTCATGCTTTTTGTCAATGGTCAATAGTCCATAGTCCAAAAACATGAATTTTGACCATTGACTTTTGACTTTTGACCACCCGTGTGAGGGTTTTTATGTTCGGTGCGTAAGTCCTAAAAATATTTTTGCTAAACTCCTGGGAATTTAAATCGTTAAAGGAGCTAATTCACAAGTCAAAGTAACACGACCTTTTGTGGTATATCCCACTTCTTGAATTAAAGCATTAGGATCGTGCAATTCTGCCAGGATAATTTGAGCAGTAGTGGTTGCGTCTAAGTCAGGGCTAATATCCAGGGAACGACAAAAGACAGAAGGCCACTCTAAATTTAAGGTTTTGGTTAATCCAAATAATCCGCCGCTAATTGCACTAAAATCCTTTTGCTCACTTAATCCAAACTCTCCATCCAAACGCGCTAAAGTCAGAAAACTACTTCTTCCTTGGCTTGCCGCTTGAGTTAAGCTAGATTTGAGATGTTTGGCTAATAAAAATACTTGTTTAAGAATTGCCTTATCAGGATTTACTAGCGGATTTGGCTGATGGCAAAGGCACTGGCTGATAGGGTGTAAATGAATAAAAGTTCCAATCAAACCATAGGTATGGAAAATTCCTGCTAATTGATCTTGTAAATGTTCTTCACTCAAATTGCTCAGAACCACACGCCGAACCGTAGCAGGAAGAACAGGACGCTTAGGAACTAAAGAATTTGGGAAACTGAGAACTATCACCTGCCATCCGCGATCGCTTAAACATTGAGCTACTTCCGTTGTTGTTAATGAACCATCATCGGTTAATAAACAAGTTTGGTAAGGGCTGGTAGGAAGATTCCAAAAATCAGGGGCGGGTAAAGACATCAGTTTCACCTGATAACGTCCTATTTCTCCATGGCTCCGAATCCTCGGAGCCGTCATCACTAAGCTATTTTTTTTTCTGCCACCATCATTTGCCCTGCCAAATATTGGACAATTTGGGCGAGGGTACGCTTTTCTGCTAGTTCTTCGGGGCTAAGTTTGGGTAATTGGGGAAAAGACTCCTGTAGAGTTCCCATAATTTCCACACGCTTAATTGAGTCAATTCCTAAATCGGCTTCTAAATCCATTTCTAATTCCAACATTTCTGTAGGATAACCAGTTTTATCGCTGACAACCTCCAGTAAGGCTTTACTGATGAAACTGTCACTAGCTACAGGAGAAGCAGTTTCTCTGACAACTGGTGTGGGTTCAGGAGTAGGAGCAGAATGACGAGGCTCTAAATAGTTAGCAATATGGGAGATATGCACAGGTTCAGCTACAGGTTGAGGAGCTGGCTTAGGCAGTTCAACCACGGGTGCGGCAGGTACATTGGGAGCTTCAGATACCACTGATTCTGATACAACAACTGTTGGTTGCTTAACAGCAGGCGTTAAAGTTTGAGGAATCAGAATTTCCTTGTGTTGCAGTAATTGTAGAAATGCTTGAAAACTTTGGGATTGAGTCTTCACGTATTGTTCGTGAACTTGTAGGATTTCTCTTTGATGTTGATAAAACTGTTGAAAAAGATGGGCGATAGTATTTTGAGTAGAGTTATTCATTGTAGTTACTTCATCCTCAGAAATAATAAAGTCGTAATTAGGTTGATGGTAAATTTGTGGTAGAGATATCGAGTCTTCCATCACAGAGACGGGGGTAATGGCAACTTCATCAGCTGATGAAGCAACCAAAGGTTGAATAGGGGAGTCTAAGACAACATTTGCTGTATCAGACTCAACTTCTTCCACAGGGGTTGAAACTGGTTGCACCAAAGGCTCAGGTTTGAAAGCAAATTCAAAGCCAGCTTTCGTTTTGTCACTGATGTAGTTAGTGGCATTGAGCTTAATAGATAAACCTTTAGATTTACTGGTTTGAGCAGTAAATTTTACGGGAGAAGCATCAAGATCCCTCAGGGATAATCCCATTACCCGTAGTTGGATAACTCCTTGACGTAGTTGGACATCACTATCTTTCTGACGACTGGGGTTAAGGGCAATGGCGACATGGGGGCG
Organism: Calothrix sp. FACHB-168; assembly: GCF_963889195.1. Taxonomy (NCBI): domain Bacteria; kingdom Bacillati; phylum Cyanobacteriota; class Cyanophyceae; order Nostocales; family Calotrichaceae; genus Calothrix; species Calothrix sp. FACHB-168. Next base: position 61,001 of record NZ_CAWPNJ010000011.1, read on the forward strand.
ATCGCCTAATGTCTGCTTAACTAAGTTGGTCAGAATTTGCCTAGGCCCAATTTCAACAAAGCAATAACCTCCTTGAGCATAAAGATTTTCGATTTCCTGCACAAACTGAACCGCATTCAACAGATGGGCTTCTAAAAGTGACCGGATGGCGGTAGCTTCGGCAGGATAGGCGTTACCCGTCATGTTTGCATAGACAGGAATTTTGGGAGCATTAAACCTTACCCGATTGAGTGCCTCTGCAAAAGGTTGACTGGCATGTTGAACAAAGGGAGTGTGAAAAGCAGCAGACACAGGTAAAGGAGTGACAGAATAGCCCTGTTTGCTCAACACTTTCTCAAGGGTGGCAATTTCTGGTTGAGAACCAGATAATACGACTTGTTCGGGGGCATTATAATTAGCAATCTGCACCTTTGTCATGCCGGCGATCAGTTGCTTGACTTTCGCCACATTACCACTGATAGCTAACATCGTACCTTGATCGCAATCATTATTAGCTTGGGGAATAGCCATGGCTTGACCCCTGGCTTTGATCAGGTAACAATAATCCTCATCGCTAAAAACTCCAGCCGCCCACAGTGCGGTTAATTCCCCAAAGCTATGGCCAGCGACAAAATCTGGCTGAAATCCGACTTTTTGCAAGATTTTATACAATCCCAGGCTCAAGGCTCCAATGGCAGGTTGAGCGTTTTCTGTGCGCTGTAACTGCCGGGACTGTTGCTTGATTGCTTCTGGGGTAAAGGCTGGTATCGGAAAGGCAACATCAGATAAAGCTGGCAAGTTATCCTGAGCCATCAACTGATCCAGAGCTTGATAAGCTTGTTGGATCTCTGGAAAGTTCAAGCTAATTTCTCGCCCCATATTTACATATTGAGACCCTTGTCCGGGGAACAATGCCACAACTTTGCCCTGGAGGGATAAACCAGTTTGGCGGTAGTAAATTCCTTGGGGATGTTCCCAGGCTTGGGCTTGGGGCTGGATTTGCAGTTGTTTGATGGCTGCTTTCAATAATTTTTGGGCTTCTTCTAAAGAGGTAGCCACAAAGCCAACACGGGCTGATGTTTGGGGGATGAGGGCTGTTTTACTCTGATTTTGCAGTTGGTGATATTGTTCGCCGCCGTTGTTTGATTGCAGTTGCTCAAGAGTAGCTTGACACTTGTGAAATAATTCTTGTGGTGTATCAGCCCACAATAAAATAGATTGGGCTGTGGAATGGATGCGATCGCCTCCTTGGGGAAGTGTCGGGGTATATTCTTCCAGAACCACATGATAGTCTGTACCACCAAATCCGAAAGAACTCACCCCAGCTCGTCTGGGAGTATCGCCTTTTTGCATCCAGGGACGGGTTTCTGTGTTGAGATAAAAGGGAGACTCTTCGATTTTGAATTTAGGATTGGGTTCAGTAACATTAATCGTGGGCGGGAGGATTTTATGATGTAAGGCTAGGGTAGCTTTAATTAAGCTGGCAGCACCAGCCGCAGCTTTGGTGTGACCGATTTGCGATTTCACACTACCAAGGGCAATTTGTTGTTTTGCTGCTTGATTTTCCGTTAAAACTTGATTGAGAGCCGTAAATTCACATAAGTCTCCCGCTGGTGTGCCTGTACCATGGGCTTCCATTAATCCCAGAGTGGCGGGTGAAAATCCTGCGTCTTCATAGGCTCGCCGTAAAGCTCTCATTTGCCCTTCTGGACGAGGAGCATATATACTCTTGTAGCGACCATCACTGGCAGTACCAATACCTTTAATTACTGCATAAATGCGATCGCCGTCTCGTTCTGCATCTGCCAGACGCTTGAGAACTAACATTCCTAATCCTTCACCTACCATCATGCCATCGGATGTGGCATCAAAGGGATTAAGATAGTCTTTTTTAGAAAAAGCTGGGGTTTTACTAAAACACATGTAGTTGAGGATGGAGTTATCTGTATCAAACCCCCCCGTCAACATCATGTCACAACGACCTTCAATCAGTTCACTAATTGCCATTTTTAAAGCACTTAAAGAACTGGCACAAGCCGCATCAACAACGCAGTTCGTTCCTCCCAAATCTAGACGATTGGTGATTCTTCCTGCTACTACATTAGGCAACATACCGGGGAAAGAATTTTCTGTCCATGGCACAAAAGCTGCCTTCATTTTTTCAATAATTTTTTCGGTCTGTTCTGGTGATAAACCACTATTTTTTAAAACTTTTTCCCATACGGGATACTGTAAGCGAGTGGTTAATGGAGTAATACTTTTCCAAAGTCCACTAGCCCCTAAAATTACCCCTGTGGTTTCTCGATTAAATTCTTTTCCTTCACCATAACCAGCATCTTTTAAGGCTTGTTTTGCTAATACCAAAGATAGTAAATTTGCTGAATCTAAAGCCTCAATAGTATCAGGAGGCAATCCAAATTCTATAGGATCAAAATCGATTTCTGGGAGGAATCCCCCCGCTTTAGCATAAGTTTTATCAGGAGTTGTGGGATCGGGATCGTAATAGTCTTCAATGCTCCAAGCTGTTTTTGGAACTTCAGAAATACCATTTACTTGAGCTAGAATGTTTTCCCAGTATTCTTGTAAATTCTTGGATTTGGCAAACAAAGCTGACATACCAATAATGGCAATGGGCGTTTGTTGTAAAACAGAATTTTTTGGGGTCAATTGTTGGGCAGCCATGTTCGTGATGTGTTCTCCAATGACGAGCAATAGGAATAAATTTTAAAAGTCTGACATTTACATAAATATTTGGAGTTAGATATATTGAATCAATTCAATTTGCATAAATTTACAATTTTGATTCTTGCTATATTCAGTGTTGACCGAATACATCAATTACAAATCCTAAATTCTCTATACCTTGAGTTTAGTTTGATTCAACCCCTGAGACCATGGATTATTTTCTGCCAAAAATGGAGATTTTTGTTTTTTCAGTTTTCCACCAGATCATCTGCGTAGCGGACTGCTTGATGTATGTCTTCTAGGGACATCCAATTTTTTAAATACCCAATCAATTTGTAGTGCGAGCGTCTCGCTCGCTGGTATTTAAAAGCGAGCAAGACTTCGGCGTGAGCGCTCAGTCGAACGCTGCTCGCACTACGGAATTTGGGTAATTTATTTTTTGTATGTCTTCTATCCCGTTGAGCGCGATGTTAGCACTCCCCCTTGGGGGGTTCCTTGTTCGGGATATTCTGGGTTACGGTTGTGTGTCCAGCGTTTTGGTCGTTTTCCCCAATCCCTTACTCGACCCGCTCATCTTCACCCCAAAACAATCGTAATTCCCGAAACTGATAGCTTCCTGCCCGTAATAGCTGCTGTAAACGTAATTTTTTCTCCTGCCACCACCGCCGCACCTGCCAAACATCCGAATTAAAATGATGGTGGGCGCGTTTGTCACACATCCTTGGCAACGCCTGTTCTAAAACCTCATCCGATGCAATGCGATCGATTAACTTCATCCGATAGCCATCTGCGATATAAGAGATATTGTAGCGATCGCTCTTGTGACAAGGAGCGGAGGAAGTGCGATCGTGTTTGTAGTAGGGTGGCTTGCTGACAATGTGGCAATATAATACCAAATCAAATAATCAAAGCGACACATCAAAATATTCATGAGGGCATGGCAGTGCCAGTGCCCCTACAATCTGGTGCATTCTTTTGACTGGTATAATTTTCTAGTGGGGTAGTTAAAACTCTGGAACAAACAAATCTCTTTTATTACCTGCATAGTGTTTATAAATTATCTCAGGAGAATTACCAACTAATCTAGCGACATCTTTCGCATCTAATCCATTTTCTAGCGCTAAGGTAATAAAAGTGTGTCTAGTTTGATAAGGTTTTCTGTATTCAATTCCTAATCCATCTAGTACAGGTTTCCATACACGGTTTCTAAAGTTGCCAGTATCAATGTAAGTTTTCTCTTGAGGGCTAGGAAACAAAATATCATCATTGTTTTTACCTTCGCATACTCTTTCAATTATAGGTTTGAGTTTTTGATTAACCGGAAATCTCCTTTTCTCTTGAGTCTTTAATCCTGATTTTTTGGCTAATCCGTTGTCTGTTAGCACAACTGCACTATCAAATGTTACATATCTAAAGTCGCTAGAAATGTTTTTTCTCTCCAGTGCGATCGCTTCTGAAGGTCTACAACCAGTGAGAAATAAGAACTCTACATAGTCAGCATAATAAGAATGCTTAACTCTAGAGTATTTAGAACAAAATTTATTACTCCTAAATGCTTCAATTATTAAATCTCTTTCATATACACTAAATGGGTTTATTTCGCCATCATCATTTTTTTGAGATTTAGGAATTGTGATTTTACTAGACATGCCCTTAAAAGGATTATTAGTAATAATTTGAGACTCAATTGCCCAATCACAACAAGCACTTAAACGCACAATAAACCTTTTAGCCGATTCTGGAGGAATATTACTTAAAACCCAATCCCTAATTTCAACTGCTTTCTCTAAATCATGAGTAGGTAACTTTGATAGGTAGTTGCTAAAAACTCTATATTGAAATCTCATTGTGCTGGGTGATGAGATTTTCTTTTTGTGTTCTATAAATTGTTCCCAAATTTCATTAAGGCTAACAGGATATTCTGATTTCTCTGCTTCTACTAATCGAAAGGATTCAGGACGGTATTTATTTAATGTGTAGTCAAATGTCCCTGGAACCAGAATATTAGCTTGAATGTCTCTCTCTATCTCTTTGGCTTTGGCTTCCGCTATCTGGCGGTTCCCTGGTGTGTCATCTAGTCCCAAAGTTAAGTATTTTTGCTTTCCATTAAATAATTGTCGCGGTAACTGCAACCGCAAGCGATTACGAAAACTGTTAACTATGACGGAACCTTTACTATTACGTTTTCCTGATTGCATAATGAATATCTTAGACGCTAACTCTAACCTACCATATTTATGATAGTCATTTGATAGTCAATTTGGGTTGTTTAACAAATGCTAGACAGTGCTTCTGTACTATATTTCAGCAAATAGACAAAAAAATAAATCCCCGAAACCTATTAAAGACAAGGATTCCAGGGATTTAGGATATCTACGGGACTGGTGCGACTTGAACGCACGACCTAGCGCTTAGGAGGCGCTTGCTCTATCCACCTGAGCCACAGCCCCAATTAGTAACCATATATAATAATAGCAGTATTGCTAACTAGACTGCCACGCCTCATCCCAAGAACCACCACCAACTTCTACGCCACATAAAGAACTTTGTGCTTGAAGAATAATTTGAGATTTACCTTCACTAACATCACGCAATTGCAAATTTAGTTTGCCTTGCATAGTATCTCGGCAACAGTAAATTAAACCCTCTGCTGTTGGCGCACGTAAAGGTGTACCCGGTAAATCTGTAGTTCCAATTAACTCAACTTCATAATGGGAATTTCTCGCTTGCATTTCCCATCTTCCCCAAGGCTGAATATTCCATGTAACTTGTGAATTCCAAGGTACAAATTCATAAAACTTACCTTGATAATGCAAGCCAATCATCGCGACAGATTCCATCCACCACAATACACCCCGTCTGCCACCCCCGGCGGTTAATGCTAAATCTGCTTCGCCATCAAAGCTATTACAATTTAACCAAAACCATTTTTTAGGAAACGCACCGCCCCAATTTTTCTCACCATAAGCTGGGGCGTTAGTGAATTCGTATATTTTCCCATTCCAATCAATCCAACCGCTAGCTAAACCGTGAGCCATTAAAATCTGCCATCCCGGCTCAAAAATTTGTAAAAATGATACCCAGCCAGCAGTTGATTGTTGTAGACTGCCATGATTACCCCAGCAATATACTGGCTTAATTTCATACTCCCAACGGCAGTATTTACCAGTAGCCGGATCGCTAATTATGCCCTGATTTAAAGTCGCTGTAGCTTGATAACCTTGTTGAATGTGGCTGGTAAACTCTGGGGGGAGAAGGTAAAAAGGTTTAGTGGTTAAATCTGTTTGTCCCCAATGACCTAAAGCTAACACATCCTTACTCGCCCAGAATTTTTTTACATCTGGGAAAGTCCGACATAAATATTCATCATTCGCCCCTAAGACTTGCGCTGCACCACCGCTATAAGGTTGATTACCGATAGGGTCTTCAATAGAATACATAAAAGCAAAAGTTTGCCCACAATCGGGTAAAGTAACGCGATAATACCACCCTTCAAAAAAACGGCGATCGCTACCATCCCAATGATAACCAGCATGGGGTGTTTGCGTCATATCAAGTAGATTTTTGGGAATACTAAGCATAGTTTCAATGTGTTGTCTATTTCCCAGTATGCACAATAGCGTTTGTTTAGCGATCGCGATCGCAATTTCACGAACAAGGTTATTACAATAGAGTGAGTGTAAATTTATACGTTACTTAGCTATGCAAGATTTAATATTTGTACACAGCCTGAAAGGACATTCAGATCAAGTAAAGTCTGTTGTCTTTAGCCCTAATGGCGAAATGCTAGCCAGTGGTAGTGATGACAAAACTATAAAAATTTGGCATTTAGCTAATCAAGAATCTCGCACCCTGAAACTCAGAGAATCTTCCTGGTTTGGAGGCGTGAATTCAGTAGCTTTTAGTCCCGATGGCAAAAAATTAGCTAGTGCTAACGATGATAAAACTATTCAATTATGGGATGTGAACAACGGAAATGAAATTAGCACATTCATAGGACATGAAGATAAGGTTTATGCTGTTGCATTTAGCCCAGATGGCAAAACTTTAGCTAGCAGCAGTAAAGATAAAACTGTTAAATTGTGGTCGTTAGAAACAGGCAGAGAATTATACTCACTTAAGGGACATACAGATGATGTTTTATGTGTTGCATTCAGTCCAGATGGTAATATTTTAGCTAGTGGAGGTGCTGGTAATGATAAAACTATTAAACTTTGGTACTTGACTAAACAAAAAGCTTTAACTCTTATTGGTCATGCTGACTGGTTTGGTGGAATTAATTCTCTAGCTTTCAGTCCAGATGGTAAAACATTAGCAAGTGGTAGTTGGGATAAAACAATAAAGTTATGGCATGTAGAAAATGGTCAAGAATTGCACACCTTTACAGGACATTTAGATCGTGTTTGTTCTGTCGCCTTTCATCCAAATAGCAAAATTATAGCCAGTGGTAGTCAAGACAAAACAATCAAAGTATGGCAAGTAAATAATCCCAAAGAACTCTCTACCTTTTCATCTCCCGATGGTGATGTTTATGCAGTTGCCTTTAGTCCCAATGGTAAGCTGTTAGCTAGCGGCAATAAAGATAAAACTATTACACTCTTCCCTTTTTCATGAAGCAGTCATATCAAGCAGATTTTTGGGAATACTAAGCATAGTTTCAATCTGTTACCTACCTATATCCCAGTATGCGCCTTGATATCAATCGTGCCTACCAAATTCTGGAATTGAAACCTGATGCATCACCCCAAGACATCAAGCAAGCTTACCGCCGTCTCGCCAAAATTTGGCATCCAGATAGTTTTCTGGAACCGCAGCAAAAGCTGGTAGCAGAGGAAAAAATTAAAGAAATTAATCAAGCTTACGATAAATTAAAGTCTCATCCAGCAGAGGCGACGATAAATCAATCTGCAAATAAATCTTCGTCAACAGAGGATATCAAGGTTGATGCTTATCAATCTAATGCCGAAACTTTCTATCAACGCGGCATTAAAAATGCTCAACAAGGCAAATATACAGAAGCAATTGAAGATTTTAGTCAAGCGATTCGCCTCAATCCCAATTACTTTGAAGCTTATAAATATCGTGGTTTAGCTTGCTCAAAATTAGGCTATGAAAATCGAGCTAAATCTGATTTCCAAAATGCTGCCAAATTAGAACTTCAACAGAAAATCAAACCGCCTCAACCTACATCATCACCAAAGCCACCAACCTCTGATTCACAAAATCAAAGTTCACCTTGGAAATGTGTAAATACTTTAAATCATTTAGGTTGGGTTTTAGCAACAGCAATTAGTCGAGATGGACAATATATTGCTAGTGGCACAAGCGACAAAACTGTGAAAATTTGGCATTTGCAAACAGGGCAATTATTACATACTTTAACTGGTCATAGTAAATGGGTCAGATGTCTAGCTTTTAGCTCAGATAGTCAAACCTTAGTTAGTGGTAGTAATGATGGAAATATTAATATTTGGCAAGTATCTACAGGGAAATTAATCAACACAATTAAGGTACATTCAACCCCTGTAGTTGCTGTTGCTATTAGTGCTGATGGACAAACTCTATATAGCGGCGGTACAGATAATGCAATTAAAATTACCCATATAGCTATGGGGCAATTACTCCAAGTTCTCAAAGGACATGCTGATGTAGTTTATTCCCTGGCTATGTCTCCTAACCAGGATATATTAGTTAGTGGAAGTGGCGATCGCACTGTCAAAATCTGGAAAGTCAAAGGTAAAAAACTGTTGCTGACATTGGTGGGACATTCCAGTTGGGTAACAGGTGTCGCCATTAGTCCCGATGGGCAAATTATAGCCAGTAGCAGTTACGATCAAACTCTCAAGCTATGGAATCCCAGTACAGCTAAGGAAATTAACACCCTCGCCGGACATCACAGTTATGTTTGGGCTGTGGCTTTTAGTCCTGATGGTGAGTATCTAGCTAGCGGTAGCGCCGACCATACTGTGAGAATATGGCATGTGAAAACAGGACAACAGCTTTATACTTTAGCTCATCATACCGACTGGGTTAACTGTTTGGCTTTCAGTCCCGATGGTAAAACCCTTGTTAGTGGTAGCCGTGATATGACAATTAAAGTTTGGCAATGTGTTACTTAACGATACCTAATTTGGGATAAGGGACATCCAATTTTTTAAATACCCAATCAATTTGTAGTGCGAGCGTCTCGCTCGCTTTTAAACACCAGCGAGCAAGACTTCGGCGTGAGCGCTCAGTCGAACGCTGCTCGCACTACGAAATATGGGTAATTTATTTTTTGTAAGTCCCTAATGCGATCGCAATTTTCAATTCTTCAATTTTACCTTCAGCTTTAATTCTTCTTTAATCCGGTTGAGAATGGAAGTTTCATCCAAAGTTGATAAAATCTGACTAATTACCGCTTTCGGCCCATCAGGCCCCCAAGTCGCACCATTAGCTAAGTAAGCTTTTGTTACCTGTCCAATTCCGTAGGAAGAAACGCCAGCAACCCCAGCTTGGGTAACAGCTACGGAAATATAAGGGCCGATAGCTACACCTGCTGTTGCCGTTGCCGAAATTCCCAGTATTGTTTTTAACCCACTTAAACCTAAATTAGCCAAGAGTTCACTGACACCAATACCGCCCATACTCAAGGCAATTTTTTGCAGCAATTGTACAGCCCCGGCTTCAGTCATGGGAATACCGTAAAGCTTAGACAATCCCAAAATCAGAAAAATATCGATAGCAATGCTACTCAGTATATCAACAACAGTCACCGGATTAAGTGCGATCGCTAATGCCTTAGTCATCACCGCTTTCCAAATTAGCTGATTGGCATTTTGTTCGCGAATCATCAGTTTACGCTGGACTAATTGCTCATTCACCACATCTGCGTAAAGCATAGTATTTAACGCCACTAACGCCTTACCTTCTCGTTGGAGAATTTCTAATATTTTCAGCTTTAGTTCATCAATTTGCGCATTCCCCGTCCGTAACTGAATACCGCGACTACCATCAGCCCGCATCACCGCCGTTTTTACCAATGGTGAAGCAGCCGCCATGACAATTTCTAAAGGCGAGACTAATTCCTTTACCCGCTCATCTCGAATTTTATGATAAATTGCCATCCGATCCGCTTCGGGATATTGGTCTACCTTGTTAAACACCAGAATGATTGGTTTACCAGCTTCCCGCAACTGCGAAAGCGCCTGATGTTCTAACTTTGTCATATCCCCAGAAATCACAAACAGAATCAAATCTGCCTGTTTTGCTACCTGTTCCGCTAAAGCTGTACGGGTATCGCCATCAATTTCATCTAATCCCGGCGTATCGATTAATTCTACCTGCGATTGACCCCCAGCAGGTAAAGTCACCCGCAAAGCTTTTTCTGTTTCGCCAATTAACTCTTCGCTGATACTCCAATTCACCGTTTGTGCATCGCGAGTTACCCCATGTAACGGCCCGGTTTCAAACACAGGTTGTCCCACTAAAGCATTTAATAGCGAAGATTTCCCCCGTCCCACCATGCCAAAAGCAGCAATTTGTAGTACCATGCGGTCTAATTTCCCTAGCATGGTTTCCAAATCGTCAATTTCTGTCTCTAAACCCCGCTTTTCTTGGGGGGAGAGGTCGAGATTAGCTACTAAATTACGTAACGCCGTTTGTGCCCGTTTATAGTTGAGTTCTGTTTGAATATCCTCAAAACTAAAAATGGCACTATCTAATTCTTCCTCCCAGTTGGGTGAATTGCTGTGATGAGGTTCGGGCAATATCGAAGTCATGGTTTATCAAAAGGCAGAGGGCAGAGGGCAGATGGCAGAAGGGAATAAAAGTATAAATATATATGACAGGACTTACGCAAAATACCTTTGACACTCTTATTTCTTCGTGTCTTCTCTACGAGACGCTTCGCGAACGTGGTTCGATTCTTCCGTAGTTTGTGCATCAGTTCTATATGACTTATACACAATTTCAGAATTCTTCTCCCAAGGGGAGACGCTGCGCGTTGGCGGAAGCCTCTCGCAGAGAAGGCGCTCTTGGCGTCTTGGCGGTTTAATAAATAAAGTTATTTTCTTTCTCCTCCTGACTACCTGCACAACTCAATTCCGATCCTAGTGTGTTTTAGCAGGCATTGACAGAGAAAAACACACTATTCCTGCTTCACCCTGCTTTCACCATCCACACCAGAAAACTCAGAACAGTTTCTAACGGTGGGAGCGGATAATCGGTTAAATCAATAGTGACAGTTTGTCCTTCCAGCTTGAGAAATCGCCATTGCGTACCACTGCTGACTGTACCGTAAACTGCTGTAATCGATTGTCCTTTAGCTTCATTAAATTTTTGTGCGGCTACCATTTCCGCCATACATTGTCCAATTCCCGATTTTAAATCAGATTTTTTCGCCTCAACAATTACAATCGCAGGTGCTTCCACTGTTAACTGTTCGGGAGAACGACTGATTAAAAAATCACATACACCATTCAACCCGATACTGGCGTCAACGTTAAATTCCTCCCCAGAAAAGACGCTAATTGAAGCCTTGAGGATGCGCCGCACTTCTAGTAATACGGGATTAATAATCACCTCAGAACGAGCTTTTTCTGTATCCACTGCGATCGCCCAAGGTAAATCTTCTAAAATAGCTTGCAGTCTGGGACTAGGTTGTATAGGTTGGAGCGAGTCAGGAAAAAAGCGTACTCCCTCTACAGTAGTCAGGTGAAAATCTTGTTTCACTTTTTCAATGGTAAATTGACTGTAGGGCATAGTTAGAAATTTTTATAGCTAGCAAATGTATTTCTAGCCTAACGTCTTTAGCCTGAGATTCTGCGCGATCGCTCATTCACCGTACATTCACTTATGCAGCAAGTATTTTTTGTTTGAGATAAAATGAAATAAGTGAAAAAGTGCGATACCTTTGCTGCGGAACGCTACGCGAACGGTGGGCTTCGCCAACGCATCCCCAAGTTACCATCACAGCTCGCACCCTGGCATAATTAGACATTCCTGGCTGAAAATTCATTATTATCCCCAAGCCATACAAAGTCACAAATATCACAAATATTAACCCACGCACTGAGGATTTAATATCCCAATAGGTAGTTTAAAGGTTAAGGCAAGAGGATTGTCCGAAAAAGTAGTACATTGAAAAATGCATCTAAATAGCGTTAGGAACTTGACTAAATCACCTGTGCGGAAAATAGTTATTGCCGGTAACTGGAAAATGTTCAAAACCCAGGCAGAATCCGAAGAGTTTTTACGCGGATTTTTGCCTCACCTAGAGGAGACACCAGACAATCGCGAAGTATTACTGTGTCCTCCTTTCACCGACTTAAGCATATTGTCCAAGTATTTGCATGGTAGCCGCGTTCAACTGGGCGCGCAAAATGTCCACTGGGAAGAAAATGGAGCCTACACAGGAGAAATTTCTGGCCCCATGCTGACAGAAATCGGGGTGCGCTTTGTCATTGTAGGTCACAGCGAACGCAGACAATATTTTGGCGAAACAGACGCAACCGTTAACCTCCGGTTAAAAGCTGCACAGAAATCTGGTCTTACCCCCATTCTCTGTGTAGGCGAAACCAAAGAACAACGAGATGGTGGCAAAACCGAATCCTTGATTATCAGTCAGCTAGAGAAAGGTCTAGTAGATGTCGATCAAAATAACTTAATAATTGCTTACGAACCCATTTGGGCAATTGGCACAGGTGACACTTGTGAAGCCACAGAAGCAAATCGGGTAATTGGCATCATTCGCAGTCAGTTGACCAATGCTAACGTTTCCATTCAATATGGTGGCTCAGTTAAGCCCAATAATATTGATGAAATTATGGCTCAACCAGAAATCGATGGCGTTCTCGTCGGCGGCGCTAGCCTCGAAGCTGACAGTTTCGCCAGAATTGTCAATTATAAGTAATGGGCATAGGGCATTGGGCATGGGGCATTAAAACAATTTTGGATTTTGGATTTTAAATTTTAGATTGGAATCCAAAATCGCAAATCTGTCTTGAAAAGTTCAGATCGCCGGAAGCCGGCGCTCCGACTTTTCGCAAAATCTAAAATTCCTTGTCCTCCTTGTCTTCCTTGTCCTCCTTGTCCCCATTCCTAAATCAGCAAATATGTTACCTCACCTCAAAATCCGGGGGCGCTGTTTCCAATGGGGACAGCAGACTTACCTCATGGGCGTGTTAAATGTTACGCCAGATAGCTTTAGCGATGGCGGGGAATTTAATAATATTCATGGAGCTGTAGCCCAAGCGAAAGCACTAGTAGCTGCTGGTGCGGATATTATTGATGTCGGTGGACAATCCACGCGCCCAGGGGCAGAGCAAATCACTCTGGAAGAAGAATTGCAGCGCGTCCTTCCAGTTGTGCAAGCGCTACGGGCAGAAATTGACCTACCTATTTCTGTAGATACAACTAGAGCAAAAGTAGCAAAAGCATCTGTGGCGGCTGGTGCTGATTTAATTAATGATATTTCTGGCGGCACATTTGACCCGCAAATGTTACCCACAGTAGCCAGCTTGGGAGTGCCGATAGTGTTGATGCACATCCGGGGAAATCCGCAGAATATGCAACAACAAACTGATTATCAAGATTTAATGACAGAAATTTATAATTTTCTCGCACAGCAAATTACTGCGGCAATGGCTGTGGGCATTGATGAGCAGAAGATTATAATCGATCCTGGTATTGGTTTTGCTAAGAATTATGAGCAAAATTTAGAAATTTTTCGCCGCTTGGATTTATTGAAAGCACTAAATTGCCCTATTTTAGTAGGGCCATCGCGTAAAAGTTTTATTGGGCGAATTTTAAATCAACCGGATGCCAAAGCAAGAGTTTGGGGCACAGCTGCGGCTTGCTGTGCGGCGATTTTTTATGGCGCTGATATCCTCCGCGTTCATGATGTCAAAGAAATGCGCGATGTCTTGCTGGTAACTGATGCCATATATCGGCATTCAGCACCAGACTAACCGCCATTACCATTGCCTTCATGAGTGGCTGATTCAGCAATTACCTCTTTCATCAAGTCTCCACTTTTACCGGGATCGACAAAGACAACTTTAGCATTAGGGCTTTCGCCTAATCTGTAGCTAGCGTTGATATAGTCTTGAGCTACTAAATAACGCAGAATTTCCTTACTTTCTGGATTGGTACGCAAAGCTTCGGCAATTATCTGCATGGAAGTCATAGTTCCTTCAGCTTTCTTAATTGCCGCTTGCCGTTCGCCTTCTGCTTCCGAAATCAGCGCCCGTTTTTTAATTTCGGCAGCGCGTTCTTCTTCCATTGACTTGCGTACACTTTCTGGTGGGGTAATGCGCTGAATATCCAAGCGGATAATTTCCACACCCCAACCAGCAGTTGTTTCATTTAACTGATCTAAAATGGCTTTATCCATCTCCCGGCGGGAAACATTGGTTTCTTCGACAGTATTCTGCGCAATAATTTCTCGGAGTGTGGTGTGGGCTAACTGTACCAGTGCGCCTTGCAAATCGTCAATGGCGTAAAAGCTCTTTTCTATATCTTTAATCCGCCAATAGAGAATAGCATCAACTTCTAGATAAATATTATCTTTAGTGATTACATTCTGGGGCTTAATGTCGATATATTGCTCTCTGGTAGTATCTTCCATGACAATCTGATCCACCAAGGGAACAATAAAGTTCAACCCCGGATTAAGTTTGCGGTGATATCGCCCTAATCTTTCCACCAAGGCGACATTACCCTGGTTAATTAACTTTGCCGATCCTAAGGCGTAACCTATAAGTGCAAAGACTATAGCAATGATTGGCTCCATAGATGCTCCTATGCTTGCTTTTGGAGAAATTTTAGTTTAAAGGACATGGTACTATCTTGTCCTATCTCTAAGTCTAATGTTTTGAGTTTGTAATTTTTTAAACATCAGCTTAAACATTGGTTCGTCGGTTGCAGCTGGTTTGCTACAATCAAAGCAATGTGGCTGAATGCACCCGCTATTAAAGCATCTTGCTTACATCCTGGCAAGGTATCTAGCTCGCAGCCCGGTTCACCCCTATCCTATCTAAAACCAAAATTTTCTTGGCAGAATGCGCGAAGGGATTGAAACCATTGAATACGATGATTACGGCTGATGGTACGATAGTTGAAATATGTTGGGTTTCGCAAAGCCTCAACCCAACCTACTCCTAATTCACTAATTCCTGAGGTACTTGTTGAAATTTCAAATACAGTGTGTTTCAGATAAATGAGTACGCGCTTCGGGGCATGGCAGTGCCAGTGCCCCTACAATCAACGATTATCTGTACCTCACCAATTCGACAATCAACGATTATCTGTAGCTCACAAATTTGCAATCTGCTGTATATAGGAATCCGATTTGATTTGGTGAAAAAATATCAGTATTTGTAGTTAGGGCAATGCCCTATGCCCATTTTCAAAACATGCTAAGTTGCAAAATTAGCGATCGCACTAGCTAATGAGGTAGGTTTTAAAATTAATTCGGCAAAGGCTGCATTCAAATGTCCTAAATCGGGATTTGCTGTCAAACTCAGCCAAGTTTTGATACTTCCTGGTAAATCAGAATTTAGCCGTAAAGGTATTTCTGATGTAGAGAGGGATTGGGCGTAAGCTGGGGTAAGAAATGGTTGGTATATTTTGGCTTCTGGGGTTGATTGTTTGACAAAGGCTAAGGTAACACCACGAGTTAATTGACGCAGGGAATTGGTTTCTGTACCGCGCTTTTCTTTGACAATGGTAGTTACCTGACTCATGCTATAGGCAGGATCGCTAATACTTAAGTGCGTACCACCGATAGCTGTAACTAAATATTTGTTACCTCTAAGTTGGGCAAAAGGCTGGATTTGGTGCTTGAGTGCTGGGGTGAGAGAATCTTCTGTACCAGTTAAAAATAATACTGGCTGGGTAACTTGATTGAGACCATTATCGCCAAAGAGTTTACCGATTAAAGGATTAAATGCGATCGCACTTTTTACTCGTTCATCTTTTAACTGTAGTTTTTTCTCTGTTAACGGAGCTGCTGCACATTGTAACCAATCTCCCGGTGCTTGGTTAAAGGAGAGGGAATTTTGACAGAATTCGCGCACAGCTTTTAAGTCAACTTCTCCCCCTAACAATGCTAAAGCTGTATACCCGCCTAAAGAATGACCGATAACAGTTACATTATCAGTGGTGAATCTTCCTTGCAGTTCTCCTGGCTGATTGTTGCGCTTGGCTAATTCGTCGAGTAAAAAACTAATATCTTTTGGTCGTTCAATAAATTCTCTCGGCTCTAGTAGTTGAGCTAAATTATCTGGTGGGGAGTTGCGATTAATGGCGGTAATTTGACTATCTGGATGTTCAATTGCCGCTACCGTTACCCCATAGGAGGCCAGATGACGGGCTAAATAAGCAAAAAATCGTCTATTAGCCCCAAAACCGTGAGAAAATACCACTAGTGGTGATTGTGTCTTACCTTGACTCCAATAAATATCTACAGGAATCGTTCTTTTACGTTGTTGGTCTTGTAAAGTTATAGTTTGTTGCTGTACTACTTGTTTACCAATTACTGCCGGATCGAAGCTGGGATTAAATGTAGTATTTTTAACAAATAAATCTCTGGCTAATAAAGTGCTTAAAGCTTGACTTTCAAGGTAATTTGTGTTTAAGGCGATAGCTATTTCTACGGCTTTACTGGCATCTACTGTTACCGTTTCTCCGGGGTAAGCTCGTAAAAAGCCCAAGAAACTCAAACCATTAACTTGACGCAAAGATAAATTGAGTGCGGCTTGCAAACCTTCTACAGTACTACCAGGGATAGCTGCTCCTAAGGAAGCAATTAATTGTTGACCTTGAGGCGATCGCACTAAATCATCAAAGAATTTATCGGCTACTTCTGGATCTACCTCCAGACGACGAGTCATTAATTCGCGGATTTGGGGAGATAATAAAGCGCCAAAAACTTGGAGATTTTGGGGTAGTTTACCTGTTTTGGCAAATGTTTCCAAATCAGCGATCGCAATTGATTGCTGAAATGGCCCTAACTTAATATTCACCTTTTGGGCGGCAAAAGTAGCAGGTGTTGCCATACCCCAACTCAGAGCAATGGTTATGCTACACAGTAACCCTTGCACCCAAGAGATTTTACGTTGCTGTCTGCCTAGTTTAAAAAGCATATTAGCCATTAGCTATGAGTTACCATTGACATCCTCTCCCGCTAACAAGAGCAGTGTAGCGGGAGATTCCCAAGACTCACGACTTAGGTTTCTGTTTCCTTCCCTTACGGGTTTCTCGCAGTTGCCCTTTAACGCTATGGTTATCAGGTCTTACACTCGCTCCACAGACTGCAACGGTGTGTCCCACCGCCAAAATATTTTTAGCCGCGTTAATGTCTCGGTCATGGTGTGTTCCGCAGTTGGAACAATCCCACTCTCTAACATTCAACGGCAGTTTATCGACAATATGCCCGCAGTTGCCACAGCGTTTAGAGCTAGGAAACCATCGGTCAATTTTTACCAAGTTTCGACCATGCCAAAGAGCTTTGTAATCCAGTTGTCTCACCAGTTCACCCCATGCAGCATCACTGATAGCACGGGCGAGCTTGGGATTCTTGACCATGTTCTTAACTGCCAAATCCTCAACCACTATCGTTTGGTTTTCACGAATCAGTCGGGTTGTCAGTTTATGCAGATGGTCAATTCTTACGTCGGAAATCTTAGCTTGAATCCGAGCAAATTTGAGCGAGGCTTTATCTCGGTTACGAGAGGACTTTTGTTTACGGCTCAAAGACTTTTGCGCTTTTCTCAACTTCTGATAGTGCTTGTCAAACGCTTTGGGGTTAGCAATCTTTTCACCCGTACTCAGGGTAACAAGACTGCTCACCCCAACGTCCAACCCTACAGCACTGTCAACGGGTTTCAAGGTTTCGTCAGTTGGATCATTAATTCGTAAGCTGACAAACCAGCGTCCAGAAGGTTCAAGCCTAACTGTGATGGTTGTAGGTTCGCACCCCTTGGGCAGTTGCCTAGACCACTTAATAGGCAGTGGTTCAGAACACTTAGCCAGATAGACTTGTCCATCCTTCCACCGGAAAGCAGACTTGGTAAACTCTGCACTACCGCCGCTACGTTTCTTTTTGAAGTTGGGGTATTTTGCCCTACCCGCAAAGAAATTAGTGAAAGCAGTTTGCAGATGCCTCAAACCTTGTTGCAGTGGTACACAACTAACCTCATTCAAAAACTGGAGGTCTTCAAGTTTTTTCCACTGCGTCAACATAGCAGAAGTTTGAACGTAATCAACCTTCTGTTGTCTCCCATACCAAGCTTCAGTTCTCGCTGCCAAAGCTTTGTTAAACACCAACCGCACACAACCAATTGTCCGGCGCAATATCTGTTCTTGCTCGGCAGTTGGATACACTCTGTAACGGTAGGCTTTTTCCATACTTCACATTTTACCCTTAAATCTGTGAAATGCGTACAACCCGCCATGCACCAAAATTTAATTACTCACTCGTCGCTCAAAGAGTCGTCTGTTACTGCTTTGCAGCAACTAGACTTCATTGTGAAGCTTCTCGCTCGTCCCCATTCCTCTCACCGCCAAACTGCGTTGTGGCGGGAGTCTCCTGGGGGTGCTAGATGATAACGCATAACCTTGACTAGTAAAGTGTTGTTTTTGTTGCCTTCTGGGGGTAGAAATATCAACCAATACCCCCAGTTGCACGCCAGATCTAAAATCCGTTGAATATCGTTCTGAGAATACCCAAAACAGCACCGATAGGATTGAACAATACACCCAAGGTATCACCAGTCCTAGCTGTACCGTTACGGCTGACTACCACCACATCATTATTGCGGAGGATAGGATTAGTTTTTTCGTTAATTCCCTGAGAGAAATCTACTTGTACAACACGCTTAGTTACAGAACCATTGGGGTTAAGGCGAATCAAGTCTACAGCACCGCTTTTTGCTCTTGCATCGTTAAAGCCACCAGCAGCCAATAAAGCCTGATTTAAGGAACTATTCGGTTTGAGTTCCACAGCGCCTGGTTTTTTCACTTCACCAACCACACCCACTTGAATGCTGGTAGGAGATAAAGTAGTACTAGCTAATTGAGTCGCTTCTGCTGGGTTAATTTCGGTGGCTGTGGGTACAACAATTGTGTCACCATCTTGGACAATCACATCTTGATTGACATCACCACTCTGTAATAATTGCCAGAGATTAACATCTATAGTTTGTTCTGAGCCAGTTCTGGTAGGACGGCGTAGCTTGAGACTGCGAATATCAGCTTGTGCTGTAATCCCCCCAGCCAGTTGAATCGCTCTAGTTAAAGTGGGTAAACCAGTACCAGCTGCTCCCCCTTCTCCCCCTGTGGTGGAACCTGGTGTCACCATATAAGATCCAGGACGGTTAACTTCACCAATAATAGCAACTGTGCGTGGTCTGCTAGGATCGGCGGCAAAGTTAGCGGCAAACAAATTGCGTGCTTCTGCTACGTTAAAGGTAGCGGCTGTGGGCACAACAATTGTGTCTCCATCCCGCAAGGTAATATCTTGACCGATTCTACCTGTTTGAATCAGCTCTTTCAAATTCAGGGTGACTGTTTGCTCGCCATTGCGTCCTAACTTCCGGCGCAATTGCACTTGAGTGACATCTGCTGCTAATGTCACCCCTTGAGCTGTGGTTAGGGCTGCTAATACAGTTGGATATTGAACACCAGGATTATTTCCCGCGCCTCCCTGTAAACTGAGAGTGTAAGCACCTGGGCGCGTTACTTCTCCCGCCACAAAAATATTAATCGGCCGAGGTGACAACAGGTTTACAGAAATCAGGGGACGTTTCAAATAGCGGCTGTATCTTTGAGAAATTTCGTCAGCAGCTTGTTCGGTAGTTAGCCCTAGAACTGAAACACTACCAATTAAAGGTAAATTAATCGAGCCACCAGGAGGAATTTGGTATTCCCCAGTATATTCTGGTACTTCAAACACGTTTACACGGATGAGGTCGCCCCCACCTAATGTATAGTTTGTATCTATAGATGCTGATGCTGCTGGTGTTGTTGTCGGTGGAATCTGTGATACTGGTTGTCGCTGAGCTAGGCTGGCAGATGGCGCAGCAACATTGACAGCCGTTAAAAAGACCACACCCAGACTTGATTGGATGAGGATTTTCAGCAAACCTGTATTAAGCATATTTACCCGATATTCTGAAACTACAATTGCTAAAGTACTGACTAAACATTCTAATCGTGACTATACTGAATTATTCAAGCTCTCTAACATTTTTATTTTCTTAGAAAAACTTGACCTTCCGGAGCAGTATTTATTTAGCAGGTTTAAAATTTTTATAAAGTTCATTTAAACCTAAAGTCACTTAAATTGAGGAATCTTGTCAATATCCTCATGATTTAAGTGACTTTTTGCGTCGGGATAGAAATTAATGTTGTTGGCTGATGTGATTTTCAGGGAAATTTAAACGCGGAGGTACGCAGAGAATCAGGTAAAAGTTAATGAAATGTTTTTGTCAGTGAAATTATTTAAGAGAATGATTTTTTTGTTGAATTTGTTGGATAAAGAACTCTTCTAAGGAAGGACGAGACAAATTCATAGCCAGGATTTGAGCGCCTGTCATGCGGAGGTTGGTGAGAAAATCGTAGTAATTATCTTGTGGTAATATACCTTGCCAAGAATTATCAGCTTTAAAGGTTATGTTGGGTATCCATTGTTGAAGAAATTCGACATCGCCGCCTTCACCTTTGATGTGATAGGCAGTGGAATTACCTAAAAGTTCTGAGAAGGAACCAGTGCAAATTAGTTCCCCTTGAGAAAGAATGGCGACGCGATCGCAAATTTGTTCTACTTCACTGAGGATATGGCTATTGAAAAAAATTGTCTTCCCTTCAGCTTTCAATTTTAAGATAATTTCCCGCATTTGGTAGCGTCCCATCGGATCGAGACCAGACATCGGTTCATCCAAAAATATTAACTTGGGATCGTTAATTAATGCCTGTGCCATGCCCACACGCTGTAACATTCCTTTAGAATAGCGACGCATTTGTTTTTTACGCGCATCGGCTAAAGATAACCCGACTAATTCTAATAGTTCAGGAATGCGTTGACGTTGGATATTTTGGGGAATTTGAAATAGTCCGGCTGCTAACTGCAAAAATTCCCAGCCTGTGAGATAGTCATATAAATAAGGATTTTCCGGCAGATAACCAATATATTGCTTCACACTGCGATCGCCCAGTGGTTTACCCAGCAATAACCCCCGCCCAGAAGTGGGACGGATAATTCCTAGTAATAGTTTTAACAAAGTTGTTTTACCAGCACCATTAGGCCCCAATAAGCCAAAAGTTTCTCCTGGGTAAACAATCAAAGAGCAACTTTTGAGCGATAGAACTTTTTGCTGCATCCAAAAGCCAGTACGGTAGACCTTACGCAACTCTGAAGTTAATACTACTGGTGGAGTATCGGGAGTATTCAATCGAGAATCAGAAACATCTACAACAGACTTCATCTCCGTTCTATGCACCTTATGGCTGTAACTTTTTATCCAATTACAGGTTACCCATTGGGGAGCAAGAAATAACATTGGGGCATGGGGCATGGGGCATGGGGCATGGGGCATTGGGCATGGGGCATTGGGCATTGGTCAACAGTCAACAGTCAACAGTCAACAGTCAAAAGCAATTCATGCCTCCCCCATCCCCCTAATTCACAACACGCCTTTAGAACTGGGAATCATCCCCCCACGCCGGGGATCGATTTCTACGGCGATGCGCATGGCTCTGGCAAAAGCTTTGAATGTGGCTTCAATAATGTGATGGGAATTAATGCCATCTAGTTGACGAATATGTAGTGTCAATTGGCTGTGGTTGACTATTGCTACAAAAAATTCCCGTACTAGTTGGGTATCATAGGTTCCCACTCGCTCCGTAGGAATCTGTAGACCATAACTTAGATGAGGTCTGCCAGAAAAATCCAATGCTACCTGTACTAAAGCTTCATCCAATGGGGCGAGGAAATTACCAAAGCGGATAATGCCTTTGCGATCGCCTAGTGCTTTACTCAAGGCTTGCCCTAAGGTAATACCCACATCTTCGTTGGTGTGGTGATCGTCAATTTCCCAGTCTCCCTTGGCTTGGACATCTAAGTCAATTAAACCGTGGGAAGCAATTTGATGCAGCATGTGATCTAAAAAGGGAATACCCGTTGCTGCCTTGCAGATTCCTGTACCATCAAGGTTAACCGTAACTTGCACATCGGTTTCGCCTGTAGTGCGATGAACAGAGGCAATTCTGGGACTGGTAAGAGATTGTTCGTATTGAGAAATATTAACTTGACGTTGGACTAAGTCCTGACTGGAAGTATCGCTGATTTGCATAACTAATGAGAGGGATATGGAGGACAAGGGAGACAAGGAGGACAAGGAATTTTAGATTTTAGATTTGTGATTTTGGATTCCAATCTAAAATCCAAAATCCAAAATCCAAAATTGTTTCAATGCCCCATGCCCAAAACTAACTACATTCCCATAATTTCATATCCAGCATCGACATATATGACTTGTCCGGTAATGCCGCTAGACAAATCGCTGCAAAGGAAGGCTGCTGTATTTCCTACTTCTACTTGGGTGACTGTACGTCGTAGGGGGGCAACTTGCTCTACATGATGAATCATATCTAAAATGCCGCCTACAGCACTAGAGGCTAAGGTGCGGATGGGGCCAGCAGAGATAGCATTGACGCGAATATTTTGCGGGCCGAGTTCCGTTGCTAGGTAACGCACGCTGGCTTCTAAACCGGCTTTGGCAACGCCCATCACGTTATAGTTAGGCACTGCCCTGACGCTACCCAAATATGAAAGTGTGAGGATACTGCCGCCTTCTGTCATTAAGGGCTTGGCTGCACCACTTAATTGTACGAGGGAGTATGTACTAACCTGCAATGCTGTGTTGAAGCCTGCCCGCGATGTTTGGCTAAAATCTCCGCTTAAATCGTCTTTATTGGCAAAAGCCAGACAATGAATTAAAATATCTAGTTTTCCCCACTGACTGCGGATAGTTTCAAAGGTAGACTGAATCTGTTCGTCGTTTTGGACATCACATGGCAAAAATAAGCTGGGGTTGAGAGGTTCTACCAACTCGGCAACTTTTTTCTCCATTTTGCCGCGCTCATCTGGTAAATAGGTAATACCTAAGTTTGCGCCTGCTTTGTGCAGTTGTTGAGCTATTCCCCAGGCTATTGAGCGGTTGTTGGCAATACCTGTAACCAGAGCGTTTTTTCCAGTCAGATCCAGCATATAACTTTTTTAAAGTAAACAATCATGCTAGAGCATACTAGAATCTGAGGTTACTTTGACTTGGTTTTCCAGAGGATTTGTGAAAATGATTATTAGTACGAGTGTTTAATAGTTATAAAATGATTGTTTATTTCTTAATAAATTCTCAAGATATCTTGATTTTACCTTTAATAAACCTTTGAATTAAGCTATTACAAGGGGCTTTTCAAAAAGTTCTCGCTAAAAATATCAATAATTATGTATCATTATAAACAAATAGCTAGGAAATAAGGATTTGGAGTATAGGAAAGTACAAAAAGGTTGACGGTGCTTTATTGATTTTTCAGGTGTATTCTTAGGTAATCAGTTTTTGTTTTTCCGGCATTGGGTAGGGGAAGGGAGATGATCGTGACACAAGATAAAGCCCTAGCAAATGTTTTTCGTCAGATGGCAACTGGAGCGTTTCCTCCGGTTGTCGAAACGTTTGAACGCAATAAAACGATCTTTTTTCCTGGCGATCCTGCTGAACGAGTTTATTTTCTATTAAAAGGTGCAGTGAAGCTTTCTAGGGTGTATGAAGCAGGAGAGGAAATAACAGTAGCATTGCTGCGGGAAAATAGTGTTTTTGGCGTGCTGTCATTACTGACGGGAAACAAGTCGGATAGATTTTACCATGCCGTTGCATTTACGCCTGTAGAATTACTGTCAGCGCCAATTGAACAGGTAGAGCAAGCACTCAAGGAAAATCCAGAATTATCAATGTTAATGCTGCGAGGTCTGTCTTCGCGAATTTTACAAACAGAGATGATGATTGAAACTCTTGCACACCGAGATATGGGTTCTAGGTTAGTAAGTTTTTTATTAATTCTCTGTCGAGATTTTGGCGTTCCTTGCGCTGATGGGATCACAATTGATCTGAAGTTATCTCATCAGGCGATCGCGGAAGCAATTGGTTCTACTCGCGTCACCGTCACTCGGTTACTGGGAGATTTACGTGAGAAAAAGATGATTTCAATCCACAAGAAAAAGATTACTGTGCATAAACCGGTGACTTTAAGTAGACAATTCACTTAAAAGCAATTGGGATAAGTAGAGATGACAAGTGTTGTGTTTTTGGGGTAACACCAATCCTAGAGTTCGCTCCCAAAATTGATAAAATACTCCATTACCAACACAACCCTTGATATTGTCAGCAGTTAGTTGCACATTCAGCTATTCTGCTTTTAAGTTGCACAATCTATCGTCAAGGCTGTTGACTGTTGACCGTTGACCGTTGACCGTTGACAGTTAACAGCCCCGATCAGTATTTATGCAATTTAGACGCGCATTAGCTTATCTCTATCGCGCCACGCCACTTGCTTTTTTGTGGAACGCAAAATGACCGCAGGGCTACTCTCAAAGGGGTGGCGCATCAAATTAGACCAAAAACAACTAACAAATGACAAGCCAAGCCAGTAAATTCAGTGATTGTCAATCTCTAATTCCCCACAAAAAATGTTTGAAAGTAGTAGGCTGTATCTGGAAGCATTTCGGTAGCTGAAGATGACCACCGGGTACATCCTCATTGCAGCAATTTTATTCTTGGGGGGTATGCTTGCCACTTTGGGCGATCGCATTGGTACCAGAGTTGGCAAAGCACGCCTCTCTCTGTTTAAGCTACGTCCCAAAAATACGGCGGTACTAGTGACCATTTTTACTGGCACTTTAATTTCCGCCTCAACTTTAGCAATTTTATTTGCTGCGGATGAAGGATTGCGTAAAGGGGTCTTTGAGTTAGAAGATATTCAAAAAGACTTAAGAAATAAACGCGAACAATTAAAAACCGCAGAAACGCAAAAAAGTCAAGTAGAAGGGGAGTTAAACCAAGCAAGAAAAGAACAAGCGCAGGCGCAAAAAGACTTACAAGCAATTAATCAGTCCTTACAGGCGGCGAATGCCAAACAACAGGCGACTCAAGCCCAACTCAACCGCACTTTGACTCAACAAGCCCAAACGCAAAATCAGTTACAACGGACTCAAAATCAATTAGGTCAAGTTGTCGCCCAATATCAAAAAGCAATCAGCGAATTGCAAAGCGTTTATGACGAGAAAAAGAGTTTATTAGCAGAAATTGAACAACGCAAGATAGAACGTCAAAGGCTGTACGCTGAAGCCAAAAAAGCCATTGATGAAGCGAAAAAAGCCATTGAAAACCGCGATCGCGAATTAGCCAATCGCCAAGAAGCCATTGAACAGCGAGATCAAAAAATCTCCCAACTGGATCAACTAATTCAAAAGCGCAATCGGGAAGTAGCCGCGCGGGAACAAGTGATTACCATGCGGGAATCACGACTCAAGGAATTGGAAAAGCAACAAAACTATCTAGAGCAAGAAGTCGCCAGACTAGAAAAATATTATCAATCTTACCGCGACCTGCGCTTAGGTAAATTAGCCTTGGTGCGGGGTCAAGTTTTAGCGGCGGCGGTAATTCAAGTTCAAAAGCCTGCGGCGGCGCGTCAGGCGATAACTCAACTATTAACAGACGCTAATCAGAATGCTTTGCAGGAATTAGCCGAACCAGGGACAATTACAGCCAGTAACGAACAAATTTTACAGGTTACCCAAGATAGAATTGAACAATTAGTGAAACAAATTGAGGATGGGCGGGAATATGTCATGCGCATTTTCTCTGCTGGTAACTACGTTAGAGGCGAAAAGCAGATAGAATTCTTTACGGATACAGCCAAAAATCAACTCGTCTTTTCTCAGGGACAGGTACTAGCGACGACTACCGCCGATCCTAAAACTATGACATCTTATCAGTTGAGACAGAGGCTGGATTTACTGATTTCTGCCTCCCAATTTCGCGCCCGGAATGCGGGGATCGTCGAAACTGTACAAATAGATGGTACTTTTTTGCGGTTTGTCGCCCAATTAAGACAATTTGAGCAACCTTTAGAAATTAAAGCGATCGCAGCTGAGGACACTTTTACCGCCGGGCCATTGAGAGTAAAACTAATAGCCATATTTAACGGACAAGTTATTTTTAGTACTTAAAAAAATAGTAGGAATCCGCTTTGATTCAGGGAACAGGGAACAGGGAACAGGGAACAGGTAAGAAGGAATAAAAGTGTACTGAGTTTTTTTCTCCAAATCAAATATGAGTCATATAGCAATACTGCTCGGTTAAGGAAAATTGTAGGTTGGGTTGAGGCTCTGCGAAACCCAACAGAGCTACCCAAATGTTGGGTCTACGTTCCTCAAACGCCACTTGCTACCCTGCGGGAACGCCTCCGGCGAACAAGCCGGGAAACCCGGACAACGCAGTGGCTCCCCAACCTACGCGGGTTAAGGTTTTTGAGCTTAACCGAGCAGTATTGAGTCCTATAGTCAATAATTAAATTGGGAATTAAAAATTATACAAGTTTGAGAAAAGCAGGTGGCAGAATATAAACTTTATTCGTCCTGAATATGTCTAATACCAATTCAAATAATCTTTGCGACACATCAAAATATTCTAGAGGGCATGGCAGTGCCAGTGCCCCTACTATCTGTCGCATTCTTGTTTCCAATTGGTATAAATTTCTTAATTTTGAATTTTGAATTTTGAATTGGAATTACTTATGAATCTCCGTGAATCATCACCGACAGAAGCAGTAATTTTAGGCTTCGATCCCGGTCGCGATAAATGTGGGTTAGCAGTCATCGGTATAGATAGACAACTTCATTATCATGAGGTAGTAGCTGCAAATGAAGCGATCGCGACTATTGAAAAACTACGTCAGAGGTTTGCTGTATCCTTAATGGTGATGGGCGACCAAACTACAGCCAAGCAATGGAAAAAGCGGCTGAATCAAGAATTAGCCGAACCGTTGAATATTGCTTTAGTCGATGAACGCTACTCTACTTTAGAAGCACGCGATCGCTATTGGCAAATGTACCCCCCCAAAGGACTAACCAAACTATTACCGCAGGGTATGCGACAACCACCGCGACCGATAGATGACATTGTGGCCATTTTGTTAATTGAAAGATATTTAAATCGTCTAGTTGAATCAGTTAATAATTAACCTGACTCAATTTAGGGACTCACAGCAAAAATACATTAACAATAGTTAGAAATACCTAAAGTTCAGCGCGAATAGTAAAAGCATAGTCTCCTCCGGGTTCTAATTGGTAATCTTGTTTTTCCAAAAAACGACCTAGAGGTTCTTTAATCAAGGCACGACCTTGAGAAGGCTTTACAGACAGTTCTCCCCGGCGAAAATGCCATTGGAACTGCCACTCATACCCACCGGCACTCACTTCACCCTCAAGGAAGCCGTGTTGCCAAGATTGGCGGGTAACTTTGACATAGGCGGTGGTTTCTGGCAGACGTTTAGCACTCACAATGCTGGATGTTTAGTTGGGAATTAAAGTTAACCAAGTAGGTTATTCTTGTAATACCAAAAATAACGTAAATTGAGAAACTGACAAAGTGAGTATTTAAAAAGTTAGGGAATAGGGGCATGGGGCATTGGGCATGGGGCATTGGGCATTGGGCATGGGGCAAAAGTCAAATAAAATTCTGAATTTTGAATTGTTTGTCCTCCTTGTCCCCCTTTCCCCTATCTACTTATACCAATTCACGAAATTACTGATACAAATCACTTCCTCTGCCCCTCTGCTTCCTCTGCTTCCTCTGCCCCTCTGCTTGCCTATGTGTATCATTTTTAAAGTGAAGCGGTATTAGCTGGTACTACCTCAAAAGCGATCGCCATTCCGGCTAACTTCTTGGTATCAATTCCCCGCACACCTGATGGAAGTTGTATTCCTTCCACATTAATCGCGCCACGAGTACCTGCATCTAAGTCATTGAGTAAGCTGTTGGTTACGTCTAATAGTTCATTAGTCACATCAATGGGAACGCTACGATTTTGGACTCCCCTAACTCTGGCAATTTCTTTTAACGCTTTTAATGCAGTTCTTAAAGGTGTAGTACTAGCAATAATTAAAGCTTCAGAAATTCCTAAAGGTTCGCCAATGACTAATTTAAAACTATCGCTAGATTGAGGAATAATTAATTTTTGCTTACCTTCTACTAAAGCGGCATCTTCTGCTGATGACCAATTATTGGGAAAGATAATCGCCATTTCTCCTTGGGCATCAATCACTAAAATACTGATATATAACGGTTGTGGTTCATTATTTTGAATTTGAAATGTAATTTGTGTGCCGATAGGTAATTTTTGCAAACCAGATTTGGCAAATGGTACAGGATTTGGCGATCCTGGTTGATTTGTGCCTGGATCTGCTTTTTGGACTCCGCGAATGGGGAAGGTTTGACCAAGTATTCCTTGACTACCAGCAATAGTCATAGAAGCAGTTACATTAATTCGCGATGAATTAATATTGCCGAGTAATTGCTTGACAATCCGCGTCGCTAATAAAGATTTAAGTTTGGGTTGCAAACGTTTAACTGCATCAGTTACGGTTTCATTATTTGCGCCGAAAGAAGTAGGAATTATATAAGTCAGTCCTGGTAAAAATAAACCAAAACTACCAACTGCCGGCAAATTAGGTAATTTTCGTTTCCGTAATTCCTGAATTATCGCCTCAGTCATTCTTCCAAAAATATATTGCACCTCTTGTTTTCCTAATGGTTTAGGTTCAATGCGAGGAATTTTTTGTAAAGCTTGTTGCGCTGCTTGCGTGTTATTTCCTAAAGATTCATCCAGCCCAATTTTTAAAGTTAAATCATTGGGAATGCTGCGAATTCGTTCTTGTAATAAAGTTCCTGGTTGGACTGGTTGCGGAGTTTTGATCAGTTTACCTTGTCCATTTAATCCTTGACGAGATTCTAATTTTACTAGTCCGCGTTCGCCACCTTTATCATCCAAAATTGTAAACACGGCATTTTTGGTAAATGCTTCTAAACTTTCCGAATCAAGTCCACCGAGCCACAATTTAACGTCATCGCCTGTAACTTTAGTCACTACCCCCTCAGCCGCAACTGTAGGTGTAGGTGTAAAGTAAATCGGGGCGTTAGGTTGTTGCTTGATATTGGCTTCTAATTCTGGTTCTTGAAAATTACCTGTTTGTCGAGCGAAGATAGTTGTACTGCGGCTGACATTGGCGATCGCACTATTAATCGATTCATCGCCGGGTTGTTGCCAAAGATACTGAGTAAAGATATAAGTAAATGCCCCTGCATAAAAGTCATCAAAGGAAGTATCCGCAGCATATTGATCGCGTTTAGCGCTAGCAATCACCACGCCTTTAGCCACGTTTTTGCGGCGCAATTCGATAAATTGTTGGGGGGACATACCCAATTTTTTCAGCCATTGACTTTGATATTCTAATTCCTCAGGGCTGGGAAGGAATTTTTCGCCGCCTTCCACCGCCCGCACCCGGAAATTCCCCCGCTTACCACCACCAGAATGACAACTATCTAGGACTACGGTGACGTTTTCTGTATTTAATGCAGACATGAGTAAAAATAGAGTATGTCCCATAATATGCTGCACCGGGCCAGCTTTTTCGGGATATCCCGGAGGTAAAGTGGCATCAATGGGTACTATAGTGCTGTTGAGTCCGTCTGGTGCATCGCGATCGCGATCGCGTACCCGCGAACCATGTCCAGAAAAATGAAACACCACTACATCCCCTGGCTTGGCTTGCTTAATTAGATGATCTTCAAATGCTGTAAGAATACCCTTACGGGTAGCTTGGCGATCGGTTAAAGTCACAATATCTTGAGGATTAAAGCCAAAGCGGTGAATTAATAATTCCTGTTGCAACTGCACATCATTCACGCAACCATATAATTTTGGTATATCTTGATACTCATTAATTCCCACTAAGAGCGCCAGTTTTCGCTTTGTACCTTGGGCTAAAACTTGGCTGTAGCGATCGCCTTGTTGAATAATATCTAACTGACTTAAACCCAGTGTAGCCAAAGTAGAGCCGGCAAACTGTAAAAAGTGACGGCGTGTGATTTGTGACATGATTCACTCCCCAGAAAAATTGGTTTCCTAACATAAGACTTAGAAAACCACAAAAATTGCTCCCGATATTCCGAAAATGGCAAAGGAATGGGGCGGAGGGGTAGGGGGAAGGGGGACAAGGGAGAAAATCATCCCTAACCTCTAGTAGTCTGTCAGGGTTGAAATGAGGGACAGTAGTGTGAGCGTCTCGCTCACGCGGGCAAGACTTCGGCGTGAGCGCTCAGTCGAACGCTGCCCGCACTACCAAAAACCCCTCAAAACAAAATTGACAGAGTACTAGTGGTCTGTCTCATTAATTATGTATGCTAAGTGTCTTCTTCTTTTCTCTTCCTTCGCGCACTTCGCGTCTACCCTGCGGGAACGACTTCGTCGAACGCGGTTCGTTTTGTACCCCTCGAAATTTTGGCGACAGACCACTAGTCCCTCATCCATGCCCAAAAACAAAAAATCCCACGCCTTAATGACTTGGGAATTTGAGTTGCCAAATTTTGATTTAACTAACTAAATTAAAATCTTAAACCAACGCCACCTTGCAAAGAGAAAGCAGTACCACTACCATCGCGGTAAGCATCAAAAGCGATAATGGCGTTACCAAAAATTACCGTGTTGCTATTGGGGACAACGTAATCAATGCCAGGTTGTAAAGCAAAACTAATTTTATTACCTACAGGAGAAGGATCGTCTCCACTAGCTAAAGTCAAACCAGCACCTAAATAGGCATCAGTTTGCCAATTTAGGGGAACATCATAAGAAACTGTAGGTACAACTGCTGTACCCTGACCGACTAAAGCTTGAGCGCGGAAAGAAATTGGCGATTCTAAAAGCTTATAACGAAAAGCTATCACCCCACCGATTTGCGCACCATCACTCAATCCCACAGAGGGGCCGACACCAATATAACTGCCATAGGCAACTTGAGCTTGTGCTGGCTGAATACTGGTAGCCAGATTCAACAGCGAACCAACCCCCAGAACTGTCATCAAACACCAGAGATTTTTCATTGCTCCTCACACCCTCTGAAATTATTAAGTTCCTTTTAATACCTATGTTATCGCCGTTGTGAAGAATAAGCATTGGGTATGGGGCATTGGGCATTGGGTGGAGACGCGATGAATCGCGTCTCTACAATGCTCCCTGCGCCAATCCCCTAAGGGCAGCGAGGATGAATGCCGCCTTGAGTGCAAATGTAAGCCAGTTGTTTACTATCTAGGTTTTTGGCTTGAGAAAAATCAACTCCTTGAACTACGGCGGAAACGGAACCTTTTGATGGTGTTTGAACGAATTCATCTGCTGGATCTTGCTTGCTGGGTGAGAGAATTGTGCCGCGAAAATCAGCGCCGGCTACATTGGCTCCCCGTAAATCAACTAAGCTGAGATCGGCATTTTGGAAATTGGCGTTTTGCATTTGCGCTGAACGCAACACTGCACCAGTCAAACGGGTAGCGGTTAAATTAGCATTGCTGAGATTCGCATGTTCTAAATCGGCTCCTGATAAATCTGAGCTTTGCCAATCGGTTTTGGTTAAGTTGGCGTAGGCTAATTGTGTACCTATGGCAGTAACTCGCCCTAAACGCGCTCCATATAAATCAGCTTCGTTTAATTTGGCATCACCTAAATCTGCTCCGGTTAAGCTGGCATTTTCCAGCACAGCGCCGCGTAAATCGGCTCCTACTAGTTGGGTGCTGCTGAGGTTGGCACCAATGAGACGGGCATCGGATAAGTTGGCTCTGTTGAGGGTAGCACGGCTCAAATCGCTACGGTTCATGATGACGCGGCTAAGAATGGCGTCGGTGAAATTGGCTTGCTTCATCTGCACTTGGCTCAAATCGGCAACTACATCGTCGTAGGTATCCCAGCGCCCATCTTCACCAACGCTGCGAAAGCGACTACCGCGAAAACTACTTTGGTTGAGATTTGCAGATTTGAATTTAATTCCTGACAAATCGATGTTGTCTAATACCAAGTTGAACAGGGGATTAGCTTCTGCGCCAGTGGAACCTAACTGAGTACTACTCATATCGATTCCGTGGTTTTTACCACTGTAAACAGCAAGAATTTTGTTGATGGCTTTTTGATTGAGTTGTAAGCGCTTTTGTCTTAATTCTAAATCGGCGATCGCATTTTTGTCGGCTGATGCTAATTCGCCAGCTAAAAACTGATTTTGATTTTTTAATTCGGGGATAGCATTTAAGCCGACATGAACTAAAGCTTGTTGAACTGTATCTACTAGGGTAGGGTTGGGTTCCTTCACTAGTAAATCGGTGAGAAATTGAATCGCCTGGGGATCGTTGAGAGTTCCCATCGCCAGAATTGCGGTGCGGCGTTCTTCTACACTAGCAGTTGAGTTGGGATTTAGCTGTTTAATTAGTTCTAGGAATTGTTGACTGTTGATTTGCTGCGATTTCCGCAGGGTTTCTTGGGTTTGAATGTAAATTTGCGTGCCGACTAAGGTTGCTAATACGGCTGTCATGCTTACCAGAGCGACGGCAATCATGGTAAGATTAGGATTCTGGCGGATTTTTGCCAATAAAGGATGGATTTGGGAATAATCGCCTTCATCCTCTGCCGATGCATCTTCCGCTCCTGCATTCTCAACTGAGAGCGAGCTGGGTAAGGGACGATTGGCATCTACTGTATAAGTACCTGCGACAATATCATGAAATGAGCGCCGACCTTGCTTTGATGGTAAGCCCATGCTTTCAGCTGCGATCGCCAATAATGCCAAGGAGGCAAATAAAGTTAAATTGGGAAAGCCTAAGCTATAGCGCCACAGCAAATAAGCGACAGATAAAGGTACAGTCCAACGTCCAACACCTTCACGCAGTATAACTGCACCAAATCCGGGTGCTTTTCCTTGTTCGTTGACGACGCGAACGCCTAAGCGCCGTTTGGGGATTGTGCTACCTGTTCTTGCGAGTAAATATAACTGCCAAGTAGAGAGAGTTACAGGTGCGAATATCGCTAAACTCCACAAAATATTCGTCGGCCAAGCTACATTACGAATACCATAGCTCACAGGTAAAGCTAAAGGACGAGCGATCGCTCTTTCTGTGACTACTAATAATGGATTCAGGGGTACGCGATTTAAATCGCTCTTGGAATTGGCATAAACGCCTAAACCAAAAGGAATCAACCCGCTAGCAGCTACTAAGGTGATTTCCGCAGCCCAAGCAGCAAAACGTCTCGTTACTAATGACAGTGAATGGGATTTTTCGGGATTTTTTGATCGGTTAGAGCGATCGTTACCACTCCTAACAACTGGTGTCGTCATCGTCTGAATTACCTTTGAATTTATTTTTACACCGTTCTGGATACGGTTTAACTCAGCTATTTTTTCTGTTGAAAATTACTAGACACAAAAAATTTGTATCCAACATACACCAACACTGCCAACACTGCCAGACTAATGACGGAAGCTACAAGTTTGAGCAATGCTTGCACCACTGCTATGCCTAAAAGCGCCGTCACGCCTAAAACTACTAGTTTTTTCATGTCCGTCAAGCTATTAAACCAGTTTTGCAATCTCACTAACTGAGAATTTAAGCTGGCAAAACTAAACTCAAAGCTTGGTTTTGGTGTTTCTGGTGGGGAAACTTGTGGCGACGAAGAATTAATCTGTGCTTCTAGGTTTTGCAGGCGACGTTGCAAGTCTTCTTCTGGTTGAGGATTCATGAATCTTTTCTACCTCAGCTTGTAGGCGGTTTTGTCTGTGATTTTAGCTGATGTATATGTTTGCCTGATGGTTTTAAATAACTTAACACTTATATTTTGCGTCTATTTTGCGTCAAAATTTCAATTTAATAACTTCCTCAAACACCTTTATGGCAATGATTTCATGATTATTTGTCACTAATCCGGACATTCCAAAATAGTACAGGTGCGATCGCGAACAAAAATATTTACTGACTACTTATATACTGAGTATTTAAATTGCACAAATCTCCGTATATGTTGATGATTTATGCTTTCTTGGCAAATATTTACTTTACAGTTTTTTAATTCATTTTATGTCCTATATTTTTGATATGTAAAGATGAGAATTTATACCTTGTATTTTGGAACATAATCTCATTATCATCGTCTTAAAAGTTAGATTATGTTTAAAAATATCGCTTACTTATCAGTCGGGAGCATTTACTGAATAATATGAAAACACATCAACTATTTACGGTTGTTCCCGCAGCTTTGGCTATGAGTTTGGTACTGAGTGATGCTAATTTGGCGCAAACCCCTGCCAACATCATTAGTGCTAACTTAAGCTCCGACCCAGTAGTATTAAATGGCAAATCTGATGCTGCTGTCAAAAGTAATTGTGGTAATATTCCTACTAAACCTAGTCAAGTTATTCAAGTACCAAAATCCCTGCCTTACTTGCGCGTCACTGTAGAGAGTAAAGGACAGCCAACTTTGCTAATTGACGGGCCTGGAGGTAAATTTTGCGTTCTCGCAGATAGTTCTGAAGGTAAGGCGGAATTGGCTGGTTACTGGCAATCTGGACAATACTCTTTTTATGTAGGGGATGTATCTCAACGCCAGGTTAACTATACTCTCTCTATTTCCCAACAGCCAGAGAAGAAGTAGTTGGATAAGCAGAGGAAGCAGAGGAAGCAGGGGAGAAACGTTTTATAAGTTTTCCCCTGTCTTAGGTTAATTAAATGTAGTACATCAGTTCTTTGTCGCGGTGCTTGCTGCGGCGATCGCATAAATCTTGGAGGGTGTAACTTTCTAAAACTGCGTTAGCCGCTTGACGCGCTTCTTGCCACACTTCCTGGATAATTTGGGTTTCTAAGGTTTTGCCATGTTGCTCAACTTTGGGGGTGACTGCATCTACCCCTTCAATACAGCTCCAAGCTTCCAGTAAAGTGATTTTGCGCGGTTCCCTTGCTAAAACGTAACCTCCCTTGGCTCCCCGGATGCTCTTAATTAAACCGCCACGCCTCAAAGTTGCGAGCAATTGCTCTAGGTAGCGGTTGGGGATATCCTGTAGTACAGCCATCTGCCGAATTTGGAGAGATTCGCCACTAGAGTAACGACTCGCCAACTCTAACAGAGCTAGAAGTGCGTATTCAGATTTGTTAGAGATTTCCACAGGTGTAATATATTAATTAATAAATTAAGTTTTACTGTTGACTTTTTTCTCATAATATGAGTAAAAGCTTGCTAGTCTATTTTAGCTTGACTAGCTGATATAACTTTAGAGATTGTTAACCATAGAAGCAAATATTTTTGTTTTTTATTTGGATAAAGAAAGCTTATTAATTAGTTGAAATTGCTTTCCTGTAAGGAATTGTGTATTTCTGGGGTGGATGATTCCCCGCAATACAAAAATAGTTTCATGACAACTTTGTTGTCCAAGAGTCCTGCACTTAGAGGCAAGCAACATGGAACTCAAAGCAGTGGCAATGCAAATTCCCGAAGGCTGTAACGTGATTTTGGGGCAAACCCACTTTATCAAAACGGTGGAAGACCTGCACGAAATTATGGTAAGTATATCGTCACAGGTGAAATTTGGCATTGCTTTTTGCGAAGCTTCAGGCCCTTGTTTAGTCAGAAGTACGGGAAGCGATCGCGTTTTGGAAGATGTAGCAATTAATAATGCGATCGCGCTCGGTGCAGGTCACAGTTTTATTATTTTACTCAAGGACGCCTATCCTATCAATTTTCTCAATGCGATTAAGCAATGTCCAGAAGTCTGTACGATTTACTGCGCTACCGCCAATCCTGTAGAGGTAATTGTCGCTCAAACCGAGCAAGGTAGAGGAATTTTGGGTGTAATTGATGGATTTTCGCCCAAAGGTTTAGAAACGCCGGCAGATGTGAAAGCGCGTCAAAGCTTTTTACGCCAAATTGGTTATAAGCTTTAAAAATTTGCTCTCACTTGTACACCATAAGTTACAGGCTCACCAAATCCCGCAGTCACATTGGGTGGTGGGAAGAGGAACCCAGAGGTAATGTAGCGCGTATCAAACAAGTTGTTGGCATATAAATAAATACCATATTTTTCTCCTTCGTAACCAATACGAGCATTTACCAACGCATAAGGATCTTGTTTGACTTGGTTAGCATCATCAAAGTAAGTTACACCATAACCACGCAATTCTGCACGGGCAAAAATTCCGCCGGAACTGCGATATTGAACTGCTAAGTTATAGGTTAGTTCTGGTGCGAAAGGAACGCGATTGTTGCTAAAATCTCCACCTGTAAAGGGATTTCTGTAATTCTTGAATTTGCTGTCTACATAGCCAATTCCCGCAATTACATCTAATCCGGTGATGGGAGTGGCTTTAACCTCAAATTCGAGTCCGGTAACTTTTACATTTGCATTGGTAACATTTCTAAAAAAACCAAAATCATCAGTTAACAACACTTGGTAGTTATCAACATCGGTTTGGAAAACAGATAGGTTTGCACTCAAACGATCGTCTAACCAAGAAGATTTTAAACCAGCTTCGTAAGTCCAAGAAGTTTCCTCTTGAAATCGGCGCGTGTCTTCTATATCGGCGCGGTAGTTAAATCCACTCGGTCTGTAACCTTTGGCGATTGTGGCGTATGCCATTAAATTGGGACTAAAATTATACTGTAATCCCAAGCGGGGGATAAATTCATCGCTGCTCAAAGTTGCTCCCCGCAGTTCTGGACTTAGTTGATTTACTGTCCCGTTGGTATTTTCAAATACACGACGACGGGCGAGGTCAGCTTCAGCAGTTTCATAGCGCAAACCAGCAAATAAAGTTAAAGGTGGAATTGGTTTGTAGTCAATTTGTCCAAATACGGCGTAAGTTTGGCGATTTTGTTCGGCGGAAATGCGATTGTTTCCTGGTGCAGACAAACCAAAGGCAGCTGCACCTGCATCGGTATATTTGAAAGTATCGTTAATTACGTTAAAATCTCTCGATTCATAGTAAGCACCGAGTAACCAACGCCAACGATCCGCAGTTTCGGGAGATTGTAAGCGAAATTCCTGCGACCAGATAGTAGAATTAATCGCCAAATCCTGTTGTAACAAGTCACCGGGGAAATTATCACCAACCAAGGTAACTTGATTGCTAAATCGTCTTGCGGTGATGGATGTAGCTCGAAATCCTGCACCGTTGTAACTAATTTTTAGCGATTGGGTATTAGTGCTGAGGCGGTTAAAACCATCGACTTCTTGGGAGATTTGAAAAGGATTTGGTGCATTTTGTCGGGAAAAGGTAGGACTACCGTTATCGTTGTCACTGGCGTAAGTGTTAAAGGATATATTCCATTCTGGTGTCGGTGTCCACAAAATTTGAGCGCGTCCACTAATTTGCGATCGCTCTCCCACTGGCTTATTAAGTAATATATTGTCAAATACGCCATCTCGTGCATTGTATGCGCCTACGAGGCGAAATGAAAGTTGATCGGGAATAATCGCATTGCTGAGGGATAATTGAAATTCTCGCTGATTGTCGCTCCCATAACCGGCAATAATTCCCATTTCTGGCTGATTGCTGGGGGGACGAGAAATAATATTTACCACCCCCGCAGGACTACTTCTACCGTATAAAGTACTTTGGGGGCCTCGCAATACTTCCACCTGTTCTAAATCAATCAAATTAACATCTAAAAACCCACCATAATCTAAGGGAACATCATCAAGGTAAAAGCCAATGGTGTCTTGAGAGGCTAAAAAGTTAAAGTTATTCAATCCCCGCAGGCTATAGTAACTAAAGTCAGCACTGCCGGCGGTGGTGGGAAAAAAACTAAAATTGGGTGTATTGTTGGCGATATCTTGAAAAGACCGAATTTGGGCGGATTCGAGTTGGTCTTGGGGAATGACAGTTAAACTTAAAGGTACATCTTGGGCGTTTTCTGGGCGTTTTTGGGCGGTGACAGTCAATTCGATATCTGGGGAATCGGGAGTAATAGCGATCGCTAAACTATTAGCTTGATTTACCACTGTGATGGCAGGTAGATTTCCCTGGGCTGCGATCGTCACGCGCACTTTGTTGTTATACTGCTGGATGACGCTCACATAAGCAATACCAGTTACTGGGTTGTCTTCCCGCCATTCTGCTGTTTCTGGTAGAGCTAACACTGCATTGGGAATATCTGCAATAAATATATTTCCATCATTGAGAGTGACTGGTGCGGATATTTCTCCATCTGGAGTGGCGATAATTAGCTCAAGATTATTTTCTGTACGATTGAGGCGGACAGTAGTAATTTTAATTGGTTGGGGAGTTGGTGCTGACTGTGCGAGCAAATCTTGAGTACTCGTTAGCGATCGCTCTTGAACGCTGAGTAAGTCACGAACAGTATTTTTCTGTTGCGCATTAACTTTCTGCGCGATCGGCAGACAAATTGTACCGACTATAGCTATATAGACAAACTGTTTGAGTTTCAAAGCTACCCCACAATCCACAAAAACCACATCAGCAGACTTGCTGGTCAAATTGTTGATTTTGCGGAGTCAACTTGTCAAAAGACAAATTGTCAAATCAAATTCTCTCTCTTGCTCCGTAAATCACCAGCGCAATCAATTTGACAAGCCGTCATTTGACAGCAATTTGGTTGTTACCGAGAATGAGGAAGTATTTCCATCGTTTCTCAGGAAAGTGATGCAGTTGTCTGTGAAATCAGCCCAGATGCCTATAGTCAGACACCTCCGATATTTGGCAATAGCAGTAGTGCCGATAACTGCTATTCTCGGTAATTATACGAAAAGCATAGCTGAAACTACTCCTACCCAAGAAGTCACAATTAAATTTAATGCCAAAGTAGGCAAACAGGCTTTTGAGTGCGGACAAACCTATACTTTAGGTAAGCCAGCCACACAAATGACTCTCTCGGATTTCCGCTTCTATGTATCCGATGTGGCTTTAATTGATAGCGATGGTAAAGCTGTACCTCTAGCTTTAACACAGGATGGCAAATGGCAATACCAAAACGTCGCTCTCCTAGACTTTGAAAATAAATCTGGTGCTTGTGCTAACGGTACTGTAGAAACGCGCAATCAAGTTATTGGTACAGTACCCAAAGGTAATTATCAAGGATTGCAATTTACTTTAGGTGTCCCCTTCAACCTCAATCACGCTGATTCCGTTACTGCTCCATCACCGCTAAATCTCACCTCATTATGGTGGAATTGGCTGTTTGGCTACAAATTTACGCGGATTGATTTAGTTAGCCCCAATAATCCTACCCCAGGGGCGAAACACGATGCCCAAAGTCAAAAGTCAGAGGGTTTTCCCATCCACTTGGGAAGTACAGGTTGTCAAGCAGTTGAGGGTAGCCAAAAACCAGCAAATTGTACTAATTTGAATACATCAAAGGTAATTTTTGTCAAGTTTGATCCGCAAAAAAATACAGTGATTGCGGATCTTGCAGCATTGATTGGCGATACTAACGTCACAGTTAACCAACCCAAGACTCCTGCGGGGTGTATGTCTTCCCCGGAAGATGGAGATTGCAATGAGATTATGCCTAACTTGGGTTTACCATTTGCAGGTAAACCCGCTTCTAGACAGAAATTTTTGACGGTGGAATGAAATTATCTCGCTGGTTTACCCTAGCTACCATTTGTCTATTATCAATTTGCCTAGCAATTGGATTGAGTACAGCTTTTGGTACATCTCCAACTTCAGAATATGATTGGAATCTGCCTAGTTGGATGCCAAAACCAATCGTACCAGCAGATAACCCCATGAATCCGCCAAAAGTGGCGTTGGGAAGACACCTTTTCTATGAGAAGCGCCTATCAATCACCAAGGAATTTTCTTGTGCTTCTTGTCATATTCAGCAACTAGCCTTTACTGATGGTAAACCCGTAGCTGTAGGCGCAACTGGCGAAACACATCCCCGGAATTCTATGAGTTTGGCGAATATTGCCTACAACCCCGTATTGACTTGGGCTAACCCTTTGATGACAAAGTTAGAAAATCAAGCCTTAGTACCCATGTTTGGGGAACATCCGGTAGAAATGGGTATGGTAGGAAGGGAGAAACAAATTTTGGCGATGCTGGAAAATGATTCTAAATATCGCCAGATGTTTACAGCCGCTTTTGGAGATAGTCAAGATGCAATTAGTTTGGGTAATCTCACTAAAGCCTTAGCAGCTTTTCAACGCACCTTAATTTCTGTAAACTCACCTTACGATCGCTATCGCTTTGGCGGTGACTCTAATGCTATTTCTTTGGCGGCTAAACGAGGTGAAAAATTATTTAATAGTGAAAATTTAGAATGCTTTCACTGTCATGGTGGTATTAACTTCTCAGATTCAGTGATGCACGATCGCCTAGCTTTTGTGGAAATCGCTTTTCACAACACTGGGCTTTACAATATAGATGGTAAAGGAGCTTACCCAGCAGATAATACTGGTGTTTATGAAATAACTCACAAACCATCAGATATGGGACGTTTTAAAGCTCCGACTTTGCGCAATATTGCTTTAACTGCTCCTTATATGCATGATGGTAGTATTGCTACTTTAGAAGAAGCGATCGCACATTACAAGGCAGGTGGACGAACTATTAAAACCGGAAAGTTTGCGGGAGTAGGAAGTACCAATCCCTTGAAGAGTAACTTTATCTCTGGGTTCACATTATCTGAGGCTGAGACACAAGATTTACTCGCATTCTTGCGCAGTTTGACTGACGACACATTTATTAATAATCCTGCATTTAGCGATCCACAGGGTTGAGCGATTTTGGATATATAGCAATCCTATCTGAGTTGTGAAAATATTTTTTTTGATGAACCGCCTTCTCTGCGAGAGGCTTCCGCCAACGCGCAGCGTCTCGCAGAGAAGACGCCAAGTACGCCAAGAATTAGAGAAAAACAGAGAACTAGCAAATTTCACCAATGATTTAGGATTGCTATACTAATTTCAGTAAACCGAGAACTTTGGCGATTAAACGCTAGTCATACTTTAAATAATTATGAAATTTACCTTCTCTAAACCTTCCTTATTAGCTTATGCATCATCTATTTTGCTGCTAGGTTTTTCGATACCATTAATTGCTCAAATACCAGCTTCTAATGCTTCTACTGAATGTCCAAATATCAAGCCACCACATCTTAATACAGTAAACGATTTCATAGGTATGGGACACTTTCAAGAAGAGTGTCAAAAAGACTCACTGGCTGCGGTTTCTTCTTTTACACAAGCAATTCGACTCAATCCTCAAGCTGAAGAACCCTATTATCATCGTGCAAATGCTTACGCTGCAATTGGGAATTATAAAGCCGCAGTGGCAGACTATACTGAAGTAATTAGGCAAAATACAGGTAAACTTGGTTTTACTAGTCCTGCATATTCAAATAGGGCTAGATCTTATGTAAAATTAGGCGAAAAACAAAAGGCGATTTCAGATTTGACTCAATCAATTAGTATTGATAGTCCCTATACCTATGTTGACGAATATTTATTAAGAGGTAATCTTTACAAGGATTTAGGCAAGAAAGAAAGTGCAATAGCCGATTACAAAGCAGCAGAAAAACTGCTTCAGGAATATTTAAATGGATCTTTCGGCAGTGGTTTACAAGAACCTCGATATGAAAAGATGCTGGAGAAAGTCAGAAATGAATTACAGCAGATTGCCAGTTGATGAGGTACAGATTATCGTTGATTGTAGGGGCACTGGCACTGCCATGCCCCTAAGCGCTCATTTACATGAAATATGCTATATATATTGATGGCATAATTTTTGTCTCAATTTAAATAATATTGGCGACACATCCATATATTCTAGAGGGCATGGCAATGCCATGCCCCTACCCATTTCTAAATGGGATTACCACTAGCTGCACAACGATTGGTGATTTTTTCCAATTTCGCTTTTAAATCTGCCCATGTAATCCCGGCTAAATTAGGCAAAACTACATGAGATGCACCTACACGTTCAACTGTGCCGAGTCCTACTGTCCACATCCCAGATGCTAAACCAGCTTCAATCCCAGCTGCTGCATCTTCTACAACTATACATTGATTTGCTGGTAATCCTAACTCTTTAGCAGCAAATAAAAATAAGTCCGGTGCGGGTTTGGGTTTTTCGACACTATAACCATCAGCGATCGCATCTACTTTATCAGCAATCCCTAATTTCTCGACAACTGTGTGGGCATTTTTGCTAGCTGAACCGATCGCAATTTTAATTCCCCCTTGCCGTAATTCATCTAAAAGCGCGATCGCACCTGGTAATAAATCCTTGGGTGTAATATTTTGAATTGATTCTACATAATAATTATTCTTCCGCTCCATCATCTCTTGTAGTTGGGCTTCTGTATACTGTCTATTTTTAACAATCAGCATCAGTGATTCCCGCCGCGATACTCCCCGCAGTGCTTCGTTATCTTCCCGATTAAATGGTATTCCCTCTTCATCGGCTAGTTTCTGCCAAGCGCGATAGTGGTATTCTGCGGTATCTGTTAATACTCCATCTAAATCAAAAATCACGCCGCGAATATCAGCAGATGGAGTTGCTTCTTTCCGCAAATCAAATTCATGCCATTTCCCTTGCCAATGCAGTTGAAATTGCAAGCGCGTCCAACTAGGGGGTAGCTGGGGATGGGCTACAGGGCCATTTTCGCTCATTTGGATACCACCAAAGCCAAAAATCACGGTTTGCCAGATTCCCCCAGCACTCGCCCCATGTATACCATCGTTATTATTACCCCGGACATCTTCTAAATCTACCATTGCCGCTTGCATGAAGCGTTCGTAAGCAGCTGCGGATTTCCCCAAGTCTGAGGCTAGGATAGCGTGAATAGCCGGGCCGAGGGAGGAACCGTAGGTGATATCTGTGCGGGGTGCGTAGTAATCCCAATTTACCTGCAAGGTTTTGGCATCGTAGGGCGATTCTCCAGATTGGCGCATTAAATAAAGCAGCATTAATACATCTGGTTGTTTGAGAACTTGCCGTTTATTCGCTCCCTCAATCCCCAAAATGGCTTGCATGGAACGAGTGCGCGGTTCGTATTCATTTAAATCGATATCTTCTAACTGGAAAAACCCCTCGTACTGCTCAATCGTTCCTGTGGCAGAATCTTGCAGCAGCCAAATATTGGCAATGATATCTTGCCAGCGCGATCGCTGTTTTGTCCCTAGATGTAATTTATCTTCTAATTCCTGAGCTTTTTCTGGAAATGTCGCCTTCAGCCAATCATAAATTTTAATTGCGCGTTCCAAATGCCATTGCACCAGGCGGTTGGTGAAGGTGTTGTTATGGACAAATTCGTGATATTCATCGGCTCCAATGACGCCGCGAATCTCATAACGTTCGTATTTGGGGTTAAATTCCACTCTACTACCCCAAAATATCGCCGTATCTAAAACAATCTCCG
Organism: Calothrix sp. FACHB-168; assembly: GCF_963889195.1. Taxonomy (NCBI): domain Bacteria; kingdom Bacillati; phylum Cyanobacteriota; class Cyanophyceae; order Nostocales; family Calotrichaceae; genus Calothrix; species Calothrix sp. FACHB-168. Next base: position 104,165 of record NZ_CAWPNJ010000011.1, read on the forward strand.
CGCCACAGTCTCGCATCCACTCATCATCGCCTGTAGCTTGCCAGTAGAACCAAATAGCATAAGCGATGTCTGCACTAATATGAATTTCGCGATCGCGGCACCAAATCCGCACATCTTCCCCATAAGGATCGTTAGGTAGCGCCCATCTCGGTGTCACCTCATCCCCACTATCAGCACTTTCCCAAGCATACATCGCACCTTTATAACCATCATGAGCCGCCTTCCGTCGCGCTCCATTTAAGGTGTGGTAGCGGTAACTCAGGAGATTTCGCGCTAATTCAGGTTGGGTATAGATGAAAAATGGCAAAATAAATATTTCTGTATCCCAAAAAATATGCCCATGATAGCCGAAACCAGAAAGGGTTTTGGCAGGGATACTCACTTTATCGTCATCTAGGGGAGCAGCAATTAAAAGCTGAAATAAATTGTAGCGAACTGCAAAAGCAGCTGTAACATCCCCTTCGATTATAATATCACTTTTTTGCCAAATTTTTGCCCAAGCTTGTTGCTGCTCTAAAACAAGTGTTTCATAGTTCGGTAAAACTACTAGTTTTTCCCTTGCGGCTTGTTCTGGTGCTGACACTTCGCGGGAGGTAAAAATCGTCACTACCTTTTCGGCTGTGACTGTTTGATTGGCTGTCGCCATGAAGGTAGCGCTTAATGTCGGATAACCAGGCGCACTGTAAACCTGTAATGATGCTTCTGCCCCAGAGATAGTCAAATTAGCTGCTAAACCGATATCAATTCGGGAGTTGCGAGTGCGGCGATGTAACCAAATTCCTCTGTCGGTTTTGTCTTGTTCCAGATATTCCCAGTGATTAAAACCGGGGTTTTCGGGGTAGCCGTTGATGCTGGCTTGAATTTCAATCAACCCATCAAAATCTAAAGGCGTAACTTGACAGCGTTGCCCTAAGACATGGCGATCGGCGATGCTGGCGAAGCGTTCAAAATGCAAGTCTATGGTACTTCCCTGCGGACTGCGCCAACGTACAGAACGAGTTAAAAGACCTTGGCGGACATCAAGTTGGCGACTATAGTTTAGTATCTCACCTCGATCCAAACGAAAGCGATCGCCATTAATCGTCACCACCAATGGTAACCAATCAGGACAATTGACTAATTCTGTATAGACAACAGGAACATCATCATAAACACCGTGGATAAAAGTAGCCGGTAATGCACCCATGTACCCTTCCTCAAAGCTACCTCTAGTGCCTAAATAACCATTGCCAATGGTGAAAATGGTTTCTCTAGACTGCAATTGGTCTGGGTGAAACTGGGTTTCCGTTAAAATCCAGTCTTGATAAATAAAATCGCGGTAATTGTCTTGTTTATCATTTGTCATTGGTCATTTGTCATTTGTCATTGGTCATTTGTCATTGGTCAGAGACGCGATGCACCCTTGTCTGTACAATCGTCATTTGTCCCTCTTCCCTTGTCCCTAACGATGCATGTGCTTTGCTAAAATCCTGTCGGCTCTGGGTTTATAAATTAAATGGAATAGTGTGTCCATATAACGCAATCTGGCTTCGGTGTTTTCTGGGGCGACGAAATTCCAAAAGCTATAAATTTTCGCTAGCAATACTAACTGATTGCTATGTAATTTCCAGTTGTACTTGTTGCGAATTCGTTGAATCGCCCAATCGGAAATTTCTTGCCAATATTCGGGATTAGTATCGCATTGACTACAAAAATCATCTATTTTAGTAGCAGAACCGATTAAATCTGTCGGATTGAGGACAAATTTATGCTCTTGCTCTTCAATAATTTCTAAAGCGCCGCCAAATTGAGTCGCAAATGTTGGTAAGCCAGAAATCATCGCTTCTAAAATACTTCTGCCAAAAGCCTCAAAGCGGGCAAAGTGGACGTAAATACCCTTTTTATCTGCTACTAGGCGGTAGACTTCGCCAATCTCCTGATTTGACAGACGCATTCCCAACCAGCGAATATGACCGTGAAGCTGGTAGCGATTGATAATGTCATGCAGTTTTTGAATTTCTGCTGCTTCTTCTGGGTTGGCGGCGGCTGATGTATGCAACTTGCTAGTTAAAATAAATAAATTGCAATGTTCTTGTAAGGCTTTACTTTCACCGAAACATTCAGCTAAACCAGTTAAATTTTTAATTGAAATTATCGGTGCTACCGTTAAAATTGGTCGTTTTTCTGGCTGATGTAAATCGCCTAAAATATCTGTATCTTGACGGTAAAAAAGTAAATCGTGAATTTGGGCTTGCAGTTGCGTATCTCTGTTTAGAGATTGGCTGTAGGGAAAAAATATATCTTCACTTACTCCCGGCGGCACCACGTTAAATTTATGATTAAATAAATCTATGCCGTCAATTACGTGATATAACTCCGGCATGGTAAAAAATTTGTAGGATTCATACTGACCAATGGTTTCTGGTGTACCAACAATTTCTTGGTAGGATGCAGTCACTATAAAGTCGGCTGCATTCATATTAATTAAATCGGCACTGAATTGGGCAGAAAAATGATATTGCTCCTCTAAATCTTGCCAGTAAAGATTACTAAATAAATTTTTGGGTTTTTCTAAAATATGCGCAATATGACAATGGGTAACTTTCAAATTTTTCGCCAATAGAAAAGCGACTAAATTACCATCGGTATAATTGCCAATTAATAGATGGGGTTTACCGGAGAATTCTGTTAATATTTCTGTTTCTGCATCATGAGCAAATGTTTCTAAATAAGGCCAAATCTCATATTTAGAAATCCAATTATCGGTAATCTCTCGATTAAATTCCCTAAAAGGTACCCGCAATATCCAAGCGTTTTCTGTACCAGCGATTTTTTCTCGCCTTAAATTACAGAATGTACCTTCGCAGTTAGGTATTAATCGGGTGAGAACGACTACATGGGGTTGAATTCCTAAAATATCCAAACCAGCTAATTCCATTTCTTGACGCAGCTGGTTCTCTAAACTCCGCGCTTGTTCAAGAACATAGGCAACTTGGCCTAAGGTTTCATCTCTACCAAGCACTCTCTCTTGTCCTACCCAACCATGTATGGAAATTAAGACGACACGAAAGACAGCAGGAATCCGCGCTACAAATGCTTCTAAAAGTCCTGGTTGGGGATTTTCAATTAAGCGTTGCAGAAGTTCTAAAGTTTCGCTGATGCGGGAAGCTGTGTTACCCCAACCTGGCTCAAAGCCAAATTCTGCTAAGTCAGGGCGAAATTTTGTGTATGGGGTGTCAGGATCTAGCTGAGTCAAAAATTTGCGTACTTGCTGCATACTTGCTGCTAGTTGTGCGCCACAGGTAATGCGATCGCTAATTAGCAAGCCAATGCCATCATAATTTAATCTATGTAGTACCTGGAATAATACCTCTAAACAGTATTGCGGATCTGTTAATACCTGAGTGCATAGATAACGGTTGAGAAAACTTAACCCTTGACCAATGTTGCGCGGATCGTTGATTGTGGGTGAATTAGCGTAAAAGGGATGCAGATCTATATCTAAAATGTGAGGTTGGTAGCGATTAACTAAACGGTCTCTCACATTTAGTATGGCTTGGGGTGTCATCTGCTGGAAATCATCACCCTCGCCTGTTAATTGCCACACCTCCTGACTCGCAATCCGGGGACGAACGACAAACCAAGTACTGTCATTTTCTAAGATGATTTCATGACAGTAGTTAATGATTTTGCCCACAGCAGAGGCATAATAAAAGTATATAGGACGATGGGATTGCTGGCAATAGTCAGCAAAGATTTGTAAAATCTCATTTCTGAGGAAGTAAGGCTTCCCAGTGGCTTTAAGTGCCAAAATTAGCTCTTGCAGAGCAATTTTATCATCACTGTTTAAGGCAGCTTGAACTAGTTCATACATGACTCAGCCCTAGAAATAGCAGTAGGTCACGACCTCATTAGTTGTCTCTTCAGAGGTAATACGGTTCAGTTAGCGCCAAAAACCTGAAATTATCCTGAAATTATGGTTAACTGAGCCATATTGGTTGTAGAGGTGTAGTTCCCCTCATATTTTAAAAAACCAGTCAAGCCTCTCTCGTCTAGCTAGAGGATGAGGTTTTGAAAATTTAGCGATCGCAATCAGCTAATCAGCATTTAAGTTGTATTGTGTGGGCGGGCAAGACTTCGGCGTGAGCGCTCAGTCGAACGCTGCCCACCCCACAAGAGACTGATAAAATTTAATCTGCAAATTAAATGTCTATAGATGCGGAGCGGCTACCCTGCGGGCGGTTTGTCGGGTAAGGGACTTCCAACTAAAAAAATATTCCATCGCTGTGTATGCAGAGGAGGCAGAGGAAGCAGAGGAGAAAGAATCTGCCACTATGAAAATGGGACAATTTATTTTCTGGAAGTCCCTAAGTCGGGGATTTAAACACCAGCAACCAGTCAACATTAATGTGATGGACTACTGCGATCTACATCAAAATGTTTAATTAGATTGCATGTCATATAAATCCTTTTAAGCCCTCATCCTTAAGGTAGATATTGCAGACATATAAATAAAAAAGTACAAATACAGGCAAATAGGTAAGAAATAATAAAGTCGGCTCAAACCCTTTGCTCATATGACTTATACTTGCAGTTACATAATTATTTAGAGCATTTTTAACTTAAAATTAATCAATACTTAACTTTTTGTACTTTACATTATCAGTTTTATACTGAATAAGTTAAAAGTTGCAAATAATACACCTAAATTAAATTTACTGAATTTAGATCGGTCTGACTTTTACCAAAATTTTATAAATAGCCCTGACTTTTTAAGGATATGGTGAAGAATTCCGTAAACCACGTATAAGCGGGCTTTTTCAAGTTGCCATTTCTTGACAAAGCAACTATGAAATGCGTAGTATTCTTGTGTGTGTGTACGTAGAAGCCTAAACAGCAGCAATATATTTAAAACCCTTCGACTCGGCTAGCTAATTTTTCCCAGGTGGCATCTTATGTATCCGAAAATATCTTGTAAATACATTGTTTACAACTGTAAAGTACCAATCTTATCGAGGTGCAAGCTGTCTTAATTGCTATTTTCTAAGACAGTTTACTAGTCTTTCATTAGTGAATGCCTAGAAGACTGACGCAATTTTCCGAAAAAATGACAGTTTTTTCTTTGTAGTTAGCGGCTCTAATCCGGATTGGGAGGATGAAAGTTGTTAATACTAACTGCAAATAACATTTTTTTTGCGTCAGTTGAGCGATCGCCTAAATGAATGGATCTAGTTGTCATTTCGGGTTGAATTTATCTTCATCAAGGTATGACTTCCAAGTTGTGAATGTGCCTAAACCAGAATTGTTGCTGACGTAACTTTTATAGTGACGATCCATAGATACTGTGGGGATTTTTGTTAGTAGTTCAGTTGTCAATCAATTACCTAAATAACTATCAATTGATATATGGATGACACTGCTAGTGAATAATTCCCCAGTTTTGTCTGCTGACAAATTAACAAGCATTGGATATAGAAAACTTTTTTTTAAAAAAATTCTGTTGGGTATGGGTGTTTTATGAAGAAAATATTAGACGCAGAAGCAGGTATTGGTGATGTCCAAAGCGAATCACATCAGCTTCTAGAAGAGATATTACTCAATATACTCTCGGAAAATAAAAATTTAGTCACGAATTTTAGTCAAGCATTTGCAATTAACGCTTTTTCCTTGGGACAGGAGATTGTCAGATATAATACATTCCCCAGTGAAGACAAATCTGTTCAATCTGAACAAAATCACCAGGGTTTTTACCTAGTCTGTGCAGGTCGAGTGCGATTAGTTGGGTATGATGTTGCGGCACAACGAGAAGTACCATCTGGATTACTAGAAGCAGGAGATAGCTTTGGTACAGATGAGTTATTTAGCGATCGCCCTTTAGCTTACAAAGCGATCGCTGCTAGTACAGGGGCGATCGCCTTTATCTCTACAGCTAAGTTGCAAACATGGTGCGCCCAAATTCCCCAACTCCCAGATTACCTGCAACGCACCACAGCTACCCGGCAAATGTTGCTGTTCTTTAAAACTACAGTCGATTTACAAAAACAGCGCGGAAGTTCCGTTATCAAGGAGGATCTGCGCCAACAACAATCTAGCCTCAAAAAAGGAACTGGGCGTCAGACATCACTTTCCAGCCATACCCTCAAAGAATTTTTACCCTACTTACAACAAATCAACATCCCCGCAGGCTCTGTACTAACCCAAGCAACCCCAGCCAATAGCGGACGCTTCTTTTTACGTAGTGGTGAGATTCACGCTCAAAACAACCCATCACAACCAGCAATCGGAATAGGCGACAGTTGGGGATATCCCCAAGAAATCCCCGACGATTGGATAGCGCAAACAGATTTAGTCGCTTATAAACTACCCCTAGAGCATTGGGAAACAGCGATCGCCATCGTTCCCACCATCGCTGATGCTGATCTCAATGGAGCCTCGCCCCATCGCCCTCGCCGGATCGCCCCGACATTATTATTTGAGCAACCAACACCCAAGGTACAAACCGAACAACCAGCTCCCACCCTCCAACCCAACTCGCAATCTATACCCTTTCCCCATCCCCATAAATACCGCCGTCCTTGGTTTGGTAAACGCTATCCTTTCATTCAACAGCAGAGTACATCTGATTGTGGTGCAGCTTGCTTGGCGATGATTTCCCAATATTGGGGGAAAAAATTTACTATTAATATTCTGCGGAATTTAGCCAATGTGGGACGCGGGGGAGCATCTCTCAAAAGCCTAGCCGCAGCAGCAGAAACCTTAGGCTATCAAGCTCGACCGGTACGCGCCAGTTTTAACCGCCTCAGCGATCGCCAGCATCCTTGGATTGCACATTGGCAAGGAGACCACTATATAGTTGTTTACAAAGTCAAAAAAAATCAGGTAATAGTCTCCGATCCCGGAGTGGGACGGCGCAAGCTGAGTCTGAAGGAATTTCAAGCTAACTGGACGGGATACGCACTCTTATTAACCCCCACACCTGCGTTAAAACAAACACCTAATAGTAAACCTTCTTTAGGCAGATTTTGGGGTGCATTTTTGCCCTATAGCAAAATGCTGATCCCGATCATTGCTTCCTCTATACTTTTGCAAATATTTGGTCTGGTAACGCCTTTATTTACACAGATTATTCTCGATCAAGTCGTAGTTCATAAAAGTTTAAGCACCTTGCAAGTCATGGTGGTGGGGTTATTAGTGTTTAATGTTTGGCGGATTGCTTTGGGAAGTATGCGCCAATACATGCTAGTCAACTTTTCCAATCGCGTAGACTTAACCCTCGTGAGTGGATTTATCCGCCATGCTTTAAACTTACCCTTGCAGTTTTTCGCCTCCCGTCATGTCGGCGATATCCTCACCAGAGTTCAAGAAAACGAGAAAATTCAATCTTTCCTGACTCGTCAAGCGATTGGTGCTTGGTTAGATGTGTTAACAGCAATAGTCTATGTAGGTTTAATGGCCTATTACAACTGGCAATTAACCTTATTGGTGCTGTCAATACTATTACCCTTAATCCTCTTGACCGTGTTTGCTAGTCCGATACTGCGCCAAGTGTCGCGAGAAATTTTTAATGAAGCAGCTAAACAAAGTTCTACCCTAGTAGAAATGCTCACAGGGGTGGCTACAGTTAAAGCCGCAGCCGCCGAACACGAGTTACGCTGGCGATGGGAAGACAATCTCACCAGTACAATTAATGCTCAATTTCGCGGTTATAAATTGGGCATTGGTTTAAGTGTGGTAAGTGAATTAATTAATGCTGTCGGTAGTACGGCATTACTCTGGTATTCTGCTACACTAGTTATTCAAGACCAACTGACGATTGGGCAATTAGTCGCCTTTAATATGTTGATTGGTAACGTAGTTGGCCCGGTGATGTCCTTGGTGGGTTTGTGGGATGAATTGCAGGAAGTCATGGTTTCTGTAGAACGGTTAGATGATATTTTTAATACCGAGCCGGAAGAAACTACGGAAAAATCTTTGATGGTATTGCCGAAACTCCGAGGCGATGTGCAATTTGAAAATGTTACCTTTCGTTACAATTCTGACGACGATCGCAATATTCTGCAAAATATTTCCTTTGAAGCTCATCCAGGTCAAACAATAGCCATTGTCGGTCGTAGTGGTTCTGGTAAGAGTACTTTGGTGAGTTTATTACAGGGTTTATACCATCCGACTACAGGAAAAATTTTGATTGATGGACATGATATTCGCCATGTTTCGCCGCAATCTTTACGCCGTCAATTGGGTGTAGTTCCTCAAGAGTGCTTTTTATTTTCAGGCACGATTTTAGAGAATATTTCTTTATATCGGGAGGAATATAACTTAGAAGGGGTGGTAGAAGTCAGTAAACTCGCAGAAGCTCACGCTTTCATCCAAAGTTTACCCTTGGGATACAGTACCAAAGTAGGGGAACGGGGTTCTAATCTTTCTGGGGGACAAAGACAGCGAATTGCGATCGCTCGCGCCTTATTACCTAATCCCCGGATTTTGATTTTAGATGAAGCTACTAGTTCCCTAGATACCGAATCAGAACGCCGCTTTCAAAGAAATTTACAATACATCAGCCGCGATCGCACTACCTTTATCATCGCTCACCGTCTTTCTACCGTCAGAAATGCCGATAACATTCTTGTACTAGATCGCGGCGTCATTGTTGAGCAAGGTTCCCACGATCAACTAATTGCCAGCAAGGGTCTTTACTATCATCTAGCTCAACAGCAAATAGATGTTTAATATCAATGTTATTTAGGTAAATTGATGCATAGCCAAAGTTTTCTCTATGCAAATCAGGACTTGTTAACCGCCCAATATTCTCAATGATTTTTATAAACTATGGATTGACAAACGATTGTGATTAACATCAACTTTTCTGATTTTCTGAGAAAAACTTAAAAAATGGGGGGAGTTATGAATGATTAATTCTGCAAAATAATTTAATTAAATAATTGTTATTGTTTAGTTTAGGTGATTAAATACTGCAAAATTCAGGTTGAGATCAGAAAGGAAACATACTAGTATTTCGACTAAATCAAGGATATAACGTGATAAATGTGAAGATTTCATGAAAAAATAAGCAATTACATCAATTTAATCCATTATTGTGCCGATGATTACATTTTTCTGTCAAAAAACTAGCCAATTTGGCTAACATCATTCGTAAGAAAGAGTATCATATAATTATGCACATACATAATGAATCATAGAGTCTCCAGAAATCATTATGCATGGATATAAGAAGTAGTAATTACTGAAAATTTAGCCAGCTAAGTTGATGAATATGGAGACTTGAACTACCAAGTGTTTAGATAAATTATTATCCCTAACCTATGATGATGTAGTAGATTTATAGCTGGACATGCAAGATAGCTTTAACAAGCAATAATGTTGAGATAATTTCCATTTAACCTGAATTACTTACAGGTAAAAAATCATCTTGATTACAGCTATTTTCTGAGCAAAAGTAGCTAAATGAGAGAAGTTTCAATGATAGAGAGCTTCCATGAAACAACCTTTAAAATCCCTAGTTGCTCGACATGTAGAATCATCAGCGATCAAGAAAAAATTTCTTGATGCAGATGACCAACTACTAGATTTAGCCGAAGAAACAGCCTACCTTTATGGAGGAACAGCTGCTTCTGCGGAGGTAGCGACGGAGCAGCGCCATAATTTCCCAGATGATTTTTCCCCAGCAACTCCCCAGACTGTTCCACCTAAATCAGGTGATTGGTCTACTTCTTTACAAACAGTTTTAGACGATCCACCCTCTGCTCTTCCCTATCACATACTGCTGGCGGGAATTCTGTTTGGGATTTCTGTTGTAGTTTGGTCTACAGTAGGACAAATTGACGAAGTAGGTAAAGCTTCCGGTAGATTAGTCCCCCAAGGAAAGCCATATAAAATCAATACAGTAGTCTCTGGTAAAGTAGCGCGTCTGGATGTCAAAGAAGGCGATACGGTAACCAGAGGACAGGTAATAGCACAACTTGACCGCGAAATTGCTGTCAATGAAGTTGAGAGGTTAGCGCAAGAAATTGCCTCTTATAAAACACAATTAATTCAAACTCAAGTTTTAATAGACAAAACTCAATTAGAAGCGAAAACCCGTCTAGCGATTAATAATGCAGAAATCAAAGCGCAAGAAGCAGTTATTAATCAAGCTGAAGCGAAAATTGAGAGTCAAAAAGTAGCGATCGCCCAAGGACAACAAAGAGTCGAAATTAACAAATCACTTGTAGCCCAGCTAAATGTGGCTGCCAGTGCGGAACAAGAAAGATTAGAACGGTTAAAATCTTTAGCAGACCAAGGCGCAATCTCCAAAGACCAAATATTTCAAGCACAGCAAAATCTAGGCGATCGCCAACGAACTATTACCCAACAAATAGGAGAAAGCCAACAAACGCTCACAGAATCCAAACGACTACAAGCAGACTTACGCCAAGTTCTTGCAGAAGCTCAACAACTACAAGAACAACTTGCCCAAAAGCAAGCTGAAGGTAACACAGTCCAAATTCAGACTCAACAAACAATTCAAAAACTGCAAGTAGAAAAAACTCAGTTGTACGCCAAAATGCAGCAGACAGAAAAACTTCTGCAACAGTCCAAAGCGCTGTTAAAACAGCTGTCTTTAGCTGCTCCTGTGAATGGAATGATTCTGTCTTTGAATGTTAAAAATAGTGGAGAAGTAGTTCAACCAGGACAAATAATCGCGGAAGTTGCTCCTGAAAATGCACCATTAATTCTAGAGACTGTATTACCTACTCAAGAAGCCGGCTTTATTAAAGTAGGAAACACCGCCAAAGTGAAATTTGATGCTTATCCCTTCCAAGATTATGGTGTGATTACAGGTAAAGTGATCTCTATTTCCCCAGATAGTCAGCCCGATGAAAAACTAGGAGCTGTCTACCGGGTGGGAATCGCCCTCGACCGGAATTATGTGAAAACACGCCAGCAAACTATCCAATTTAAACCCGGTCAGACAGCTAGTGCGGAGATTATTATCCGTCGCCGTCGCATTGCAGATATGCTGCTAGAACCAATTAAGCAGCTACAAAAAGGCGGACTCAATTTATAAACTTCTATGTAGTCTAGTAAAATAAGGGTTAATTGTATGAGCTACCAAGTTTCCTCTCAACCAAAAAATTATCAAAAAGCTATTAGTTCTGAACAATTGAATCAAGTTATAGAAGCTATTACTGAAGGTAGATATTCTTGGGCTTGTGTCCTACTACTCCGTTTTGTGGGTTACAATCCCCTGCACTTTATTCCCCAAAGAACTTATAGCCGTTTAATTAAAGAAAATAGCCAACCTCAAAGTACAATTGTCTCAACTACTAATAGAAGCTTGTCAGCTAACCTTTCCTCTAACAACGGTGGTTCTCAGGGGTTAAATAAAATTCATGACCTAGATTATCTGGAAACATCTGATAAAAAACAGGCTAGTCTCAAAGGCGGTAATAATTTGTTGTTGTTTCCCGAAGCCGTTAATCAAAACCTGATTACCCATTCTCGCGATTCTTTAAAATAGCTGCAACTGCGGGCTAGATTTTTGAGCTTTGACAGCCGATCAAATCCTCATTCACTCAATGAGGATTTTTCATATTGTTCAGCTCCCCGACTTTTTCAAAAAGTCGGGTATCTATTTAGTAGGACTTACACACCGAACACAAAAACCCTGACAAGGCTGGTCAAAAGTCAAAAGTCAATGGTCAAAATTCAGGTTTTTGGACTATGGACTATTGACAATTGACAAAAAGCATGAAAAATATCTGACACTGCGTCAGTCCTATTTAGTTAGCAGTATTGGTATAAATTTTGCAATATACGTAGCAATACCAATCCTACAAATACTACATATCCTGAGATTTTTTTCTCACCAATTTGGATGCAGCTAGTAAGTATATCCAGATAAATACAGATAAATAAATATATTTTTCGCCAAAATGACCACCTTTTTTTGGCAGAATTCTTTAATCTATAAATATAAATTAATCTGCCCTGTGTGAAAGCTAATTTTCTCAAGTAGAAGGTACTTTTTCTACTGTGGATTAATATGTCCAAATAAATTCTGCTTTTAAGTTGCACGATCCATCGTCAGGATAACAGCCTTTATTAGTAGTTATGCAACTTAGACGCTGGAAATCTAAGTAGAGAAGCGATCGCACAAGGGGCTGTGAGTGATTCTTATAATTTAAATATCTTACAATTGGCAATTTTTACTCAAAATTTAGAACAATGACAACACAGACAAAAATGATTGACTTCAAAGGACATATTATTTTTCCCGAAGAGATTATTGAATATCTCAAAAAGACTTTACAGGTTAAAGAGTTATGTAATAATATTTTATATCAAAAAATTATTAATCGTGCAGCCCAAGAAAGAGAAATAACATTAACTCCTGAAGAAATCCAAACAGAAGCGGATAGACTACGCTATGAAAATCGTTTAGTCAAAGCCAGCGATACTTTAGCATGGCTAGCCGATCAGCTAATTGTTGCGGATGATTGGGAAGCGGGAATTCGCGATAGTTTGTTGAGTAAAAAATTATCGCAGATTTTATTTAACAAAGATGTGGAAAAATATTTTTCTGAAAATCAGCTTGATTACGATCAAGTTATTCTTTATCAGATAGTAGTCCCACATATACAATTAGCTCAAGAGATTTGTTATCAAATTGAAGAAGGCGAACTCAGCTTTTATGAAGCTGCGCACATTTATGATATTGATGAGAGACGCCGCATTAATTGTGGTTATGAAGGCAAATTTTATCGCTGGAATTTGAAGCCAGATATCGCAGCAGTTGTGTTTAGTACTAGACCAGGAGATTTATTAGGGCCGCTGATTGTAGACCAAGCCAGTTACATTTTTATGGTAGAAGAATTTATTCCGGCTGAGTTAACGCCAGAAAGACATCAAGAGATTTTGGATAAAATGTTTAAAGAATGGCTATCTGCAGAACTAAACTATCTTTTACATGCTTAGTAATAAATCAACTATTTTGATTTAAGGGTTTGAAACTGTAAGCTAAATTCTACCCAGATATAGACAAAATTACCGGAATGTACACATAAAACATTGGAGGTCGAGCAATGTTACTTAGTTTCAAGACAGCACTGATACCAAATAACAAGCAACAAACATCATTCAAAAAAGCTTGTGGTGTAGCGCGTCATGCTTATAATTGGGCGAATGCTCACATAAAAGAAGTGTTAGAACTTCGCGCTTGTGACAAGTCGATTAAAATACCATCGGCAATTGATTTACACAAAAAGTTGATTGCTGAGGTTAAATCTGTTAATTATTGGTATTATGAAACTAACAAGAACGTACCACAAAAAGCATTAACAGATTTACGCCAAGCATGGGATAGATGTTTTAAAAAGGTATCAAAACAACCTCTTTTCAAAAAGAAAGGTCAACGTGATTCTTTCTATTTAGAAGCTGGAACCAAAGCAAAACCATTAATTAAAAATGATGGTAAGCGTGTTAAATTACCTTCTATTGGCTGGGTAAAATTAGCTGAACCATTACCATGTACGCTCATTCATAATTGTGTCATTTCACGCCAAGCTGACAGATGGTTTATTTCAATCAAGTATGAGATTGAAAAACCATCTGTTGATGCTGATAGACCTATTGTAGGCGTTGATATTGGCATCAAAGAATTAGCTGTAACTAGCAATGGTAAAGTGTTTAAAAATCCCAAAGCTTACAAACGCATGAATAAGCGTATGAAGCGTTTACAGCGTAGTGTTAGTCGTAAGGTGAAAGGTTCTAAAAATAGGCGATTAGCTGTTAAGAAACTAAGTAAAATACACGCCAAAATCAGCAATATTCGTAAAGATGCTATTCACAAATTGACCCACTTTTTAGCTAAAAACCACAGCGAGATAAAAATAGAGGATTTGTCAATCAAAGCATTTTTGAAAAATCATAAGTTAGCAGGTGCAATCGCTGATTGTGGTATGTATGAATTAAAACGTCAATTAGAGTACAAAACCGAGAAATTCTTTAGTAAATTAACGCTAGTAGATAGGTTGTTTCCTAGTTCTCAGATTTGCTCTAATTGTGGTCAGCATCGTCATAAGATGCCGTTGAAAAATCGCGTTTACGTCTGTCCAGAATGCAATCACATTGAGGATAGAGATTTAAACGCATCAAAGAATCTAGAGCGTTGGTTTGATGGAATCTATATTCCAAAATGCTCAGATTTGGCGGTAAGCTCTACCGTGTCAGCTTGCGGAGTGGAAAAACCTCTTAGGAGTCATCCTAAGACCACTATGAAACAGGAAGTTAACACCAAAACTACCATTGTCCAGTTAAGTCTAGACTTGGGTAATTTTGGGTAGGTTTAACAGAGCGGCTTGGTAGACCCTGATAACAATACCCTTGAAGTCGTTTATCTAATTTATTTTAATTTTACTAACTGTTAGTGGGGTGCCAATTTGGCATTTTCGCTAGAATGCAATCTATTGTGAGGGCTGTTGACGGTTAACTGTTAACTGTTGACGGTTGACTGTTGACGGTTGACTGTTGACTGCAATGTTAGAAGCACATGCGCTTAAATAATAAATCAGGCTATGGAATTACCATAACCTGATTGAAAAAAGAGTGAATTAAAAAGAATGATTAGTTGCGTAAAATTGCAGACAAAGAACTCTGCTTACGTATATCCATCAAATCTGCTAAAGACTCTTTGCTTTTTTCTGGACGATAGCTTTGTTCTGGTGGTAGAACTGTCATGCGCGGTTTTGTCTGAGATTGCATGGAGACTAGGGGAGTGAATGATGAGGATGGGACGAAAACCGGAGGATTTTTGGCTGGTGATGGTTGTACTGTTGGTGGTTTGCTAGGGACTGTGCGGATGGGATAACGTCTAGCTGTTTTGTGGATTGTTTTACCATTTGCTGGACGGTTGAGGACGCGCAAAATGATTAAGCATCCACTAGCACAGCTGAGAGCGATCGCTGCAACCATCCACAAAGGTGTGGGATTATTGTTCTCAGAGGGCGTATTATTGACTGCTTCGGCTACGGTGGCGACATCTAGATTTTTCTCTACCTCTTCTGGCTGTTGTACATTCCCAACAGAACCCAGGTTATATAAAGCAAGCACAGCACTTGCAACAAATATTGCTGATAACCCAATCAACAACAGCCAAGGATGGCGCGTGAGCAGATGTATCAGAAATTGCGAGCTACGGATGGTTTTCGATTTACTGTTTGTCAGCTCTGGAGTGACCCCAGCAGGTTGGGTTGCCTCGTGCTGTACAGTCTGACTTTTTTCCATAGATTACTTTCAGATTTTTACCCCTCTAGATCCAAGATCATACTGGAGGAAGCAAGTATCATGTATCCGTAGTCAGATTTTGTAATGAAGTAACTTTTGTTTGCAGTTTAAGCTACTAAATCTGCAAACTTGGCGCAAAAATCCGATGTTTGCCACCTTTAAAACTATTTATTAACTGCATGGCTGCGGTTAACTCTTTCCTGCGACTGTAGCATCTCTCTCTATAGCTAGTTGGATTAATTTATCAACTAATTCCGGGAAAGAGATTCCACTGTGTGCCCAAAGTTGAGGATACATACTAGTTGCGGTAAATCCCGGTAGGGTATTGATTTCATTAATCAATACTTCTCCTGTGGCTTCTACGTAAAAGAAATCTACTCTGGAAAGTCCAGCAGCATCTACAGCCGCAAAGGCTTTTAATGCCATGTCTTGGATTTGACTAGCGATCGCTTCTGGTAACCGAGCAGGTATCAGTAAATCTGCTAGCCCTTGAGTATATTTTGTTTCGTAATCGTAAAAATCGCTATTATAAGTAATTTCGCCAATAACCGAGGCTTGGGGTTGATCGTTACCTAAAACTGCACATTCTACTTCTCTGGCGACAACTCCAGCTTCAACTATAATCCGGCGATCGTAACTAGCTGCATTATCTAACGCCGCTTCTAATTCTTGGCGCGATCGCACTTTAGCAATTCCTACCGATGAACCTAAGTTGGCGGGTTTGACAAAACAGGGGTAACCGAGTTCCGCTTCAATTTCATCGCACAATTTGGGAAATACACAAGGATTTGACCAAATTTGCGCTCTCGTGACTGCTTTGTATTTTACTTGGGGTAAGCCAGCTTGAGCAAAGGCAATTTTCATGCCAATTTTATCCATCCCCGTAGCCGAACCTAACACCCCAGAACCCACAAAAGGAACTTGCATGAGACTGAGTAACCCTTGAATTGTCCCATCTTCCCCATTCGGCCCGTGGAGAATGGGAAACCATAAATCTACTTCTTGTGTTTGGGGAGGAAATTGCCAAAGATTAGGAGAGGTAACAGAACTTTGATAAACAGCGCCAGAGTCTAAAACTTGTTGCGCAATTTCTCCTGCTTGCCAAAAACCATCTTTTTGGATGTAAAATGGCAGAATATCATATTTACTAGCATTTGTATCTGCACTCAAAGCTTTTGCGATCGCTCTTGCTGAACTAATTGAAACTTCATGTTCTCCAGAACGACCGCCAAACAGCAAACCTACCCGCAGTTTAGTCATCTTCAGTACCTAATAGCTTTGTCTCGCAGTTAGCGTATCACAATCGGATTGGTTAGTTGTCAGTTGTCAGTTGTCAGTTGTCAGTTGTGATTTGTTAGAGACGCGATGAATCGCGTCTGTACAATAGTTATTTCTAAATTATTAATTTTTGGGTTGAGATGTGATATAATATATTGCTTTAAATTATAATTTCCGTGTAATCGCTGGTTTACGCACCGCAACAGATTTTATAGGTCAAAGTCTAAATTATAAATGAGACTGAGAAAGAAGAATTCAGAACTCAGCATTAGCCAACGACCCATTGCAGTTGATTTGTTCGCAGGTGCAGGTGGGATGACTCTTGGCTTTGAACAAGCTGGCTTTGATGTATTAGCGGCGGTGGAAATTGATCCGATTCATTGTGCAATTCACGAATATAATTTTCCCTTTTGGACGGTGTTATGCCAAACTGTAGTGGATACTACCGGGGAAGAGATAAGAAAGCGATCGCAAATTGGCGATCGAGAAATTGATGTAGTCATCTGCGGTAGTCCCTGTCAAGGTTTTTCTATTATTGGGAAACGACTTTTTGATGACCCGCGCAACTCTTTAGTATTTCATTTTTATCGCTTAGTTTTGGAATTACAACCAAAATTTTTTGTGATGGAGAATGTCAGAGGTATTACTATTGGCGAACATAAACAAATTCTGCAAAATTTGATTTATGAATTTCAACTTAAAGGTTATCAAGTAGAAGAAAGTTACCAAATTCTGAACGCTGCTCATTATGGAGTTCCACAGGCGAGAGAAAGATTATTTCTGTTAGGCGCAAGAGAAGATGTAATATTACCAAAATATCCCCAACGGCTGACGCAAATAGCTAAACCTCATACATCATCAAAGAAAAAATCATCTTTATTACCCATAAGTCCGACAGTTTGGGATGCAATTGGCGATATCCCAGAAGTTGAACAATATCCTGAGTTACTGCTAAGAGATTGGGTAGCAGCAGAATATGGAAAACCCAGTAATTATGCTCTGATACTTCGCGGTATTCAGACTTTAGATAATGATTATTCCTACCCGCGTAAATTTGACTCGCGAATTCTCTCTTCTAGCTTCCGCACCAAGCATTCAGATGCGACTAGAGAACGTTTTGCAGCGACAGTTCAAGGCGAAAGAGAACCAATTAGTCGATTTCATAAATTGCATCCGGCTGGTGTTTGTAATACCTTAAGAGCAGGTACAGATATGTATCGGGGTTCGTTTACTTCGCCTCGCCCAATTCATCCTTTTACGCCTAGATGTATCACAGTCAGAGAAGCAGCGCGGTTACATTCTTATCCTGATTGGTTTAGATTTCATGTGACTAAATGGCATGGATTTCGTCAAGTTGGTAATTCTGTACCGCCGCTTTTAGCTAAATCTATAGCATTAGAAGTTATGAATGTGTTGGGTAAATTTCCATGTAAACCTGAAGTAGTTCAAGAACTAGGCGATGAAAATTTACTACATTTTAAGATGACGGAAGCAGCTAAATATTATTTATAGGACTTACGCAAAATCATGAAAAAACGAACCACGAAGTACGCAAAGAACACGAAGTAAAGAGGTTTGGGAGATTTATCGCGTAAGTCCTGATTTATAATTCGTAATTCAATATCTAAAATCAAGTATGATAAATTTTATGTATGGGTGAATCTATATTTTTTTATGTCTAAATCGGCTGATATTAGCACTAAAAAATTAATTAGTTTGGCTCCAAATAATTGGGTAAAGTGGGTAACGCAGATACCTGATTTAATAGCAGATGAAATCCTCAATTCGGAATTTCAATGGATTAGTCGAGAAAGTGATGTACTTATCCGCGTTGAAAGTCCCCAGTATGGACAATTTCTGGTTCTCAATGAATTACAATTGCGTTACAAACCAGAAATGCCAAAAAGAATGCGTGCTTATGCGGGATTAGCTGAAGAAAAATATAATCTACCAACTTATCCTGTATTAATCAATATTCTGAAAACGAGTAATACAGAAATTCCTACAAGATATGAATCGAATATTGCAGGGATAACAGCCTATCAAGATTATCGTGTAATTAACTTATGGGAAGTTGATGCTAATATCGCTTTTGAACAACCTGTACCATCTTTACTGCCCTTTGTACCAATTCTTCAAGGTGGTGAAGACGAATCTAAAATTAGAGAAGCCTTACGTTTATTGCAAGCGGATGAACAATTAAACCAAATGGAAACGGTTTTAGCATTTTTTGCTACGTTTGTACTAGATAGCGCTTTAGTGAAACAAATTATGAGGTGGGATATGACAGTATTACGCGAGTCACCCTGGTATCAAGAAATTTTGCGTGAAGGTGAAATCCGTGGGGAACAACGAGGCGAACAACAAGGTAAACGGGAACAAGCACTAGCAAATCTTCAAATGACGCTGGAAATGAAGTTTGGTAATGAGGGATTACAATTAATGTCACAAATTAGCCAAATTACTGATTTGGATAGGTTAACAGCGATTTTCCGAGGCGCGATCGCATTTGAGACAATTGAAGATTTACAAAACTTAATAACCCAGGTGTATAATCAGTCTGCATAAAATTGCGATCGCAAACCTATTGATGGAGTGAAGGGGTTAAAACCTCGCCAACATAACTCATATCAACAGGAAAACGACAATGAAAACTCAAATTCTCTTAAATCTTGCTTGTTCTCTATCTTTATTAGGTGCTGTTACAGTTCCAGCTATGGCGCAACAAGTTCCTAGCGTAGCACCTCAACCCCAAGCAATTTCTCAAGAGATGACTATCCCTCAAGATACAGCTATTATTGTGTCATTTCCTGCCCCTGTAACTGTTGATGTGGGGCAAAAAAAAGATTATCCTTTGACACTTCCTTTAGCAAGTGCAATTAAAGATGCTCAAGGTAATGTGGTAGCACCAGAAAATACTCCGGTAACTATTGTTTTAAAACCGACTGATGGCGGTGCAAAAATTATCGCCCAATCCTTAGTAATTAATGGGCGAATTGTCTCGATTAAAGCATCGAGTCAAATGATTCCTGGTACTACTATTACCCATAAACGAGCTAATGATAAGGCTGTAGAAAATGGTTCTGTTTGGGGTAGAATTACCGGCAGTACTTTAGGCTTTATTAGCAATGGCGATCCGGAACAATTTGATAGAGGTGCAATGCTGGGAAGCGCTATTGGCTTAGTTTCCGGTTTGCGTTCCGCAGAAAATACGAGAATTGTCCAGATTCCCCAAAGCAGTGTTTACGTTTTATCCCTAGAAGCACCTATCCAACTTTCTGGGCGTTAGTCTCATATTCAGGAGAAAAACCTGATTCTTTGGGATGTAATACTGTTAAGTGAAAACCATGTCTAGTTTCGATTTTTAAATATCGTTCTTGCAATGGTTGCCAATTCTGCCATAATTGATAGCGATTGTCTGCTAATAATTTAGTCAGTCCATGCAAATGACTGTGCATGTCTGACTTAAAGACATTCTCTAGCCACTCAGTTAAGACGACGCTATCTTGCATCGAACCCAAAATATCTTGGATACTTTTCACATCTACTATGTAAGCGGCGTAAGACTCGCTATATAAATCAGAAAAGAGTTCCATTTGGTAGCGTACACGTTTTGCTTGTTTGCGCAAATCATGTAGTGTTTCGCCTTCTTTGGTTAATTGTTGTTCTATCTTTTCGGCTTCCCAATTTTGATGAATTTTTAACTGTGAGTCTACAAATTCAGTTCCTATCAACCAACCAGGATGCAGGAGAAATTCACTCACTTCTGGTAATAGTAAATCTGGTAAAACTTGTCCAATACTAATATCAGCTAAATCTTTATAGATGGGTTTTTCTAACCAATCTTCCATTGATTGCTTGAAAGACTTATAAGCTTCATCTTTTAAGGTTGTCAGGACTAAAGATAATGCTTGTTCCCGTTGTTTGGCGATCGCATCAAATGCTGTATGCAAATATGTCTGTTCTTTATGAGATAACCGTGGTTTATAGTCTTTTTCTAAATTTTCTTTGAGTACGTCTAAGTCTCTTAAGCTACCCAGCTTTCGAGCAATTTTACCGATATTTTTATCACTAACAGGCTTGGGTAAATCTAAAGCGATCGCAAATCTACTGACAGCAGTACGCAGTCTCCGCATCCCTACGCGCATTTGGTGTAATGCTTCGGGATCTTCATCTTTCTTGACTGATTTTTCCCACTTGAGAATTTTCTTATAATGTTTTTGTACAGCCTCGTATGCATAGTTTCCGAGAGTTTGCACTGGAGTATTTGTCGCTAATTCCATCACTTACACCAATCCCAATACGCAATCTGATTACTGCATCATAACATTCGTTAAAGATTTGCATAGGGAATTTTTGATGTTTTGTAACTCAAATTTTGATCAAAATTCTGATTTTTCCCAAGCATCAGTTATTATCTGCGATCGCTAATTTCAGTTTAACTATAGTTGACATAAATAGCAGTAATACCAAAGGTGGTATTGTTTTTATCTCCACAGCTAGATTTGGTGTAAATTACACCACAAATAGAATATTTATAAATGTATTGTGGAAATAATTATGTCAAATGTATAACAAAACATTTTTAGAGCAAGTATATTTAACTTTCCTCGAGAGTTTTGCTAAACACAGAAAAGACTTGAGTGCGATCGCGCTAACTCCACAGCAGCATCTATGGTTAGGATCTGACGAAAGCTCATCTTTAGAAAGACTCTCGCTCATTGAAAGTAACAAATTTGGCGACCATAAACAATTCCCCATAGCAGAATATATTGATTTACCAGCGCCAGAAAGCGAAGAAATTGATATTGAAGGACTAGCTTATGCAGATTACTACTTATGGTTTGTTGGTTCTCATAGCTACAAACGCCAAAAACCTAAAAGCAAATATACTGATGTAAAAAATATTGAAAGATTAGCAACAATAACATCAGAACCTAACCGCTATATTTTAGGTAGAATTCCCCTAGTAAATGGAGAATTATTTTCATCTTGTCCCCATCCAGATAAACCAAATGAGCAATTAAGCGCCGCTAAACTAGAGTTAACTAACCAGGGTAATTTGCTCATGACAGCCTTAGCAAACGATCCCCATTTAGGCTTTTATATTCAAGCAGCAATTCCGGGAAAAGATAATGGCTTTGATATTGAAGGAATTAGTATTTATCAAAATCGCATTTTTCTAGGTTTGCGAGGGCCTGTATTGCGTGGTTGGGCTGTAATTCTAGAAATCGAATTAGAAAATTCTCACCTGGGACTGATGACATTAAAGTCAATTGGTGAGCAAAACAAAGGATATAAAAAACACTTTCTCTGGTTAAATGGTCTAGGAATTCGCGATTTGTGTCTAGATAAAGAGGATGTGCTGATTTTAGCCGGGCCGACGATGGATTTAGATGGCCCAGTACAAATTTACCGTTGGCAAGTGGGTGCGAATTCAGCAGAAAATACTCTGAGTTACCCAGAGTTTGTCCAAGATGTTCCCTATGGAAAGCGGGAAGATCATGCAGAAGGTATGACTCTATTTAATGATGTCGCTGGTAAACCTTCATTGTTAGTAGTGTATGACTCTCCGGCTAAGAATAGGTTAATAGGCGATCGCAATGTTATGGCCGATTTATTCGAGATCATCATAGATTAGTAGAGATTGCTTGGACAGGACAGGTAGGAATACACTGTTCGCAGACAATGCAGCGCGATCGCGTGAATGTTAATTTATATGTCTCTGGATGCAGAGTCAGCGCTTCTGTGGGACATACCCCAGTACACAAACCACAATGGACACAAGTATCTTCATCGATGATAATTTCGCCCAAGGTGTGAGAGACATTGATATTTTGCGATCGCATCCATTCAATCGCCGCATCTAGCTGATCGATATCTCCCGATAGTTCAACCACTAATTTACCTATTTGATTAGGTGCAACTTGGGCACGGATAATATTAGCAGCTACGTTAAACTCTTTTGCCAGTCTATAGGTTACCGGCATTTGCACAGCGCGTTTGGGAAATGTTAAGGTTACTCGTTTTTTCATAGATTTGTCGGTTGTCAGTTTTTAGAGACGCGATGAATCGCGTCTGGGGACATCCAATTTTTTAAATACCCAATCAATTTGTAGTGCGAGCATCTTGCTCGCTTTAGAACAACAGCGAGCAAGATGCTCGCACTACGGAATATGGGTAATTTATTTTTTGTAAGTCCCCTGTACAATTGTCTTCCCTAGTCCCTAGCCCCTTCCGCTAAACTGAAGATGATCCTGCTTAATAAGTTTTAATAATTCTGTTATGACACCAGATTCACCTGTTAATCTTCCAGCCAAGCCTGAATCAATTGTAGGCGGGCGCGTGAGAAATTTCTTAGTCGCTATAGTCGCGATCGCTCTTAGCGTTGCTTTAGTTTTAGGATTGCGAACGGAAACAACTACAGCTTCTCTCTCCAAGTTAGGCGAATCCTCCACACCCCTAGAAGTTGCGATCGCTAACGGTAAACCCACGCTGGTGGAATTTTACGCTGATTGGTGTACAGTCTGTCAAAAAATGGCTCCAGATATAGCTGAGTTAGAACAGCAATATGCTGACAAGCTAAATTTTGTCATGCTGAATGTCGATAATACCAAATGGCTGCCGGAAATGTTGAAATATCGGGTAGATGGAATTCCCCATTTTGTATTTTTGGGTAAGGATGGGGAAGCGATCGCTCAGGCGATTGGCGATCAACCGCGTACCGTCATGGCTAGTAATTTGGAAGCTTTACTAAGTAATTCTCCTTTACCTTATGCCCAAACTAGCGGCAAGGTTTCTAAATTTTCCGCACCAGTTACACCAACAGCTAGTCAAGATGATCCCCGCAGCCACGGTTCTCAAGTGGTTAATTAATCGTATTTTTATCAAAAAACAGCTTATTTTACCCTCTTAAGCACTACCTGTTTAGGAGGTTTTTTATGGTCATTTTCATCACAATTAAATTTTTATATTGCTGATATATCCTGATATTTACTTATGAATAATATCACAGTCAGATTAGATTATATTTTCCTAAATATGTAGATATAAAAACAAAAACTTTCACTATCATTATCCAAATAAATAGGCTATTGTAGCTTATTACTGTAGAGATTCACTGGAGAATGAGAAAAAATCAGCCTACGGATTTTGAGAAGATAACTTTGGTATTAGATAAACTTGTGATTGATTAAGTTAGAACTTTATAATTTTCCCAGTTTGTTCTGATAACTACAACTGCTTGATATTTAGCAAAGTATATTCAAAATATGCTGGCGTAATTACTAGCGTTAATGACTCAGGATCTAAAAATTTGACTTAAATTTGGTTATGGCGTTAAATTTCGAGAAAACGACAGTAATTGAGCTAAAAAGCATCAAGCAAGTATTTAAAAAAGTAACGACCATAAACTCATCTGATTTGTTCCAATGTCGATTACTCAAAATCCCTACAAACTCTATCAAGTAAAATTTCTATATTTTGTCATATGAATACAACAATTCCCAAAAACCGTACACAAACGGCTTTAATTACTGGTGCGGCTAATGGTATCGGCTACGAATTAGCTTATATTTTTGCGATGAATGGCTACAATTTGGTATTAGTAGATAGAATTGCTCATAAATTAGCTGAAGTCGCCGATAAATTCCGAGAGCAATTTGGCATTTTTGTCAAAACTATTGTCAAAGATTTATCTATCCAAACATCACCAGAGGAGATTTTTCAGGAATTACAACAAGAAGTAATTCAAGTTGATGTGCTGGTAAATAATGCGGGATTTGGGATTCATGGGTTATTTAATGAGACAAACTTAAATACTGAATTAGAAATGTTGCAAGTAAATTTAGTATGTCTCACTCATTTAACTAAGTTATTCCTGAAAGATATGGTCAAAGAAGGTAGAGGAAAAGTCTTAAATCTGTCTTCGGCTGCGGCTTTTCAACCAGGCCCTTTAATGGCTGTTTATTTTGCAACTAAAGCCTATATTTTATCATTTTCCCAAGCACTAGCGAGTGAATTAGAAGGTACTGGTGTAACTGTCACAGCTTTATGTCCAGGCCCTACACAATCAGCTTTTCATGAAAGAACGGGAATTGCTGGTGCTAGACAGGTAGAAAATAATAATATGATGGATGCAAAAACAGTGGCTAAAATCGGTTATCAGGCGTTAATGGCTGGTAAAACTGTGGCTATTCCGGGGTTAAAAAATAAATTACTGGCGGAACTTGTGAGATTTACACCCAGGAATTTGGTCACAAAAATTGTCAAAAGTATGCAAGAAATTAAATAATCAGCATGAGTGATGCGATCGCATGTAAAGTGCGATCGCCCAATCCCAATTATCTCCCCTTATGGCATAGGATGGAATAGCAAATCTGGGAAGACGAAGTTAAAAATAGCCCAGGTAGAGAAGGCGATTGATATAGTTAAAACCGCCAGCACAGGTGCGAGTGAAAGGTATTTACGGAAGTAAGATTGTTGATCGTTGGCTTTCTGCATAGAGAAACCTCTAATACCATTTAGTAATTACATTGGAAAAGTGCGGTAAACGGAACATTCCTATTTTTGTGAGATATAAATCACTGAAAAAATATCTCTGTTTTTCTCAGCAAGAGAAGTCCGTGAATCAGAAATTCGACCGCACAACCAAAAGATTAATTATTAATAATTTTGGGAACGTCTAACTCAAGTAATGCTTTGTATTAAATCCTGTTGTAGTCAGGGTTACTTCAAATTAGCTAAGAGTCAAAAGTTAATATACCTGAAATTATTGGCGTAGTCAGGGAATAGGGAACAGGGAAGAAGGAATACTCTAGCAATCCTCAATGATTTATATCTATTGTTCTAGATTGTTGTTTTGATATGAATCTAAAATCCCGCTACGCATAATTAGCTGCGGCCAAATTAATAAAAAGAAACCCATCCAAATTAATATCGGGATAGAAATCAGCACCGTTAACCAAATAGTTTTAAAAATTAACCAACTACCACTAATGATAGTTATACCTGTGAGGAGAATAGACCAAGGCTGACACCACCAAGGTTTATAATTCCAAGGACTTAAGGGCTTATTTTCAGTCATTTGAGAATTATTTTTACTCAATAATTTTGTATATTTGGCAATGCCAACCATATCATGATTTGGCTGGGCATTGCTATGTAGATTTTCACCCATCAAAATACTAGCCTTGAAAAGAGAATTACACTCACACCAACCATCAACATTTCTCTTCCTAGTGCCTAAACCCTACCTTCCGTTAGGTTTCCAATTTGGCAATGGGATATAATCATCTGTAAGAATATCGTAAACTCGGATTTCACCACCAGGATTGAAGACGCGAAATAGATAAATTGTATCAACGTGGTCTACATGATTCTCTACTACACGAATTGTGTAATAGGGTGTCTCTGGCGTTGGGGAACTGTCAAGCATCGTTGCTACGCGAATAGTTCCGCGAGATAAGCGTTCAATTTCTCTGGCTTTGCGTTTAACTTGTGGTAGTTTCTCAATTAACTTTACAGCTGCTTTCTCGTCAATTTCACTAGAACTTTGAGCAACTTTTATCGCCTGCTCTGCGGTAGAATCTGGAGATATCTGGACATAGTTGATCCCCATTTGAGCATGATTTATCGTGCTTTTAGCAATGGCTGATTGCCCTGCTACTGCTAGGAAAAATGTAATCACTAGAGGACTATAAGTCAACCTCTGCATAACCCTACCTATCAACATTCTGATTTGCTCTAAATGAGAACTCGTTATAAATTCAGCATATCGGCAGATGAATCAAATTGTCATCTTCATCAGGAATAATATTGATAATTTGGGACTATGGTATTAATAATCATTAATAATATGGTAATTTACGGTTGACATTGATGCGCAATCAGTTTCGCCAATTCATTTACCAGATTAGGCGAAAAATAATATACAAACATTCCCTATCAAAATGTGTTTTTATACCCATTTAAAAGAAGAATAGGAAAGATGGTAGGGGCATGGCACTGCCATGCCCTCTAGAATATATTGATGTGCTGAAAAGCTATTGAAATTATTATTATAATAAATTTATGTATGCATCAACTAAAAGTAGCACCAAAATTTTTAAATAAACCTGATTTACAGCATATTTCAGATAAATGAGGTACGCGCTTTTGGGCATGGCAGTGCCAGTGCCCCTACAATCAACGATTATCTGTACCTCACCCACTGGCAATCTGCTTTAATAGTCAAAATTTAGCTTTTTTTCCAAAAAGCATAATATAAAATTAAGCAAAAATATCAAATTTTATAAATTTAGCGAGAAACAAAAATAGGTTGGTTTAGGGAATTCCAGCAATTAAATTATCCAGTTTGGAGAGTGAAGATAAATATGAGATGCTTCTAACTCTGCTGACTGTGCTTACACAGGAATGGGATATTTTTAGTCGGAAATCCCTGAGCAACGTCTATCTCTCGACTACTTCCCGGACTAATTGTGCCAATTTATCTGCACTATCGGGAATAGCGATCGCTTTTGCTTTCTCTCCCATTTTGGCTAACTCTGTGGGGGAGTTCAACAAGTTTAAAACTTGAGTTTGCAAAATTTCCGGGGTTAACTCCGATTGTTTAAAGGCTAAAGCTGCGCCGGCTTGAGTAAAGACCTTAGCATTATAGGTTTGATGGTCTTCGGCGGCAAAGGGGTAAGGAATCAAAATCGCTGGTGTTCCACACACCGCCAATTCTGTTAAACTACCCGCACCAGAACGGCTAATGGCTAAATTTGCTCGCCGCAACAATGCCGCCATATTGTTATAAAACGGCAAAGCTATATACTGGGGATGTTTTAAACTATCCGCTTCTGGATCGTTCTCGCCAGTTAAATGCACAACATAAGCGCCAGTATCAAACCAAGCTGGTGCGGCGGTGCGAACTAACTTATTTACCGCCACTGCGCCTTGGCTACCACCAAAGACAATTATTAAGGGAACTCCATCAGGAATGGGTAAATCTAGGGATGGGTGATGATTGTCATCTAAAAATTGCGATCGCACTGGCGTACCCACATATATATTTTTAGCACGGGGTAAATACTGGGCAGCTGCTTCAAAGCCTATAGCCACAGCATGACACCAAGGGCCAAAAAATCGGGTTACTTTTCCCGGTAAAGCGTTAGATTCGTGAAAAACTACGGGAATTCCTAAAGAACGCGCCGCAATCACCGCCGGGCCTGCAATATAACCGCCGGTGGTAAATACGCCTTGAAATTTTCCCTGCTTGAGGATGCGTCTAACTTTGAGAACCGAACTCAGCAGTTTACCTAAAATAGGTAAAGAGGAAATACCAAAACCTTGCTGAAACCCCTCAACTGCAATAGTATGCAATTGATACTGCTGAGGAACCAGCTGAGTTTCTAAGCGATTGGGTACGCCCAACCACTGAATATCATATTCTGACAGTTTTTCTGCCAGAGCGATCGCCGGAAATAGATGTCCGCCAGTCCCACTGGCTGCTACTAATAATCTAATCGGTGCTTCTTCTACCATTAAACCTCTACCATTTATTGTTTAGCTTCACTAAGATAAAACAATTTCCTACCTTATCAAGTAAAATCAGTAAACTCTTGCCAATGACTAAGATTATTACCTTATTACTGAAACGCTACCGCAAATTCCCCGCTAGCATCTGGCTAATTTTATCCATACTGACAGTGAGCATTGCAAGTACTTGGCAATCTAGTCAAGCTAGTACGCCACGCAACTTACAACCAGCCAAAAAACCCATATCCCAAAGACTAGCCGCCGAGAAATACGCCCAAAACGCACCTGCGCAATTAACGAATTTGTTAACACAAATTGATGCAGCCGCCAACCAAGGTGATGTAAAAAAGGTAATCGAATTCTACAGCCCTAATTTTACTCATGGCGACGGTTTAAATCGCCAAACCCTAGAAAAAGCCTTAATTGACCTCTGGAAGCGATATCCCAAATTAAGATACACTACTCAGTTGCAATCTTGGCGCACTGAAGGGAATGTCATTGTCGCGGAAACAGTCACAAATATCAGTGGCTTACCTTCTGCTAACAGTAATAATATGGCGCTGAATGCCACAATTAAGTCCCGTCAGCGCATCTCAGGTGGTAAAATCGTCCGTCAAGATATTTTGACCGAACGGACTTTACTCACTTCTGGTAGCAAACCACCGCAAGTTGATGTTAAGTTACCACAACAAGTGAGAGTTGGACAGCAATATAATTTTGATGCGATCGTCCAAGAACCACTAGGTGATGAATTCCTCTTAGGAACAGCCATAGAAGAACCTATTCAAGCAGATAAATATCTCAATCCCACACCTGTAGATTTAGAATTACTCAATTCTGGCGGTTTGTTTAAAGTCGGACGCGCTCCCTCTACTCCTGGTAGTCAATGGCTTTCAGCCGTAATTTTACGGGGAGATGGGATGACAATGATAACTCAGCGTTTACAAGTGGTGAAAAAATAAATTTAGGGGCTAGGGGCTAGAAAACCCAACAAAATAATATAAATGTTGGGTTTTCTTCTGCAAACACGACTGGCTACAACTACTAGGTAATATTTGCTTCTAACCAGCCAAGTAAATCCTCTAGTGCTGAAAAATCTAACAAAGCCTCGCCCAGTGCTTCTAATTGCACTAGGGAAAGCGATTGAATGCGTTCTTGAACTTCTGGCGCTAACTCTCCCACCCGTTTTTTTATTTGACGTAGCACAAGCTCTTGTGCTTGTTTTTGTCTACCTTCTTGCTCTCCGCGTTCGTAGCCAATACGTTCACCAGTGGTTACATAGCTCATAGTTCGCTCCTGTTCAAATTGCTTAAATTCTTGCCAAAACTCCGCTTCCAATGCTTTTGGTAAAATCATAACCCAGTCGATAAATCGGTAGAGGTTACGAATATCTTTTTCTTGCAGTCCTTGTTCGTATAATCGCCGAATTAAACTGAATTTCCAAGTTTTGCGTTCTCCTGGTTTTTTACTTGTCTGCTGTGTCTTCAAATGTGCCATGACAACCGTTGCAAATGGGTTATCGCTGGCTTCTAATTCTGTCCATCTGTTTTGATAATCGAGAAGTTTGATGGTGCCAAATTCAAAATTTAGCTTGGTATCGGGATAATTGTAACTGTATTGATTTGGTCGCCAATTTGGGTCAGCATCGCACAAAATCGCCAAGCTAATTGCTGGTTTACCAAATTTGTCAAATATCCGCAGGTTATAAGAAAACATTCTTTGGGCAAAATTATCTTCTGATTTGGCTTGAATTTCTACATGAATTAACAGCCAAATTTCTTCTCCTTGTATTTGCCAAACTTTGACTAATTTATCTGCATATCTTCTGCCTTGTTCGGCATCACGGACTATTTGCTGAAATTCTTTATCTAAAAATTCATGGGGACGTTCCCAGTTAATTAATTTGGCTGTTTCTGGGAAGAAAAAATGCATAGCTTGGGGAAAGTATGCTTCTAATATTTCTTTCCACGGTGAATCATTATCGGCTCTTTCTATTTCCTCAGTCATCTGGATTTCTAATTAAATTTTAGCTATGAGCTAGGAGCGATCGCACTATCAGAATCAAATCAATTATGAATTGTCAAATTTAATTTGGTATTTCCCAGGGGTAATAGGTTACAATTTGCCCGTCTGGCATAATGGTGTCTTCCAAGACAGCATCTTTGATAGCATCGTCCAGAATAGCTCCTTTGAGATTAGCACCACTGAAGTCAGTATTCTCCAAAATAGCATCTCTAAGATCGGCTTCAGTAAGATCAGCATCAAGCAATCCAGAACCGTAGAGATTAGCGCCTCGCAAGTTGGCTCTTTGGAGTTTAATACCTATCAAATTAGATTGTGCCAATTCAGCACATGTAAAGGTTATCTCGCTTAGGTTGAAACCACTCAAGTTAACTCCAATCAAATTAATAGCGCTAAAATCTCTCTTCCCAGCAGCATAAAGCTCTAACAATTCCTCAGCAGTCATATCAGTCATAACTTACCTCTTGAAATAAACATTTCTTAGAGACTTCCAAATAAAAAAATATTCCAATCATTAACTTACCAAACCCGCAACTCGTAGGGGCGGGGTAACCCCGCCCCTACAATTTGGCATAATTTATTTTTTGGAGTTTCCTGATAGCAATTGACCCAGGTAATGGTCTAACCTACACTTGGAACTTTGGCTCACCGGACAGACCATCTCTTCCCCAGTTGTGTGATATATTCTCAATCAGCAAGCGTATTCTGACGCTCAGTGGACTTTTAACTGATTGCAAATGACTCATTACCAAAAGCTACTCAGAGTTTCCACTACTGGCAAGTCTTTTCAAAATATCACCTCAAAAATTGAAGCGATTGTTGCCGAGTCGGGGGTGGAAACTGGTCTTTGTACTCTATTTTTACGCCACACTTCCGCTAGTTTAGTGATTCAAGAAAATGCTGACCCTGATGTGTTGGTAGATTTGGCTAATTTTATGGCGAAACTTGTACCAGAATCAGGCAAGTACATTCATGATGCGGAAGGGCCTGATGATATGCCGGCTCATATCCGTTCAGCATTGACTCACACTTCCGAACATATCCCCATTAATCGCGGTCATTTGGTACTTGGAACTTGGCAAGGAATTTATGTTTGGGAACACCGTCAGCGAAATCATGTTAGAGAGTTAGTTGTCCATATCTCTAGTTAGAATTTTAAAGACTGTTAACAGTCAACAGTCAACCGTCAACAGCCACTTAAAAGCAAAATAGCTGATGGCGATCGTTAAATATTACTTAAGCCACAGTTTTCTTGGCGCTTAATTAGGCATAAAATAGTTAGCCCGCTTGTGAGCTACTAAAATTTCATGAAAATTGCTGACTTAATTACGTGGTTTGAAGAATGGGCGAATCCGGCTTGGTGTGAAAGCTGGGATAATTGTGGTTGGCAGGTGGAGCCGGGGATTTTACAGGAATCTGCTAGGGTTTTGGTGTGTTTGACGCCAACTTTGGCGGTGATGGAAGAAGCGATCGCATCTCATGCTAATCTAATTTTTGCCCATCATCCCCTGATTTTTGCTCCTGCCAAATCTTTCCGCGTTGGTGATGCGATCGCGGATATGGTACGGTTAGCTTTTCTCCACAATATCGGCATCTACAGCGCTCATACCAATTTTGACCAAGTACAGGACGGGACGGCTGATGTTTTGGCGCAAATTTTAGAATTGAAGGATGCAACGCCCATTGTCCCTACCCAAAATGGCTTAGGATATGGTCGAGTAGGCACAATCGAGCCTGTGATGAGTTTAAAGGATTTATTGGCAGTTATCCACAGTCGCCTTACTCCCAAGAATTTGCTAGTTTCCCCATCTGCTGATTTACAACAAGAAATTTCGCGCATTGCTGTATTAGGGGGTTCTGGCGCTAGTTATATTTCGGCGGTTGTCAAGACTGGTGCTACTGCTTATCTGACTTCTGATTGTAAATTTCATCAATTTCAGGAAAGTCGCGATCGCAATTTGATTTTAATTGATGCTGGTCATTATGCAACCGAACGCCCAGCTTGCGATCGCTTGGTGCAAAAATTACGGTATTTAAATCTCGATTGGGTAAAGTTAAGCGATCGCGATGAGGATTTCCGCCAGTTTTTCCCTTAGTTAGCTATAGTTTAGGATTTATTTAACCAAATAGCTATCGGCATTTACTGAAAAATCATGTATATTTGATTATCATATTCATTAGTCTGATTTTCATTTCGTTTGTAGAAAACTATGGCTGGTTTATTTCTCAACTGTATTAAAATCAAGGCGATTCAGTGGTCAGATAGTATGGGTTTTATCTATGATGGAGATCACATAATCGTGTAATTATAATCACTATGGGCGCTGTTTTATATCAGTTTGGGAAATTAGGGTTTATTCCATACTGGAGGTAACAAATTGCTTACTAAGCCCTAATCAACATGATTCGCACAATTGTTGAATCTGCTTTCCAAACTGGATGTCTGAGTGTTGAATCAGAGGGTCTACTGCATCAAGTTCTGGCAACGAAGTGTTATCAGTCTGACGATTTGCTAGCCCTAACCGAGTTATATGCAGCGGTTCGTGCTGGTCAAATTAAGCGAGAAGCATCCTCTACAGTACTCATGGAATTTCCCTTAAAGAACAAATCTTGCTGATACCCCTACAAAAGTTGACTTTGGCGTTGCGTAGTCGCTCCTAAACGGGACTTGTCACATCAGTCAAATAACCCTCAACTTAAAAACTCTTGGCTTGTTATTGTTTAAAACCATTCAGGACAGCCAAAGAATGAGTTAAGATCAAATACATAGGGGTAAAAGTACAGCCGAGTTCCCGGACTTCCCAGCAATGCCAATGACTACAAGTAGGCAACTCAAACAACCGCAACCAATGGTTATATTGGAGTATCTATTATTACATAATGGTAGGCATAACTCACCAGCAAGGATTAACCTAGTTAGGACAAATCCCGAATTGTATGACTTCTACGAAGAATACATTCGCTGAATTACCCTGAAGGAGTTTTAGTTTCACCCACGCGATGGCTAGGCGGTGATGACTCTAAAAATCCTGAGATTCTGACAACTAGGAGCAAATCTTGGGTGAGGGTCACAACACTTAGTTATTCGTAACCGTAAAACTGACTTCTTAAGGTTATTATGCACTGGGGCATAACCCAGATTTTGAAAGGTTTAACTACGTTGTTTAAAAAGGCAGAAGCAGTACATGCTACACCGCAAGATTTATCAATTGTGTTGCGATGGGCGGGAGGTATGTGTATTCTTGCGGGACCAGCAACGCTGGA
Source organism: Calothrix sp. FACHB-168 (assembly GCF_963889195.1). Lineage (NCBI taxonomy): Bacteria > Bacillati > Cyanobacteriota > Cyanophyceae > Nostocales > Calotrichaceae > Calothrix > Calothrix sp. FACHB-168. The sequence continues at coordinate 137,510 of NZ_CAWPNJ010000011.1, forward strand.
TAGAACGCGCCCGCATCATTGATATAGAGGGAGATTTAGTGACCCTACGCTATGAAACAGAAGAAGAAGATGAAGTTTGTTCTTGGGAAGAAATGGTTCGGCTGGAAAGTATTGGTGCTGTAACCCAAAAGCTAGCGTCAGTACCTCGCGGTAATGTAGAACCTCTGATGACCGAAGATTGTCCGGAAGCAGAGCGTATCCGCAACCGTTACACTGACTCTAATCCTGAATAATTCCAAATAGTCGAAAGTTGAGAGTCCAGGGTCAAGATTTCCACTCTGGACTCTTAATTTTTGGGCATGGGGCATTGGGCATAAAAAGTCAAAAGTCAAAAGTCAAAAGTCAAAAGTCAAAAATATTTCTGAATACGTGAATGCGTGAATTGATTTTGTCCTCCTTGTCCCCCTTGTCTCCCTTGTCTCCCTTGTCTCCCTTCTACTCATTTTCCATCAACCTCTCATAGGCGGGACAGTAACCTTCAAGGGTGACTTTGAAGTTATACAGGGGGGAGTTGGGATTCCAGCAACGCTGGCCGCGTTGATGACGACAATTACCACAACAGTCTACATCTGTCAAGATGTAGCGATCGCTGTTTTGATTGAGTAGTTCTCGCTGGGATAATCCCCTTAAGACTAATTCTTCCCCTTGCCAACGGGCTTCGATTAAACCTGTATCGGCAAATTGTCGCCAACGGGGATCGGCGGTAATTGTGTCGGGAAGGCTAATTGTGATGATGCTGTCGGATTCTGTGAGTTCGCCTTCGTAGTTGGTTTCTGGGGCGGCGGGTTGGATAAATGTATCGCCAATTGGCAATTCTACTAAAATACCGGCGGCTGGGGAATGAAGATGATAGCGGTTTTGTAGTTCTTCTAAACTGGTTAAATCTGCTAGGTAGGCTGGGGAACCGTGGACAAAAACGACATGCTGGGGTCGTAAATTATGGATTAATTGGGTAGTTCCAGGTCCATCGCTATGTTGGGCGAGGAGATAACCTTCAATGGTGGTGGGTGCTAAATATTTTTTTTTAACTTTTATATCAATTTTTTCTGGCAGGAGAATTAGCCAAGGGCCTGTTTCTGGCTGACAATATTGGGTAAAGTCGGCTGTGGAGTCTGTGAGAACTATACAGGGTGTCTTCCCGATATGGGGACGATGTTCTGCTTGCAACCGCCGCACACGAGGACGTACTCTTTCATCCCAAAATAACGGTTGATGACGGGCGAAGTTTTGAACTGATGGGGGGAGATGGGGTAATAGTTCTAGATAAGCATCGCAGCCTTTAGCGACAGCACCATCTACCCAAATATCTAAATCTCTCCCTGTAAAGTGGTGATGGCTGCGTAATAGCATGAGCAGTTCTTGACCTAACCCTAATGCGGGTGTGGGCAGTATAACAGAACTGCGATCGCTAATTGCGCGATAAATTCTTTCGGCTAATTGATTTTCTTGGTTGCGGCGGTGGGTATGGCGTGATGTGCCATAAGTACCTTCAATAATTAAAGCATCTAGCTCTAAGCCGCGTAATTCTTCTAATCTCAAACCTTCCACTAACCGGGAGTTAGATAAGAAAAAGTCTCCTGTATATAGTAACTTGTAGGAACGCTGGGAGGTTGTGTAGGTAAGTAAAATCGCCACCGCCCCTGGAAGATGTCCGGCGGGAAACAATTCTGCTACTAACCCTTCATGAAATTCTACAGGCGATCGCAATGGTAAGGCTTGACAAAATTGGGGAATTTCTTGAGGATCTTTTTCTAGCCAGTTTAATGATAGCAACTTGCTGGTTACTTCACTGGCGTAGATAGCTAATTGGGGAAAAGCCTGATGCAGTGCTAGCAAACCCCTAGCATGATCCGGGTGAGCGTGACTAATCAACACTAAATCCACTGGTTGGGAGGAATTGCGTTGACGCGCCAATTTTTTTAACTCCCTCACCAGTGAAGAAATATCCCCCAAACCACAATCTAACAGGATGCGATACGGCCCCATCCGTATCAATAAACATACGCCCTCATCATTGTGTTGGACACTATAAGGTAAACATTCTAGTTCGCTAGTTCCCTCATCAGCATCAACACGAGAGGACGACGAAATTCGATCCCTCATGTTCTCCTCCCCTTAAACCTCATCGTCATGGAAATATCCCAAAAGCCAAAAATTAAGGGGTTGTTTTTGGTTTTGTGAACTAGGGGTAAGTTTCATTTTGCGCCCCTTCACCCTGAAAATGCGGATTTTTTTGATGGGGGAGGATATCATAGCCTAACCCGGCCCCAGTTCGGAAAATTGGTTAACTTTTCCGAAGTTCAGAGGGTCAAAAGCCGATTTTCAAACCTCTTTTAATGTGCAGAACCATTGCCGTGATAGTTATCGGAATCATAAAATCCATTTTTTGTGCCAAAAAACAAGCACAAAACTGTGAATACGACTGTTAATCCCACTAAAATCAGCTTTACATCCATCGGTTTTCTGCCCTCTACTAAAAGACTTTCATAATATTAATAGAGCGCTCCAGCATCAAGCCTGAAACACTAGAAAATCTTTACTATGCTTAGGTTGATTGCGAATAGGTAAATTTACTGCAATAAGTTCAGATTGTAGACTTTTTCGCTCAACCTGTCTATCTATCTATATACCACTGTTAGGCTCACACTGTACAACTCTGATGTTGTAAAGAGTGGTGTTTGGGTTGTTTGGTAAATATTCCCCAGCCACTCATTTACTCAACTTGCGCTTTTCCATTGGCAATACATATTGTATTTCTAGTTTTTATTTAATTTATCTATGCTTCTGACTTCAGGTTTGATGATTACTTGGTAAATATAAAGATTCTCAATATCTTTATCCGTATACTTAGACAATTTATGGTAAATTAATCAATATTTGATGAAATAATGCCATGATTCATCTTAAATCCTCCCAAAAAGTTAAAATTGTTGGTTTATTTAGTATTTTTGCTATAGCTGGCATAGGTTTAACTGACACAATGGCTAAAGCTCAAGATGCAGCAGTATTAGCTTGTGTTAAGGAATATACTAAGCTGGGCATATCTCCTGATGCAGCACTAGCTGAGTGTAAAAAAAATGCCCTAGCTGACTGCGTGAAACGTTTAACGAGTGCAAAAGTTGTTGCTAAAGCCGTCTCAGAATCAAAAGACGGCTACCTTATAGATTTAGGTGATAATGAATCTAGATGGTTAGAAGGCCCGGCTTGGAGAGATAAGGGTTGTAAAGCTAACACCCAAGGACAGTATAAAAGACAAAGCGATAACCACCGCACTTTTTGGGGGGATCAACGCTCTTATGAGTGGTTTAGACAAGGTTTTTGTACACAGTCAGAGATTAAGTTAGAACAAAACTATTCTCTTGAGGAAGCGAAAACACTTTGTGAGTTAGGTGATAAAGCTGCTATTGGCGAACCGAAATTTAATTCAAAGGTTCAAAATCGCGAAATTTAAATCAATTAAAAGGTATTGAGCGCTTTCGCTAGCGCTGACTGCTATTACTTATTTATTTTCCAAATATTGTTTAAAACGTCTGAGTCATCAGGCGTTTTTTAGTTTTGAGGTTGGTTAACTCTACCATTTTGTTTTAAATTTGCAAATTATGCTTGATTTAAAAATTGCTGAAACCTATACGTAGCAAGAGTTTCTTAAAATATTTGCTTAATACTTAAATATAGTATGTATATATTTTATTGAGTGTCTACATTTTACTGAAAATATTTTGTAAACTTAATAGTTGTATACATACTATTTATGTACGTAAATTACATAAATAAAACATCTAAATGTCCAAACATTCAATAAACATCTAAACATCTGAATGTTTATTTAACATCTAGATGTTTAGATATGCAGTAGAATCTTGGGATTATTTGCGAGTACTTGAAAATGATTATTACGGTAGCGGCTTTTAAGGGAGGCGTAGGTAAATCTACTACCGCGCTACACCTGGCGACATACTTACAAAATACGGCTGATACATTGCTAGTAGATGGTGATTTGAACCGGAGTGCGTTGGATTGGTCGAACCGGGGTTGTTTACCATTTAAAGTTGCGGATGAAAAGCAGGGAATACTTTTAGCAAAACTTTACGAACATATTGTGATTGATACACCAGCTAGACCAAACCCAGATGAATTAAAAACTATTGCGCAAGGTTGCGATTTGTTAGTTATACCTACGACTCCAGATGCGATCGCACTAGCTGCAACTATGCAAATGGTTGAATCTCTCAAGCAATTTAAAACTAATTATCGCATTTTACTGACTCTGATTCCTCCTCATCCCAATAAAGCAGGAGAAGAAGCGAGAGCAGCTTTGGAAAAAGCCGGAATACCGATATTTAAATCGGGAATTCGACGGTTGGCTGTATTTCAAAGAGCTGCTTTAGAGGGTGTACCTGTGAATGCAGTCAAAGATTCTTACGCTCATATTGCTTGGCGCTGTTACGCTGAGGTAGGTCAGGAAATAACAATTCAAAATTCAAAATTCAAAATTCAAAATTAAAGAGATTTTCAGTATAGATTTAAACCCACATTGAAAATCTGCTACTTGTAGATAAAGATGTATTCAAACGAATTACGAATTACGAATTACGAATTATTTTTGGAGGATTTTATTGTGAATAATAAGAAAAAAACTAGTCGTTTTGATGATTTAATTGATGCTGCTCGCAGTCGTCAACAACGAGACAATCCACCAATAACTGAGACTCAACCTACTTCTTTAAGCAAAAGTACTAATCCCGAATATATCCGCACTACTATTTATCTTCCGAAAAATTTACATCGAAAATTAAAAGCTGCTGCTGTTTCTAGTGAACGACAAATGAGCGATATTATGACAGAGTTAGTTGAACAATGGTTGTCGTCTCATAATCCCAATCAAGAATAGACTTCTTGTATAAATATTTTGGCTTTTTTGACGGCGTTGCTGATTGATGGGATGATTTTTATCTCACGCAAAGGCGCAAAGGCGAGGCAGTGCGTTGGGCGGGTTTCCCGACTTGAAGCAACTGCCGTTGCAAAGAATCGACTTTTAGTTTTGTCCAAAAGTCTGAATTCATCCCGCAAATATGCAACGCCTTTTTGACTAATCATTAGAAAATCTCACGCATAGACGCAAAGAAGAAGGCGAAAATTAGGATTTTTGCAAGAGACTCCATGAGATGCGCTCACAAGGAACAATAAAAATGAATCTTCTGACAACTGACAACTGACAACTGACAACTGACTAAAACACAATTTCTTCACCGCGTTCGGTAAAACGCACATCTTTAATTTTCCATTGAGCGTTACTTGTTAATGTTTTGCGGACACTACCAAATAATGCAAATTGTTCGCAACTTGAAAGGGAAGCTATTTGGCGTTTTGAGTTAGGTGCTACGCGCAAATCAACGGTAGCAACGCCATTTTTCACGTTAATTCGATAACTCGATAAGCTAAAATCCCCTGAATCTCTTTTCTCTAAAATTTTACCTACCGCAGCTTTTACAGGCTCATCGGCTGATACTGGTACTTTTTGGGGAATTAATTGCTGACATTGGGTATCACTTGTATATAAAGTGACATCTGTTGTTTGGTTGCTGGTGGTGGGAGATTCTGCGGGTGTGGGTGTATCTGTAGGGGATTCTGTAGGAGTGGGTGTCTGAACGTCCTCTGATTTGGCTCTGAATTGCGCCATACTGGGGGTTTGGCTGGGGGATGGGGATGATATGGCAGCTGTTGTGGTTGGCGCGGGTGTTTGGCTAATATTCTCTTGATTAGGGGTGGGATTAGAGTTACAGCTGCTCAGGCTAGTTGCGATCGCAGCTGCAATAAATCCTAAAAAATATCTTTTTGTTGTATCAATTGTGGTATGCATAATTTTATATTTGTTGGGTTGTGTTATTAACTTCAGTGTTATTAAGTTTATTTCCGTATAATTTTATAGCTTTTGCTAACTTTGGCGCTAGTTGAAGCTAGCTTTACTTTTGGGTTTGTCATCGTTTATTTTCAAGGCTATAGCTACTTTTAAAGCGTAAAATTTACAGTAATTAGAAATTGCGAGAATTACTTATGTCTAGCAATGAATCTACTACTTACGACCTCCGTAATGCTGAATGGGATGGTGTGGGAATTGATCAATGGGAACCATCTAAGTGGAAACAATGGAAAGCTAAACATGCTTCATCTGATGAAGGTGTGAAAGCCGAACGTGAATATTTAAGAATCAAACACGCTGTTGCACAAGCTAACTCGGCGTTAAGTTTGGATAGGGTGAAGGTGAAACTTAAGCTCACTAGTGCTAAAACTATTGGCTTACAGGGGACTTTTCCCTGTAAACCGGGGGATGTTGGTAAAAATGGGAGTCCAAGTAAGCAGTATACCATTTCCTTTGGTTTTGTTGCTAATGATGTTGGTGTAAAAACGGCAGTCGTCAAAGCTAGGGAATTAGATTTATTATTAATCACTAAGCAATTTCGTTGGACGCCAGAATTATTAGGTAAACAAGCGCAGAAGATAGCGTTACCCGAACAGGAGAATTCTACCAAGCTTATTGGTGAATGGATTCAAGATTATGAGCGGGAATTTTGGAAAACCCATGAGCAGAATCGCCAAGGTATACGTACTTGGGAAACTCATTATTGGCGACATTTGAAAAAGCTACCTCAAGATTTACCTTTATCTTTATCTGCTTTAGAGAAAGCGCTGGAAAAAACTAAACCTAATACATCTGGTAGATTTTTTTTAGTATGGCAATTAAAGAAGTTTTGTGAATTTTGCGGAATTAATGGGTTAAAAACTATTGCTGCTTATGCTACTCCTAAACCGGAACCAACTATTCGGAAAGTTCCCACAGATGAAGAGATTATTCAAGGCTTTACGCAAGTGGGAATGCCTTTATCAACCTATGCTATTAGAGAGAATTTTACGCTACCAGAGCAATGGCAATGGGCTTATGGTATGTTAGCAAGTTATGGCTTAAGACCTCATGAATTATTTGCTGTTGATATCGAGGCTTTTATTAATCCTAGTAATACTTTTCATTTAGTTTATTTAAACCCTAGTTTAACTCAGGGGACGAAAACCGGCGAACGTAGTTGTGGAATTCCGCCTTTACATCCCCATTGGGTAGAATTGTTTGATTTAAAAAATATTAAGTTTCCTTACAATGAGGGAACGCTGAGTAATAAAACTGCAAAACTGCATATTAGATTTAGAGCGGCTAATTTAGGTTTTCGTCCTTACGAATTGCGTCACGCTTACGCTATTCGCGGACATCGCTTGCAGGTTCCCATCAAAACAATGGCAGATTATATGGGACATACAGTGCAAGAGCATACTAAGACTTATCAAAGATGGATGAGTGAGGATGCTAATTTAGCAATTTATCGAGAAGTTGTAATTCATCGACAAGGTACAACTAAGGAAGCTTTGAAAGCGAGAATTAGTGAATTGGAAGCGGAGACTCAGGCGTTGAAAGCGGAAAATGCTACGTTGAAAGCATTGCTAATTCAGCATCAATTGGGTGAGTTGTTGACTTAAAATTAGTCATTGGTCATTTGTCATTGGTCATTTGTCATTGGTCATTATTTTTTTGTGTCTCTACTCTATGGATTAAATTCTTTGTCAAGAAGAAATTACGAATTACGAATTATCAAGATTGAATTGGGAACAATAAAGCTTGAAAGTTAATTTTAGCTCCCAATTAGGCAAGTAAAAATAATTATGGCTTGCAATCTCATCTCTGTAGATAAAAATACCTATGAATCTCTGCAACAAGAATTAATAGAACTACGTCAGGTAGTGGAGTCTAATAGTTACTTGAATAGCCTCCAGTCTAGTCTACAGCAGATGCGGTTGTTTATTGACTACATACCAGCTGCGATCGCTGTTTTTGATTGCCAGATGCAGTACCTTTGTGTGAGTCGGCGCTGGCGAGAAGATTATAACTTGGGTGATGCAGAAATTATCGGTCGCTCTCACTATGAAATTTTCCCAGAAATTCCCCAGGGTTGGCGGGAAGTTCATCAACGTTGTTTAGCTGGTGCTAGGGAAAAATCTGCTGAAGATTTCTTCATCGGTGCTAATGGTAAACCTGAATGGGTGAAGTGGGAAATACATCCTTGGTATGAAGCATCTGGGGAAGTTGGCGGAATTATTATCTTTACGGAGGTGATTACTCATCGCAAACAAGTAGAAGCAGAACTTAAACAACTCAATGAAGAATTAGAAGCTAGAATTGCAGAACGTACCGCCGCTTTACGTTGTACTGAAGCTAGGTTACAGCGATTAGCAGATAATGTTCCGGGGATGCTGTACGAATTTTGTCTGTATCCAGATGGGAAGATGTCTTTTCCCTATGTTTCTTCTGGATGTCGCGAAGTTCTTGAAATCGAACCGCAACAGATAATGGCAGATGCTTCCTTATTATTTTCCCAGATTCACCCAGAAGATGATTCGCGAGTATTCCAAGCGATGAATTACTCCGCGCAAACCCTAGAAAATTTTGAACAAGATTGGCGGATAATTACGCCTGATGGGTTGGAAAAATGGGTAAAAGCATTTTCTCGTGTTGAACGTCAAGCGGCTGGGGAAATAATTTGGTATGGTTGTTTAATTGATATGAGCGATGCTTATCGGGAAGCTGCGCAACGCAAATATGCGGAAACTCAATTACAAGCACAAGAACTGTTTTTACGCAGTATTTATGATGGTGTTTCCCAATTAATCTTTGTGGTGAATGTTCTGGAAAATGGTGAACTGCGGTTTGCTGGCTGGAATTCACCGACAGAACAAGCTACAGGATTTAGTAATGCACAGATAATCGGTAAGACTCCAGAAGAGGTATTTGGGGAGATTGACGGTGTAGCTATACATCAACGATATCAAAGCTGTATCGCTCAAGGTGTGACTATTACCTACGAAGAATGTCTCATCTTTTTCGATGAAGAAACTTGGTGGTTTACGACAATTAATCCCTTAAGAAATCACGCGGGTGAAATTTATCGGCTTGTCGGCACAACTTTTAATATTACTGAGCGTAAACAAGCAGAAGAAGCACTCCAAGCTAGTCAACATTTTATCCAAAGAATTACTGATTCTTCTCCCCATATTCTCTACATTTTTGATTTGGAAGAACAGCGTAATGTTTACGCTAATCAAGAAATTGTCAAGCTTCTGGGTTACTCAAATGCAGAGATTGAGCAGATGGGAGATAATCTACTTCCTACTATTATGCATCCAGGCGATCGCGAAACCGTCGCCCATCAGCATGGAAAATTTCTGACTGCTGACGATGGGGATATTATTGAGTTTGAATATCGCATCAGACGCGCCAATGGCGATTGGTGCTGGCTTTACACTAGAGAAACTCCTTTTCACCGCAATGAAGCGGGGAAGGTGAAACAAATTCTTGGCGTATCAACTGATATAACTGAACGCAAACAAGCGGAAATTAAATTACAACAACAAGCGCAGAATTTAGCAGATACATTGCGGGAATTACAACACACCCAAATTCAACTAATTCACAGTGAGAAAATGTCCTCTATTGGGAATATGGTTGCAGGTGTTGCCCATGAAATTAACAATCCGGTAAATTTTATTCATGGTAACTTAATTCCGGCGAGCGAATACACTCAAGATTTGTTGCACTTGGTAGAACTATATCAAGAATATTACCCCAATCCTCCAGAAGACATTGCCGCAGCAATTGAGGAGATTGACTTAGAATTTATCAAAGAAGATTTAGTCAAACTTCTGCAATCCATGCGGGTAGGAACTCAGCGCATTCGAGAAATTGTGCTATCGCTGCGTAATTTCTCCCGCTTGGATGAAGCTGAATTTAAGCTGGTGAATATTCATGAGGGTATTGATAGTACTTTGATGATTCTCCACAATCGTCTCAAGGCTAAACCAGAGCATCCAGAAATTGTTATTTTGAAAGAATATGGTGAACTTCCCCTGATAGATTGCTATCCGGGGCAATTAAATCAGGTATTTATGAATATTTTAAGTAATGCTATTGATGCTGTAGAAGATATCAAAAATCCCCAAATTCGCATTTGTACGGAAGTTATTAATAGTCAGATAGTAGCGATTCGGATTGCAGATAATGGTAAGGGAATTAATTCAGAAATTATTTCTAAGTTATTTGACCCTTTCTTTACTACTAAAGATGTGGGTAAAGGAACTGGTTTAGGTTTATCAATTAGTCACCAAATTGTAGTTGATAGACATGGTGGTAAATTATCTTGTAATTCTACACCAGGACAAGGTGCAGAATTTGTGATTGAGATTCCTGTGACACAGTAAGAAGTATCGCAGTAAATCATGCAAAATATTTCATTAAAATTGTTTATGGTGCGCCCAACGGCTATTTTAAATGTATGATGAAATTGGTACTAGTTAGGTGAATTTTACCAGCGAGGCAAGTTATGTTACTTAAACTCAACCAGCTAATTGTACCTGTAGGACATCAATTATTAATTAAAAATATATCCTGGTCAATATACAAAAGTATTTTGGCTGAATTGGGTGAAAATCGCAGTTCGCGGATATCTTACAGTCAGGGAATGTTGGAAATCATGGCTCCACTACCAGAACATGAAGTAAGTAAGAAAATTATTGGCAATTTAGTAGAAATTCTACTAGAAGAACTTGATATAGACTTTTGGAGTTTGGGATCTACTACTTTTGATCGAGAAAAAATGGATGCTGGGGTAGAACCTGATGATTGTTTTTACATTCAAAATGAAGCGGCTGTAAGGGGGAAGGATAGAATTGATTTAACTGTCGATCCGCCGCCTGATTTAGCGATTGAAATTGATATTACCTCGCGGACGCGGTTTAATAATTATGAGGTGTTAGGTGTGCCGGAATTATGGCGATGGAAGGGCAATAGATTAGAAATTAATGTGATGATTAATGGTAAATATGTAGCCTCTACTGCTAGTGCAATTTTTCCTAATTTACCTATTACTCAAGTTATTCCTGAATATTTAATGCGCAGTAAAACTGAGGGGAGAAATGCAGCGATGAGAGCGTTTCGTGCTTGGGTGAGGGAGCAGATATAATTGTTGTTTGAGAGCTTTTTTATAATTTTATCAATCTCTTCGTAGGTTGGGTTGAGGAACGTAGACGCGGAGCGGCTTCCCGTAGGGTAACCCAACATCGGCGCTTGGTGTTATGCGAGGAATGTTGGGTTTCGCAAAGCCTCAACCCAACCTACTAGCTACAAATTGATTGGGTATTTAAAAAATTGGATGTCCCCTAGCTTTTTTATAATTTTATTAATCTCTTCGTAGGTTGGGTTGAACGAAGTGAAACCCAACATCAGCGTTGGGTGTTGGGGTGGGAATGTTGGGTTTCGTTCCTCAACCCAACCTACGTCTGATTAGTTTTTTGAAAGATTTTTTTCCGCCGAAGGCGGGGAATGAAGGGAAAAGAATAAGAAGTGTAAAGGGCAAAAGGGCTAGAGTGCAAAGGGCAAGGAATTCTCACGCTACAGCAACCTCAACTACGCGAGCCACCGCAACTACGCGAAAACCCACAAGATTGTCACGATACGCGCGGGAGAGGGCGTTGCGACTCGCAGAACGGCAATTCTTGGCGTTGTTATTCCAAGAACCACCACGCAGCAACTGATAATTGTTATCATTACCACTCAGCCATGCACTGCCGTCTGTGGGCGCACCTTCGTAATTATGATGAGATTTATCTAGACACCATTCCCATATGTTGCCATGCATATCATATAAACCGAAAGGGTTTGGTGGAAATTTTCCTACAGGTGTTGTTTTGAAACGATATTCACCTTTGGGTGCGGAGGTGTAAGGGTAACTTCCAGTGTAATTAACTAAATCAGTGGTAATGGTGTCGCCAAAATAAAACGGTGTGGTTGTTCCTGCACGACAAGCATATTCCCATTCGGCTTCGCTGGGTAGTCTGTAGGTGCGTCCTGTTTTTTGGCTTAACTTTTGACAAAATTCAACCGCATCAGCCCAACTCACATTTTCTACTGGTCGGTTTTCACCTTTGAAGTGAGAAGGATTATTGTTATTACCAAGAAGTTTCTGAAAAATGTTACCACCCATAACTGCTTGATATTGCGCTTGGGTAACTGGATATTTACCCATGAAGAAGCCAGGTACTGTTACCTGATGCTGTGGACTTTCATCATTGTTTCGGTGTGCTTCAGTCGTTGGCGAACCCATGATAAAGGTTCCCCCTGGTATCTGCACCATTTCTAAGGTGACACCATTTCCCAAATTTTCGACAAAGTATTTCGCTTCACGATTCTGGCGGTTGGTGATTTTCCCTGTAGCATTTACCGTTACAACTTCAAATTGAAAACTTTTGAGGGCTAAAGCGGTTGTGGTATTTTGGTTGGGTATGGGTACTGCAAGAATTGTGGGCGCAAGAGGTTGATTTAATAAATTTATAGCTTGTAACGCTTCTGTCGCATTTTGATAACGTTGAGTTACGCGACGACTCACCATTTTTGTTAATACTTGGGCAAAGCAATCGCTAATATTTACCCGATTCTGCCACATTACTTCACCATTTTCATCATCATCTAATAAATGTGGTGGTATTCCTGTCAGTGCTTGAATACCCACCATGCCAATGGCGTAGATATCGCTGGCTAATTTTGGTCTACCATTGAATTGTTCCAAAGGCATAAAACCCGGTGTCCCTACCCCCATAGTCAGGCTAGTTTGTCCGGAATTCTGAAACATTATCTGCTTGACTGCGCCAAAGTCTATTAAGATGACTTTTCCATCGAGGCGACGACGCATGATATTTTTGGGGTTGATATCTCGGTGAATAATGTTTTGTTGGTGGACAACTACCAACACTTCTAAAATTTCTGCTAAAAGCTGGATAACTGTTGTCTCAGGAAAATTTTTTCCCGGGGTGATGATTTTGGTGAAATCATCGCCATCAATAAAGTCCTGTACTAAATAAAATTCGTTCCCTACTTGAAAATATTCTGATAATTTGGGAATTTGGGGGTGAAGATTTCCCAAATTGTACAGGGTGGCTGCTTCTTGCTCAAATGAGTTTTTTACCCATTCCAATTGTTCGTCGGTGAGGTTTTGTGTTTTCAGGCGCTTGACGACGCACTTGGGTTTAGGATTGATCGGTATACCTAAATCCTCTGCTAGATAGGTGTCTCCAAACCCACCGCTTCCCAGAAGTTTGATGATTTTGTAGCGATTGCGGAGAACTGCACCATTCAGCATCCGATTTACCTAATTTGATGAAAAATTAGCCTCTGGAGCTAAATTATACTCGTTTTAAACTACCAGTTACCTAAGAAATCCCAATCTTTGACATTTTCTGACTCTTCTGTTGTCTCTTGTGGCGGTGGTTGAGCAGGATCTGATTCCATTAATTGAGTATACGCGCCAGTTTCTACCCATTTCAATAATTCTGATGCTCGCATAACATGCCAAGGAATTTGATATGCCATGAAACTAAATATTTTGGTAACTTGGTCTAATCCCTCAAGTTCTTGGAAATTAAATTCACGCGCTTGCTGTGTAAAGTCTTCGATTACCTCTGGTGTTAAGTATTCACCTGGTAATCCACCCAATTTCATCAAAGATGCGATCGCAATATCAATATCTTGACATGCTAACAATCCAGCGCGATCGGCGGTAAATTTCGCCATCATAATCCAGTTGTATAATGCAATTTCTATACCGTTGGCGGCTAATCCACCAAATCCTAGGGTGGTACTGCTGATGACGTTTTTCAAAAATGGCATGACTACTGCCAGTTGTTGATATGTTAAATATTTACCTTTGATTCTGGCAATTTCATGTCCAAAAACAAATAATAGTTCTTCCTCTTCCAACCATTCCAGGGTTTCTAGGTTGACGCCGATTAATGGTTTCTCAACGCCAATCGCATAGGTGGAAATATGTCCTGTACCTCGATAAAGATATAAATCTGGTACGGGTTCGTCCAGAATTTTGCATGTTTCGATGAAAGCGTTGTGCAATTTGGGGAAGTTACGGGAGTTGACGCGAAACTCGTTACCCAGTGTTTGTAGTCGCAGCAGACGATCTATACCATACTCATTAATTTTTTTCAGCAGTAGTGGTAACCCTGGCATTTTTTGCAGTGTCGCCAAGGCTTTACGATCAAAGGGGTGTTGGTAGCTGTCTGGATTTAAACCTTGAAGTGTTTTACGTGTCATTAGTCTTACACATTACCTAAAGATTTTTGCATAGTGCGATCGCTATCTGCTCCTATGTTGCTGCTTGGCGTTTAAATGTCAGTTTGATTGCGCCTTTCCCGCTAGCTTTTGCACCGCTACCAATTAACTTGACTTCTCCTTCGCCACTAATTTCTATTGATAGTTCAATTTCTTCTAACTGCATTCCCGATTTTACTTGCGTGTGCTGTTCTGCTTGATTGAATAAACGTCCTACTACTCCCAGAAATTTTGTCATTTCTTGTTCTAATTTTTGCGCAGAAACTGGAACTGCATCTGTTACGCCTTTGCTTCCTGTCGTTTCTCTGGTTTCGTCACTGCGGTTAATTCCTCTAAAATTCCCGCCTTGATTGTTGTCGGGAATGGCTATTTGTGGGGTGTCGTCGGTGACGATCCAAATGCTATCTGCGGGTGTGTCTGACATGGTTTTTTTCGCGTTTATCTCAGATTTGCTGAAAATACTTTCAGTAATATACAACGCTCACTATGAGAATTTCGCTAAATTATTGTCTGGCGGAAATTGATTTGCTAGCTCTTGGTCTTCTGCAATAGGTTTGAATGGCGATCGCCTCAATTTCCCTATTTTTAATTTGAGGTGAAAAGCAGACTCTATTGGTTGATAATTAGATATTTTTTAGCAGGAATTACTTTATATGCGCACACCTTTTCCATTATCTATATAATACCTTAGCAAGAGTTTCCAAGTCAATAGTCTCATCTTCAGAGACAATGGTTTAAGTCTGATTTTTACCAATCTTTTGCTCATCTGAATCAGATTTTAGTGCATTTGTCAAGATATAACCGGACAAAATCGGGAAAAAAGGGGGAGTGAAAAGTAAGAAAAAAGTAAGAAACGGATTTTTGGTGTAAGGCTGGAATGTAGATATAGAAGGAGAAATAGATGGTTCGACCGCGCAAGGCCTTTGCGCAGCATTGGCTCAAAAGTGAGAAGGCTCTAGAGGCAATCGTCAAGGCGGCAGATTGTCAACAGAGCGATCGCATTCTGGAGATTGGCCCCGGTACAGGTATCCTGACTCGTCGGTTATTACCGTTGGTGCAGTCTTTATTGGCGGTGGAAATTGACCGCGATTTGTGCGATTTATTGGCAAAGCAATTGGGTAAAAAAGAAAATTTTTTGCTGTTACAAGGAGATTTTTTGACTTTGGATGTTGGGCAAATTGTAGCCGCATTTCCTAACTTTCAAAATCAAAATAAAGTAGTGGCGAATATACCTTATAACATTACAGGGCCGATAATCGAAAAACTCTTAGGCACAATTGCGAATCCGAATCCGAAACCATTTGATTCAATAGTATTATTAGTGCAGAAAGAAGTTGCGGACAGGTTATATGCTAAACCCGGTACGACAAACTTTGGGGCGTTGAGTATTAGGGTGCAATATTTAGCAGCATGTGAGTTAATTTGTACAGTCCCCGCTAGTGCATTTTATCCCCCACCAAAAGTAGATTCCGCAGTCGTGAGAATGCGTCCCAGAGCAATCGAAATACCTGCAAATGATCCGCGAAAATTTGAGAACTTGCTGAAATTAGGGTTTGGTGCCAAGCGGAAAATGTTACGAAATAATTTACAACCAGTAGTAGAACGCGATCGCCTGACTCACTTACTGGAACAATTAGAGATAAATCCCCAAGTACGCGCTGAAGATCTCAGCGTCTCTCAATGGGTAACTTTAGCAAATCAGTTACTTGTAACCGATGATTAGCAGGTTTTGGAGAAAAATCCAAAATCTAAAATCGTTCGACTGAGCGCTCACGACGAAGTCCAAAATCCAAAATTACTATGCGTTCTTACACCCTCATTGCCCCTGCTAAAATTAACTTGTATCTGGAAATCATTGGCGACCGTCCCGATGGATTTCATGAATTAGCGATGATCTTGCAAAGCATCGACTTAGCCGATCAAATTAGCGTGCGTTCCCTCAGCACAGATACAATTCGCGTCCACTCTCAGCACCCCCAAGTCCCCACAGATAAAACAAATCTGGCTTATCGGGCGGCGGAATTGATGGTGAAAGAATTTCCCGATACCTTTGCTAAATATGGTGGTGTAGAAATTACCATCGACAAGCATATACCTGTAGCAGCTGGGTTGGCTGGTGGTTCGACAAACGCCGCAGCTGTGTTGGTGGGGATAGATTTACTCTGGAATTTAGGACTAACGCAAACAGAATTAGAAGAATTAGGTGCGGTTCTCGGTTCAGATGTCCCCTTTTGTATTGCAGGGGGAACAGTGATTGCGACGGGGAGAGGCGAACAACTTTCACCGCTACCAAGTTTAGACAATATATATATAGTATTGGCGAAGTATCGCAGCTTGGAAGTTTCCACAGCTTGGGCGTACAAAACCTATCGTCAACAGTATGGCAATACATATATTAAAGATACTGCTGACTTGGTAGCTCGTGCCAATGCAGTGCATTCCGGGGGGATGGTGAAAGCGATCGCCAATAAAGATGTAACTGACATCGCCCAAAAATTACATAATGATTTAGAGCGAGTAGTCTTACCAGAGTATCCCCAAGTTCTACAACTGCGAGAATTATTTGCAGCACAAGAAGGTGTGATAGGAACCATGATGTCAGGTTCCGGCCCTTCAGTGTTTGCTTTAGTTGAGTCTCAACCCCAAGCAGAAATAATTAAGCAAAAAATTAGAGCCGCCATCCCCGACGAAGATTTAGAATTATTTGTGACGCGAACCACTTCACATGGAATTAAAATCGCGTCGTCAGTTTAGGGACTGCTAAAGACAAAAATACCCTATCGCTGTGTAAGCAGAGGAAGCAGAGGAAGCAGAGGAGGATTATTGTTCATTACTCCTTGAAGCTAACTCTCCAAAGATAACTACTCCAAACCAGGATATAAAAATTTTACTCCTTCTGCCTTCTGCCTTTAATTACTCAATCCAAAATCCAAAATCTAAAATTGTATGACTGATCCAAATTCCCTTCCTCAACCAGAGACTTCCGCAGAAGTCCAAACAAGTCCGGTACGCTGTGTTAGTGGCGCGATCGTTTCCGGAGGATTAGGTTACGCAATCTATTCGGTGATGATTGCGATCGCTACAAATTTTGCTAGCAAGCCAATACACTCAGATAATCAATTGGTGCTGCGCTTAACTTCCGCAGTTCGTACCTTAGTAGTCGGTTTATTCGCCTTGGGTTCGGGAATCTTTGGTTTAGTAGCTGTGGGTTTATTGGCTTTAGCCTTGCAGTTGTTATTGCAAAAGTTTAAAAAAAGTCCAGAGTCTTAAACTGGGAGATGAGGCGCAAAACTCAGAAAATACAACTGAGCGTCAGTCCAAATAAATCTGTTATATCGAACTCAGGTGTATTTACACCTGGGTAAAATGCTCAATACATAAAAGTTTAATTAAAGTTAAAATCCGCAAAGTAGATGAGTTTAAGCTTATCTATGCCAATTGATTTGCTTAAATCTCTTATCTGTGCTTGTATTTTCGCAAAACTACTAATAGAATATGTGACTGTAAAAAGTGCCGCGACACAATACAAAAGTTAGGTATTAGCTATTAAAGTAAAAATCAATGGATATTGAAAACATAGCTCAGATTTCCAAGCGAGATTTGGAAATCATTCAACTACATCAGTTTCAACAGCCTATTTTCTGTTGTAATGTCACTGCGATCGCATATGCTCTGACTGCATTGGGATATCTGACGACTGTGGATGAGATTTTCTACGTCACCCAGCTACCGATCGCGTCGGTTTTAGATGATGGTATGACCTTAGCAGAAACCTATGACACCTGTAAAATATATATAGAAAGAAAAGGCTTACCTCTGTCTATTCGGATGGAACATTTTGATAAACCGAGTATGACGTTTGAAGTATTTATCAAGGAAGTTGAAGCTGCTGTTTGTGATGAAACTGATGTTCACATTCTTAACTTCAATACTCGGATTGCTCATGAAAATCCCAGTTTAGAAGGTGGACACTTCTCCTTATTGGCAGACTACGATCCAAAAACTCAAGAAGTCACCATTGCAGATACAAATCCCAAACGATATACCCGATTTTGGAAATGCTCAATTCAGCGTCTATATGCAGCTTGTGTGGATAAAGACTCCTCATCAAATCGCTCTCGCGGTATGATTGTGCTTCGTAGACTAGAAAAAGTCAATCTCGCAGCTAACGGAGTATCTCATCCCTCTGAACTGGCTTTAAATGCTCTCCATTCGGAAAACGGTTGAATGTTGATGCGGGTTAATCATATACCAGCATTCAATTATCGATAAGTAGCCGTCATGAACTGGGTACACCATAACGGATGAAAAATACTATTTAATTAATAATTCCTGCCCTCATTATCACTCCTTCAAAAGCCCTTTTGAAGGAGCTATTTTTTCTTTTTAGTTACACAAAGAGCGATCGCTGTTTTCTAGTGCTGTGTTAGTTTGCAAATAATTCTTCACCAAGTTACAGCCATAAGTGAGGGGATTAATTTTGAGAATACGCGGTAAATTAACGAGAGACTGCGCGTAGCTTGCTTCCCCGAAGGGGTACAATCCGAACTGGAAATAGTATGTCAATCAATTTTGGATTTTGGATTTACGATTTTGGATTGACTGCACCGATTCCGGGATGCAGCTTGGGGATTTTAAATTGACGATTTTGGATTTGTTCCACCCACAAGGAGAGAAGTCAGAGCGCCGGAAGCCGGCGCTCTGAACTTCGGAGGCGGGGCATGAACCGAAATAATCTAAAATCTAAAATCTAAAATCTAAAATTGGCGCGGTCAATGGTCAAAGTAAAAAGTAGCCTAACCCTACTCTGTCAATAGTTACATTTGTTGTAAAGTACTTATTTAACTATTTCAGGGTGTTGATTGTGGTAGAAAATAAACAGCTAATTGACGCGATTAGAGATTTAAGAAGAACTATAATATCCTGTTCTTTGATGATTAGTGGGATTTTATTTGCAGGTATTGGTCTTTTATCCCTCAGCTTTACCAAAACTGCTTTAGATTTTATCGATTATGGATTTAGATACTTTTTCGTCTTTTTAGGGGTTTTTCTGATTTTTAAATCTAGTAAGAATTTGTGAAGATTAACGAACTCTGCAATTATAGGATTCCCCGTTGAAAACCCTTGAAGATGTAGCTTTCCGCCACGCTACAAGCTACATCTGTACTTTAGACAAGGGATGAAAACGGGTTAAAGCGTTTACGCTTCAGTTGCTCAATCTCTTTGTTGGGCTATATATTGAATTACGTTTGCTGTGGATATATTTCCAGCAGTAGATACAAAATAGCTGGGTGTCCACAGAGTAGGAAGCTTAAGCAATTCTGGAAACTCTTTTCTTAGGTGATGACTTGCCCTTCCTTTAATTCTATTCATCATCAAAGATGGATTGTCTGTAGGTTTTGCATTCAAAAATAGATGCACGTGATCTGGCATTATCTCCATAGCAATAATTTTCCACCTATTCTCATTACATACATCACAAATAACTTGCTGCAACCTTTCTGCTATTGCGCCAACTAATATCTTTTTTCTACGCTTAGGGATGAAAACAAAGTGGTAATTGAGTAGTGATATAGCGTTTCCCTCATGTCTATACTCGTCTGGTGAAAAACTTGCCATATTTTTTCTGATTTCATATTGCGTTGTTGTCTATGGTTACAGTAGAATCAATACATTTTAAAAACAAAAGGGGGGTGATAAAACTTGCTAGCAAACTATGTATACAAACTCAGACCTAACACCACGCAATCATCGACAATGTGTAGCTGGGTAGATATACTCAGGAGCCATTACAACTGGTGTTTGAATGACAGACTAACTCAATACGCTCAACAATTTATTCAAGGTGACTATTGTGATGTTAGAACTAAAGCTGAGGCTTGCCCTATAACTTGTTTTGTTAGCAAAAATGGTGCTACAGGTGAACCCTGGAAGGATGATAAAAAAGCCAATCCTAGACGTACTGCTGGCGATATTCAAATTACAGCGTTGCCCACATTAAAAAAAGCTAGACATTGGTTTGCTAGCATTGACTCAACAGTGTTGCAGCAAAACGTTAAACGTCTTGACACCGCTTACAAAAACTTCTTTGAGGGTAGAGGATTTCCTAAATTTAAAAATCGCTCTAATTTCACATCTTTTACTTACCAGATGGGTATTAAAATACAGAAAAATAAAATCTATCTACCCAAGGTAGGATGGATGAGATTTTACAATTCTCGTCAAATACCCAGCAGTTTCACAATTAAAGCCGCAACAATCCGTAAGCGTCAGGATGGGTGGTATGTTTCTATCAAAATAGAAGACAAAACAGTACCAGACTATGTTGCTAGACCATTGTCTGACGTTCAATCAATAATTGGTTGTGATTTAGGATTAACTAAATTGGTGCATTTATCTGATGGACACCAGATTGAAAATCCTAAATTCTTAACCAATAAAAAAACTAAACGCATCCTCAAAAACAGGCAGCGTCAAGTTAGTAGAAAGTTAAAGGGCAGTAATAATCGCAAAAAAGCAGCCACAAATGTAGGTAAGTTTCAGAAAAAAATTGCTGATAAACGTCAAGCATATCAATGGCATATAGCTAATAAGATTGTTTCTAGAAACGTTGACGCTATTGCTGTTGAGAACTTGAATGTTTCAGCAATGAAGAAAAGATGCAAGCCAAAAATAGATGCACGTACTGGCAGATTTTTAGAGAATGGACAGTCAAGAAAGAGAGCTTTAAATCGGTCAATCTCTGATGCAAGCTGGGGTGAATTGATATTTAAAATCGAGTATCTTGCTGAGAAGCATGGAAAGGTTGTAATTAAGGTCAATCCAAAACACACCAGCCAAAAATGTCAAAACTGTGGTCATGTAGACGCTAATAATCGTGATGACGAAAAGTTCATTTGTACGAGTTGCGGATTCATGAGTCATGCGGACATTAATGCTGCAAAAAATATCAAAGATAGAGCATTAAGCATGGTGAGGCAGTGCGGTCTTGGGGTCTCCCCAAGTAGAGCAACTGCCGAACCCTTTAGGGTACGCGGGGACTCCGCGAAACCTGAGCCGAAAGGCTCTAAACGCCCAAAAAAACCTAAGGAGACATCACCGCGCTCTATGAGCAAACGCGGTGAGCCTGGGAACCTGATTAGTCAGGATATTAAGACAGTAATGTCTTAAGAATCCCCTCGCCTTTAGGCAGGGGAGTGTCAAAAACTAATGAAGATACATTTAATTAGCCCACGTAAGTGGGCTTTGTTTGTCAGGCAGAACACATAAAAAAGTGATTAATCCCCCTTACCCCCTGCTCTCCTGCTTTTTCACACCAGCTGGGAACATTTTGACATCACAGACGAACTCGTAAATATAGGGAAAGTATTGTTTTTTCTTACTCCTGCTATCTACTGAAAATGTCTCCTTTATCCCCAAAGCTTACAAATTGTTGGTTTAAAATGGCACTAGCAGCTATTCTAGTGTCAATATCAACCGGTTGCAGTCTCCCATCAACTCGTGTCAGTAATATTGTGGCATCTCTACCCAAAGCTGAGGCACAAGAAAGCGATCGCACTAATCAAATTCATCAAACTCATCAAATTTATGCAGATGTCCAAGCTTTGGTAAATTTCGGCCCCCGTGTCACTGGTACGCCAGTCATGGAAAAAGCCAGCGCCTATCTTGTGGAAAGGTATCGTCAGGCTGGTTATGTGACCAAAATTCAGACTTTTACTTACGAGAAATTTGTAGACTTAGGTTCTAACTTAGTTATCAATGGTACAACTATTCCCGGTCGAGCGCTGGATGGCACAATTAAGGGAAACTTGAATGCACCAATGGTAGTAGTTCCCAACCTTGGACAAACAGAAGACTTTGCCAAAGTTAATGTTAAAGGTGCGATCGCTATTGTACGGCGTGGTAAAATTCGCTTCTCGCAAAAAGCGAAAAATGCGGTAGCTGCTGGGGCGATTGGTTTGGTAGTTGTTAACAACGAACCAGGGAATTTAACTAGCGCGGGATTGGGAGAAAAAGTTTCCATTCCCGTCTTGGGAATTTCCGGCGATCGCGGTAATCCCTTACTAGAACAAAAAACACCAGTAAATGTTACTCTGAATGTGAATGGAGAACAGCAAGTAGTTACAGGTAGAAATGTGATTGCCCATTTACCAGGAGTGACACAGCCAAAATTGATACTTGGCGGACATTATGACTCTGTGGAGGGTTCCCCAGGGGCAAACGATAACGCTTCTGGTACAGCAGTTGTACTAGGGATGGCGCGTAACTTAGCGAACACAAAACTCGCTCGGCAAATTTGGTTTATCGCCTTTGATGGCGAGGAAGACGGGTTACATGGATCGGAAGCGTTTGTAGATACAGCTAAACCAGAATTTCTGTCTGGGTTAAAAGCCATGTTGAACTTTGATATGGTGGGAGTGAATCAGCAGTTATTTATCAGTGGCACATCTGCATTAACTGCGATCGCTCAAACGATAGATCCAGATATTAAAACAGCCGGTTCCTATAATAATGGTGGCAGCGATCATGCATCATTTGCGAGTAAAAAAGTGCCGGTGTTGTTTTTCCACCGGGGTGATGAACCAAATTATCACAGCCCGAATGATAAAAATGTCGATGCAAAATTGTTGGATGAAACTATGAGTAATGGGTTAAATATCGTCAAGCAATTATTGCCAGGTGAGTAATATTGTAGTGTGATTTACTGACACCAAAAAAACCCCACTTTAACCTGTGGGGTTTTTGATTAAATGCTGTTGGCGTAGTTGTATTTACCACCACGTTCAAGGGCGCGTTTGTAAGCCGGTCGAGCATGGATGCGTTCGATAAATTGCTGAATCTTTGGTCGATTCTGGATGAGTTCGGCTTGCATAGCAACAAGTTCTAGGGGAAAGCTCATCTGAATATCGGCGGCGGTAAATTCTTCGCCTACAAACCAGGTACTCTTACCAAGTTCAGCTTCTATATAATCAAAGTGAAGCTGAATCTGGGGCGTAATAAATGCGTCGTTGACACTGTTATCAACAGATGGAAAACGATTGAAAATCAGGTTCATCAGTAGAGGTGGCATTGCCGAGCCTTCAGCGTAATGTAACCAATAGGTATAGCGCAGACGCTCTGGTGTACCGGATTCTGGAACTAGCCGACCATTACCATAGCGCTCTACTATATACTCAATAATAGCGCCCGACTCAGCAATGGTCTGTTGTGCATCTGTAATCACTGGTGACTTGCCAAGGGGATGAACTTGCCGTAGGGAAGCTGGTGCTAGCATCGTCTTTGGGTCGCGTTCGTAATACTTGATATCGTATTCAATATCTAATTCTTCTAGCAGCCATAGCACGCGCTGCGATCGCGAATTGTTAAGATGATGGACAACGATCATAATAGTTACCTTCTACCTTGCTGTTGCATTTCTTGTTGGCGCATGGGCATAGCGTCAATTTGGTCAAATATTGCTGTGGCTTGGACTGGTGCTGCATCTTGGCGCTTCACACCACCATCTTTACCTACCAAAATGACGCGAAAATTATCTTCGTCAACTCCAAAGCGCGATCGCAAATTAGCCGCAGAAGATTCATCGATTAACTGTCCATTGGCATAACTTGTATCTGTTGCCACAACCTGAACCAGAACTAAATCCCGGTCGGTAAAACCACTATCATACTGTTGCAATAACTGTATCTGCTGTTGATAAGCATGGTGATTAACAGACGGTGCAAAGATTAGTAATACACGCTTTTGCCATTTTTGGGAACTAAGATTAAATGAAGACATTTTGATTGGATGATTGCTTGAACCTTCCACAGTCACAGCCATGTTGACTGGTAACAGGGTGGATGCTAAGAGAGTAAGAGCAATTAATAATGACTGATTCACACTCTTGGTTGTTATTTACTGCCATCATCTCAAGCTATCATCAGTTTCCTCATAATTCCTCTATCTGGTGGCTTGTTCTGGGTATACTGTATCTTAATCTTCTCGTTTGCTAACTGAGCGCACAGCCTTGTTGAAATCCCGTAAAAACTCCTCTTCTGCATCCCGTTCTTGCTTGAGTTCGCGAATCATTTCTTGGCTAGAACCGATGAGCAAGCCAGCAACTGCACCTGCGATCGCATATTTTTGCCCTAAATCTTTATACATTTGGCTGGTATAGGGACTAGGAAGTAAATAAGCCACAATAAAACCGATTCCCGCACCTAAACCTGCAGACACAATTGCCGAGAAAGCGATAAGTTTGGTATTCATGAGCTTTGGCTAGCTTACCAGGGGATACTTCGATTATCTGTACATTTGCCAAAGTGGGAGCTAAATTTTTACCTGTTGTAATAACTTAAAAGTGAACCCGCCCGTAATTTTTGTCAGTAATGCGGGTGATAGCTAATGGATGATACGGAAATCGGAAGAGGAAAAAGTTTATCAAGTGCGTGAAACACCAAAATGAGTAGATGAAATGGCTTAACAAGTGCGTGAAACACCGAAATGAGAAGGTGAAATAAAAAAACGAGTAGATGAAACGGCTTATCGAGTAGATGAAACAAGAAAATGAGTAGATGAAAAGCCTTATCGAGTGCGTGAAACACTGAAACCAGAAGATGAAACGGCTTATCGAGTAGGTGAAACAGTAAAACGAGAAGATGAAATGGCTTATCGAGTAAGTTACATTCAGGAACGAAGCACGAAGTACACAAAGTACACATTTGAAGTTCGCCGGAGGCGTTCTCGCAGAGTAGTCGTTCCCAAAGGGTAGCAAGAAAACAAGAGAAATGAGAAAGTTAATTGACTCCTTCTTCTTTTCTCTTCCTTCGCGCACTTCGTGTCTTCTCTGCGAGACGCTTCGCGAACGCGGTTCGTTTTTTACCAATCAAAATTAATGCGATCGCACTGCTACCCAATTATGAATTACCATCATGAGGATAGCGATCGCTATCTGTGGGATGAGCGATCGCACTCGACTTAACAGCAGTCACCGTTGCTGGCTCATTTCCATCTCTATCAGAATCAGGTGGCGTACTTGGACGATTTGGTTTGCGTTTTAAGAAACGGACTTCCAAATTCTTAATAATTACATACAACACCGGCACAACCAGCAAACTTAACACCGTTGCTACTAGTAAACCACCAAATAACGCCGTTCCCAATGACCAACGAGAAGCAGAACCAGCACCAGAAGCGATGACTAAGGGGAAAAATCCCAGCAATGACGAAGCTGAAGTCATGACAATCGGGCGAAATCTTTCTTGGGCGGCGCTTAAAGCAGCTTGGGGAATAGATATCCCTTGTTCCAAGGCTTGGTTAGCAAACTCGACAATCAAAATAGCGTTTTTGGAAGCCAAGCCGATTAACATCACTAAAGCGACGTTGGCGTAAACATCATTTACCAACCCGCGCAACGCTAAAGAACTCAACGCACCCAACAACGCCA
The DNA here is from genome assembly GCF_963889195.1 of Calothrix sp. FACHB-168. Lineage (NCBI taxonomy): Bacteria > Bacillati > Cyanobacteriota > Cyanophyceae > Nostocales > Calotrichaceae > Calothrix > Calothrix sp. FACHB-168. The sequence goes on from NZ_CAWPNJ010000011.1 coordinate 163,144, forward strand.
ATGGTACAGTTAATAAAATAATCGCTGGGTCAATATAACTTTCATACTGGGCGGAAAGGGTGAGAAACACCATCACAAGCCCAAAGCCAAATATCAAAATTCCCAAATTACCCGCAGATAATTCTTCCCTAGCGGTTCCTGTCCAATTGCTACCTACCCCAGGTAAGGCGGCTGCATTTACAGCTTGTTGCATAGCTTGGATTGCTTGTCCGCTACTGAAACCTTGAGCTTCCCTACCTTGAATATTTATAGCACGGAAGCCATTGTAGTGAGATATTACCGAAGGCCCGGTAATTGGTGTCAGCGTTGCTACCTCACTCAAGCGAATCATTTGATTATTAGCCGATCGCACATACAACTGATTAATATCATTTGGCGATCGCCTATAATTCCCCTCAGCTTGGACGTACACTCGATAACTTTGTTGTCCCAAGGTAAAATCATTCACATACTGGGAACCAATCGCCGCACCCAAGGTATTTACAGCTTGCTGAAAATCTACATTCAACGCTTGCAGGCGATTGCGGTCGAAATCAATTTGAAATTGGGGAGTGCTGGCAGTAAACTGGGTAAATACTCCCCCTCTCAGGGCTGGTTGTTGGTTAGCTTCGGCGATGATGGCTTGAGCATTGGCATAAAAATCATCAATTGTTAATCGTCCGTTGGTACGGTCTTCCAACTGTAACTCAAAACCACCCAAAGTACTAAAACCTTGAATTGGTGGGGGATTGACGGCGGTGATAATTGCTTGGGGGATGGTTTGGAATGCACCATTAATTCGCCCTAAAATTGCTGAAGCACTTTGTTCTTTTTGCGTGCGTTCTTCCCAAGGTTTCAGCTTGGCGAAAAATACCCCGCGATTTGAGCCGCTACCCGCAAAGCCAAAGCCGGAAGTCGCAAACACATTATCAATTTCCGGTTCTTTTTGGAGAATGGCCTCCAACTTGGTAATTACTTCATCAGTGTAAGCTAGAGATACCCCATCTGGCGCTTGAATAATCCCCAAAACAATCCCCTGATCCTCAGTCGGGACAAATCCAGTGGGGACATGGGTAAACATAAAATAAGTCCCGGCTAACCCGACAACAAATAAAGCCACCACAGCATAACGCAGGCGAATTAAGAAATTAACAATTGCTAAATAGCGGCGAATAATCCATGCCAAAATTTGATTAAACTTATTGAAAAACCAACCCAAGGGGCCGCGTTTAGGTTGTGGTGGACGCAGCAGGATTGCAGACATGCTGGGAGTGAAAGAGAGGGCGTTAAATGTAGAGATAGTAATGGAAAAGGCAATAACTAAGGCGAATTGTTGATACAGTTTTCCGGTGGAACCAGGGAAAAAGGCCACAGGAAGAAACACCGCCATTAATACTAGAGATGTGGCAATTATCGCACCACTCAATTCCTCCATAGCTTCAAAGGAAGCTTGTAAAGGCCTCACACCCTGTTCAATTTTACCCGCGATCGCTTCGACAACAATAATCGCATCATCAACTACTAACCCAGTAGCTAAGATTAAGCCAAATAAAGTTAAATTATTCAGGGAAAATCTAAATACATAGGCGAATGCTAACGCCCCAATTAGAGAAACAGGAATCGCAATAATCGGAATCACTGTAGCACGCCAGTCTTGGAGAAACAGAAAAATTACCAAGACAACTAACGCGATCGCTTCTACTAGAGTTTTTATCACCTCTTCCAGCGAAGCTTGCACAAATCCCACCGTATCGTAAACAATTTGAGTTTTTAAACCAGGGGGAAAGTCCTTAATCAGTTCATTCATTTGCGCCTGAATATTCTTCGCCACATCTAGCGCATTACTTCCCGGTGACTGATAAATCGCCACCCCAATGGCGGGTTTACCATTATTTCTCGCATTACTACTGTAAGTCTCCGAGCCGAGTTCCGCCCGACCCACATCTTTGAGTTTAATTAAATTACCATCACTTCCAGCTTTAATGACTAAATTCTCAAACTCCGACGCATCTTTAAATTGTCCGTTCACCCGCAGGGGAATTTCATAACTTTGTCCGGGGGGGATGGGTGCTTGACCAATAGTACCCGCCCCAGCGAGAATATTTTGCGATCGCAATGCTGTCGCCACATCCGCCACAGTTAATTGGCGACTCGCTAACGCATTGGGGTCAAGCCACAACCGCATTGCATAGCGTTTTTCACCAAAAATCGTCAAATCCCCCACCCCAGGAGTACGCAGTAGTTGATCGCGTAAATTTAAATCAATATAATTACTAATAAATAGCGGATCGTACTCGTTATTTTCCGCATAAAAGGTATACACCAACAAAATACTCGTCGAAGCCGTTTGTGCAGTTACCCCCAATTGTTGCACGCTTGTAGGTAAGCGGGGTGTCGCCCTAGCAAGGCGATTTTGTACGTTTACCTGGGCAATATTTTTATCAGTTTCCGACCCAAAATATACGGAGATTTGACTACTCCCCGCAGAACTATTCGAGGTCATGTACTGCATCCCCTCAACACCGTTAAGTTGCCGTTCTAAGGTAGTTGTCACAGCACTTTCCACCGTCGCCACATCCGCCCCAGTATAGTTAGCTGACACCTGGACGCGAATCGGCGCAATATCAGGTAAGTAATTTAAGGGCAGTAAAGGAATACACACACCACCCAAAATTAGAATTAGTAGGGAACAAACGGTAGTTAATACCGGACGTTTGATAAAATTATTCGCAATCGACACAAGCGTTTGTCCTAATTTTCAGATTGTGGTTGAATTGGTGTGCCTTCTCGTAATTTGAGAATTCCAGAGGTAACAATTGTTTCCCCTGGTTTTAGCCCTTCGAGGACTTGGTAATTTGTCCCTTGAATCTCGCCCAGCCTGACTAAGCGTTGATGAACAATTTGCTGCGGTTTACCATTCACCGTAGTATTTTCCGTCACAAACACAAAACTTTGTCCACCAATCCGGGAAATCGCCACAGTCGGAATTAAAATACCCGGTTGACGATTCCAAATCACCCGCCCTTGCACATATTGCCCATCCCTTAATCTACCTTGGGAATTAGCAAAGCGAGCCTTACTCAAAATCGACTGTTGATTAGGACTTACTGTGGGTGAAATATAGTTAATTGACCCCGTACCGATCGCCTTTTGAGTGGTAGGATCGATTAACTGCACCGGTAAGCCAACACGTAATTGTTTCAAGCGATTGGAAGGTACAGACAGATTCAAATCTAAGGCATCATTTTGAGTAATTGTGGTGATTGTTTGCCCAGTATTCACATAATCCCCAACCTTCACCGGGAATTCACCGACAACACCAGTAATCGGCGATACCACTTGTTTTTGATTTACATTCACCTGCGCCGCCGCCGTACTAGCTTGCGCCGCGCGAACATTCGCTTCCGCTTGCCGAATCGCCGCATTTCCCGCCGCCACTTCCTTATCAACCGCTTGTAAATCCGCGATCGCCGCTTGTAAATTATTTTTGGCTAAATCTAACTGCTGTCTTGCTTGTGCGCCCTCAGCCACCAATTGTTGCGTCCGGTTAAATTGGGTACGTTGCAACTCCACATTTGCCGCCGCCTTAGTGCGTTGCGCCTGAGCTTGCTGGAGTTGAGCTTGAGCCGTTTTTAACCCAGCTTGAGATGCATTCGCAGCTGCGATCGCACTCGCTACATTCGCCTGAGTCTGATCTAAACTTAAAGCAGCAATCGGCGTACCTTTCTCCACCCGTTGCCCGCTAGACACAAAAATCGTCTCAATTCGTCCTTGAATTTGCGGTTGTAACGTCACCTTTTGCTGCGCTTCCAACGCCCCCACAAAATCCGAACTTTCCTCCGTCGTACTTGTACCAACTTGTTGAACCTCCACAGGTAAAGCCGAATTTTTAGCCGCAGCAGGAGGAGCAGGCGGAGCAGCCGAACGCTGCGCACCAAACCGAGAAAATATCGTCATCCCACCAATAGCTAAAATCAAACCTAGCCCCAACCCCACCAACAACCCCTGTTTACCCGAAAGCTTTTTGGGAATAAAATCATGAATCTTCGGCGTCTCCACTGGCTCACCCTCCAACAGCCCAAGCAAAATTAACCAGATGTCACGATAAACTCAGCTATCAATAAAGACATCTAGCTTTTTCACAATGCATTAAATTAAGGTTGCTACTTTCCGACAAAGTAACAACCATTTCCGAATCCGCAGCAATGTGAATAACTATAGAACAGAATAGATTTTTAGTTTCTCTCTCATTAGTAAGAAAGCTAATCTCGTCTCAGGTGAATTAGAAACGCCTCTGATTAATATTCCTGCAAACTTGGCGTCCTTGGCGTCTTGGCGGTTCAATCTAGTGGTTTGTCTCATTAATTATGTGGGGTAAGTTTCTTCTTCTTTTCTCTTCCTTCGCGTACTTCGCGTCTTCGCGGTTCGTTTTTACCCATCAAAACTAATGGGACAAACCACTAGTTATAATTCCCTCATCTGTGCAAAAACCCCAAAATCCTCTTCCCCCTACCTTTTTTCATCTCTCAATAGCGACATCAGGAACTCGACTCCACTCATTCCACGAACCGTCAAAATTTCTCACCTGGGGATAACCCAGTAAATATTTCAACACAAACCATGTAAAACCCGATCGCCCACCAATAGCACAGTAAGGGATAATTTCTTTATCCGGTGTAATTCCCTGACTAGCGTACAGTGCTTGTAACTGGGCAAAAGACTTAAAAGTTCCATCCGCATTTAAAGTCAGCAAATGCTCAACATGTACAGCCCCGGGAATATGTCCAGCGCGTTCCTTCCCCACAGGCGGTTGATCGAAAAAGAATTCACCACGATATTCTGCAAGCGATCGCACATCCAACAATACCCGATTTGGGTTACCAATCGAAGCTTGAACTTCTTCCAAAAATATTCGCTTTTCTAAATCAATATCTGAGATACAATACTCGCTTGGTGGAAAATCTGATAAACCTGTTGCTACCGGGAGATTTTCCGCCATCCATTTTTGATATCCCCCATTCAGCACCAGCACATTCTCATGTCCAAGCACTTTTAATAACCAAAAAATCCAAGCTCCCGTACCCGGATAACTACCGTAAGCTACCACAGTTTGATTATTATTTATACCCGAACGCGACAGCAAATTTGCCATAGCTGCGGGGTCAAAATTAATTTGCAAATTGGGTAAAAGTATATCAGAGAAGATATTCCAGAAAACTGCACCGGGGATATGAGCATCTTTGTATAGTTGAGGATTGGTATCAACTTCTACTATCCGCACCTGAGGATTGTTGAGATTTTCTAACAGCCATTGCGTATCAACTAAAACTTCAGGATGAGCATACTGAGACATAAGATTTCTCCTGCATTTGCACACAGGCTCAGATTAAAATGATTACCAGAATGCGCCTAGTCCTCGAACGAGTACAACTTGCCCTCATGGCGAACTTACAAGCATTATTTACAGCCATTGCCCAAGCCAAAACCGAACAAGAATTGCGATCGCAAGTATTGCTAGAATTGGGAGAATACTTTGCAGCAAAAAGGTGTGGTTTATTCTTTTACGATCGCCTTCCCAAAGTTGACAGCAAGCTACAACAAACCTTTCAACTCGCCTTATCCATTGAACACAACCCCGTATTGCGTCACATAGTTGAGCGACATACCCCCGTTCACGAAGCATTAGTAGTATCGCCTAAAACCTGGCGATTGATTTGTCCGCGCCAGGATCATTGGCATGTGATGGCAGGGCCATTGGTTAGCAATGGTAAATTAATAGGTGGTGTCGGCTTAACCCGCGAGCAAGGAAAGCCAGCCTTTGATACGCAAAATCTGTTAGATTTAAGTGCCCTTTGTTTGCACTTATCAACTTGGGTAGCAACCGTGCATTCTCCACAGCCAGCGTTAGCAATTCATCGCCTTACACCCAGAGAAATACAAATTGCAGAATTAGTTGCACAAGGATACACCAATGCAGAAATTGGCGCTCAACTTTGGATTACAGAAAATTCAGTCAAGCAAGCCTTAAAGCGGATGTTCCGCAAGCTAGAAGTTTCCTCCCGCGCACAAATGATTGCAGAGGTTTTCGCCAATAAAAGTTTACCTGTTCACGCACAAAAAATTGAGAGTTAAGCGATTGAGCGATCGCTTAACCTTGTCGCTTCTGTTCCAACTTCCTCACCTGTTCTTGAATCGCTGCTTCCATGATGGCAATGTTTTCTGGTGTATCTGGAATTGGGTATAAGTCAGTATCCTCAGAACTGGCTTCTAGGCGATCGGCAAGTTTGTAAAAAGCCTCATCATCATTTCGATGTAAAAGTAGATAAGCTCGCAGTTCAGCAATACTCATAGTATCAAAGTCTGGTTTCATCTAAACCTCCACTTGCCATCACGGTAAATTACAACTTGCAGATCTTCACCTGCGAAGATGTATACAATACCTGTACGCTCATCGAAACGTAATTGAATTTATTTTAATAATAAAACTTGGGTAAGAAAATATTAGCGATCGCCTCCTGAACACCAACATCCGAGTAAAAATCTCGAAGCTTCACCTTCCGAACAGCATCATTTCACCTCAGAACACAAAGTTTCGCATTCCGAACACCATCATCCGAGTAAAAATCTCAAAGCTTCGCCTCCCGAACACCATCATTCCACCTCAGAACACAAAGTTTCGCATTCCGAACACCATCATCCGCGTAAAAATCTCAAAGCTTCGCCTCCCGAACACCATCATTCCACCTCAGAACAGGAAACTTCGCCTTCGGAACACCATCATCCGCGTAAAAATCTCAAAGCTTCGCCTCTCGAACACCATCATTCCACCTCAGAACAGGAAACTTCGCCTTCGGAACACCATCATCCGCGTAAAAATCTCGAAAATTCGCGTTCTGAAGTCCAATATTTGAGTTTAGGGACTTCCAATTAAAAAAATACCCACGGGGGTAGGGGCACGGCACCGATAAAATATCGGTAATACCGAAAGTTTGTAGATGCCGTGCCCCTACAAGTTGGATAATTTATTTTTTGGAGTTCCCTTAGATGTCAAAATACTGAACAAAAAGCTGAGAATTTGAGTTATGGCTGTAGTCACATAGGTTAGGACATCTTGAAAGCGTGAACGCTAGGAATAGCAAGAGTTTTACCTTCTGCCTACTCTTCGAGAACGACTTCGTCGAACTGCCTCCTGCCATCTGCCTTTTGCTATAAAAAAGATATAGCTTATAGGCATAAGGGTGAATCAACGGTTAAACATGAGTGAAACTCAGACCCAATTACCAACAGATACATGGATTCTGGCTTCTTGGCAAGAATATTTACAAACCCTCACCAATGTACTGAGCAATCAGAGCAAAAGTTATTATTACAAAGGACACATGAGGCTGGAAATAGCACCAGTTAGCTTTGATCATGGTCAAAACCATGTAGTAATCATCTTTGCAGTCACTCTATTTGCAGCCCTCAAAGGAATTCCCGCCACAGGTTTAGATACAACTACCTTTCGCAAAACTGGAATTCAAGATTGTCAGCCTGATATTGCCTATTATGTGAAAGAACGTGCCCAATCTATCCCCACAGGAACAGGAATTGTCAACCTTGATTTGTATCCTGCACCAGATTTAGTAATTGAGATTGCGAAAACTTCACTACTTGATGACTTAGGTACAAAGCGGAGTCTCTACGAAGAGTTAAATGTATCAGAATATTGGGTAGTAGATGTGCAAAATGCCCAAATTATCGCCTACGCTATAGCCGAGCAGGGTAGTAAACGTATTCAAGTATCGCAGGTATTGCCAGGATTAGCGATCGCTGTTTTAGAAGCAGCTTTACGTCGTAGTCGGGAAATGAATCAATCTCAAGTGGGTAATTGGTTACTCACTCAGTTTCAATAATCACAAGGCGAGTGCTTTTTAAACTTCAATCTTCCTGTTTCAACGCCCGTCGCGCTAACTTAACGTAGGTTTTCACCGTAGTATAGGGCATTTCTAAATCCTGGGCGATCGCTTGTAATGATTCCCCCATTTCCCGACGGGCGAGAATAGTTGCCCATGTTGCAGCTATTTTATCAGCGCGATCGCCTCCCGTGCGTTTGCGTTGGGCGGTAAATATCGCCGTTAATTCTGCAATCCGTTCCCCCAACAGATTTGTTAATACCTGGGTAGATGTATTAACTTCCGGTTCCACCCATTCCAAGCGCGTTTGTCCTAAACCAAAAGTTGTTTTATGTCCTGTACCACAGTATGGTGCGAGTTTAACTAGAGCATAAAATAATTTAGTAAATTCTGTATTAGCTAAAGCAGTTTTACTCAAACCACAAGAAATCGCCCCAACAAACCCAGTCACCGAACCCCGTTTACCCGCCGCTACTTTCACCGACTCGATGCGGTGCTGATGGATAATCACGCTTTCATCTATCCAGTCGAGAAAAGCTTCCGTTTCTACAGCCATTCCCGAAAAGTCATTCCAGCGCCGCAAATAACTGTGGAACAAATTCACGGGCACCGGGAGGGGGAAATGATGACCTTTACGGCGAAAGCTGGTAGGCGAAACAAAGCTCAGAGTCACGTTAGTTTGTTTCTCTAAAGCTGAATCTAACAATTGGGCGTAGGTGGTGGGGGAATGGGCGAGACTCACCTGTTTAATTTGCAAAGGTGCATCTCGTAAAGCTAAAGTTTGGGGCAATTGGGTCAACCATTGCACGAGAAACTGTGCCACCCTGGGAGAAAGGGCGTTAACATGCCAATGGTAAACTTGCTTGGCTTCTAGATGCAGTTGTCTACCACTAGGGAGGAGTTGACCTTCCAGCGCCGAAATATTGAAGGGCTTTTCTGACTCCCCATCATGGAGGTAAGCCGAAAGTTCCGGATTAAATTGTCTGACTTGGTCGAGAAACCAAGCATGAAGTCCAATTGTGTACTGGGAATAGAGGGAAGTCGAACTAGTCGCCTCTAGGTCAAACACCAATCCCACCAATTCTGTATTATCTGCCCACTTGGGAATTGTGGGAGACAGGGTTTTAGACTTGGCTTTGCGATTGGTAGATGTAGCTGATCTTGCCATCGCTGCTTGCTATGCAAATAATTTTACTGTTTAGGGCATCCCTTCGGCTCCGCTCAGGGCGAGTGGGCATTATCCCCTGGTTACTGAGTGATTTACCCTGCGTTTCCTGAGTCTGTTGAACAGAGGGGAAGTGTGGGTAGAGTTATTTCCTGAAATTAAGAATAATCACATTACATACATTGAATTAAAAATAAATGGGGATCAATTTCAACATAATTGCTAATTAGTAATTAACTCTACAAATGTTGAGTTTTGTAAAGCGAAAATTGCGTTTTTACCCAGGTGTTAATTGCTGAACTTGCTGATTTAGCAGGTGTTTAGCGGAATATTACAAATTGTAAAATAATCTGATTCATCCTGTTGCAAATATTTTTTTATGGTGAGAGAAATACTTTCTTGTTAAGAGATAATTGAATTGATTTACGTTTTTCTTAGCATATTTAGGGTTTAAATTCGCTTTAGGCGCAAATTTTCCCCAATTGGATTGGTAATTCCCCATACTGTAGCGATTGGCTACTGGAGAATTACTATAGTGTAGTCTGCGGGATTTGTTACAAAAATTACTGAGTGGAAAATGCGATCGCTCTTTTGTCGGTTCAAGTAGCAAATTATGGGTTTCTGCGCTCAATATTGGGATAAATGTTGTCTCGCATACCCGATATAACGCCCGCAGGCTAGAAGTCTGGGGCTATCGTTACCAAGCCCACCTTTGTGGGCTAAAGAAATTTAGCCTGCTTTTGCAGGCTTTGTAGAATTAGCCGCACCCTTCTAGGGTGACGGCGATATTTCGGGTATGCGAGGTGATATCCATTTAAATAGCTTTTGCGGCACATCAATATATTCTAGAGGGCATGGCAGTGCCATGCCCCTACCATCCATTTATCTCGTTTCCAGCCAGAGGCTGGAAATGCGGATTGCGAGGCTCCGCCTCGTCTTCTGATAAATTGAGGCAGAGCCTCATAAATCTAAGCTCCCACGCAGAGCATGGGAGCTAGATGGAATGGGGGTTTCACGTTAAGTTGACACCAATGGGGGAGACCCCGCCCCTCCCCGCCAGAGTCTCCCCACCCTGAACGACAATCCACAACACACAATCATTAATTAAATTAATCTCACATAATTTAATCAGATTATTTTCCTTCAGAGATTCCTATTTCTACCAATCAATTAGAAAATTTCAAGGAAATGCGATCGCTCTTTTTCAACCTAAGTTTATAGGCTAACAATCTGAATAAATATCATACCTAATTTTTAATCCCCTTGCGGGGTAAGGGCAACTGTAACTACATTTGTAACCACAATGACTGATGCAGATGCTTGTGTGTTTCCATCCCCTTGCGGGGTAAGGGTAACTGTAACGCTTCACATTTGTGTTGCGGTTGTCGTGTTGCGTAGAGTTTCCATCCCCTTGCGGGGTAAGGGTAACTGTAACTGAAAATGTCTGTTTACATTCCTGAAATCTACGACATTGTTAGGTTTCCATCCCCTTGCGGGGTAAGGGCAACTGTAACTTAAAATTAAGCTTGGTGAAATAATTAAGCTTAAGTCGTTTCCATCCCCTTGCGGGGTAAGGGTAACTGTAACTTAACGATGGTCAAGATAATGTAGATATGGTAAAGCCGTTTCCATCCCCTTGCGGGGTAAGGGTAACTGTAACTGCTAGTGCGATCGCAAAGCTGGTTAGAGGCGAGGACGTTAAGTTTCCATCCCCTTGCGGGGTAAAGGTAACTGTAACTTATTGGACTAAGTTTAGTAAACGCTAAGTATGATCTTGAGTTTCCATCCCCTTGCGGGGTAAAGGTAACTGTAACATACTGGTGATGCTCAGTATTTCGTTTTGCTGGAAGTTTCCATCCCCTTGCGGGGTAAAGGTAACTGTAACTGCTGCACGTAAATACGGCGTGGAAGGCACATACCAGTTTCCATCCCCTTGCGGGGTAAAGGTAACTGTAACTTCATGAGTTAGGTCATGCAACTCATTTAGATGAGGTTTCCATCCCCTTGCGGGGTAAAGGTAACTGTAACCCCTAGCCTTGAAACCCATATCACCTATAGCTTCCAGAGGCGGTTTGCGACGGGGTACTCATTTTATTTTTCTCCCGTCCAAAAATAACCAGAAAAAATCCCTGAAAGCCTTACAGAATAAGCAATCGGCAGGGTCTACGAAAAAACTAGGGTTTCAGCGATTTGACGGATCGGCCGCAAAACCGCTTTTTCCTTTCAGGGTAGTATGGAAATCTACCCTAACAACCAAGATATTTATGCAATTTTCAAGGTTCTGTTCTCTATTAAGCCTAGAGAAAGCACGTAAGACTTAACTAAAAATTTGCAATGTAAACAACATAATTCACAGACATATATTCGTCAAGCCTTACCTATACAAAACTTAAAGCAGCAATACTGAGTTAACTTACATACTTCACGCTTTTAATCGTCCCATCATCCTTAACAGCCGAAATTTTCACCTTCACCACCTGTCCCTCATGGAGAGAACTAGCTTGCTTCGGTTCCTTCTCGGTTAACTTAATCGTCCCCAAAATTTCATAGGTGACTTTATTCCCGTTGATTTTGGTAACCTTCGCCTCAATAACTTGCTCAACTTGAAAATCTTGCGCTTGCGCTACTTTCGCAATTTCCGCTTGACGCGCTGACTCTACAGGTAGCGCTTTCGGAGTCGCAATTTCCCCAATTGGGACACCAGCATCTCTGTAATAACGCATCAGACGCGCTACCCAACCTAAAATTTGCAGCATCGTATCAGCATCGCTGACGCCTTTGAGATAATCGCTACAAGCTTTCTCAATACTGCGGTAATAATCGGTAGTTTTACCACTGTGTCCAATTTGTCTACCATTACTGACGAGGATTTTCAGGTATTGGAAGAACCGAGAGGTAGCATTTGGCTGGTTTACAGAAGCGCGGAGATAAGCGACAGCTTTACCCAACTCGTTGACATCTGTATTTTCTTTAACTAAAATTTGGGCGATCGCATGAGCAATTTCCCACTGTGCATCTGTGAGAGATTCGGAAGACAACTCAGCTATTGTCATAATTTAATACATTCCCGATGGTGGTTCGCGGTCGGTGGGATAGCGTAAAATTGCAGCCAGTTCTTCTAATTGCGGTTTTTGAATCAAGTGTGAATGTGCTGCTTGAATATTTTTTTGGATAAATTGTTGTAATTTTTCCCCAATCAACTCATCAGATTGATTGAGATTATAAGATGAATAACGCTGTTTCAGGTTTTGCGGTTGGTGGATTTTATCGATATTAACAGTCATTGTTCCCATCCCTATCGGTTTACCACCGCCAACTTTTAAAGCCATCGGATATTTAGCATCTTGTCCTAAGACAATTAATAAAGTACCTAATTCTTCGACTGTCAAATTTTTAAAATGTAATTGAGTGGTAAAAATATATTCTCTACCAGCTTGTTGTACGGGAATTCCTGAATTTTGACCTTTATCAATTGCCTTGATAGTATGATAATAAAACTTGCGTCCGGCAACTCTACTGCGAATAAAATATGCGCCACGTTCATCAGGACGAGGACGATATAATGAAGGCATAAAACCTGTAGCAAAGCTGATATTTTCACACCTCGCATCGTTAAAATCTAGCAAACCTTGCCAATCTAAAGCACCAAAAACTCTACTAGCTGGACAAAGTTGTTCTTTCTGGCGACAAGGTAAGCGTTCTGGGGGAATTTTATCTCTATATCTATTAGTAATAACTGCTAAAGTACTATTAGTAATCGCCTCATATACAGAACGAATACAACCTTTCAGTGAACTACCTTGAATTGAGAGTTTTTGGTCAACACCCTGTACCATAGTTTTAATCAGGGGAATTTTTTGACCGATATCGCTACCCATAACCACCACCCCAGTAGAGACATGAAGAGGAGTCTGCACTTTTAGGGTAAGATACAAAGTACCGTGCAGGCGATCGCTAAAATATTTATGATGTCCAGCCGGACGCTGTAAATTAGGGCGTTCACTGGGAAAAGAAACGAATTCATAAGGTTTCTTGACAAAATCTGAAGATGAATCCCCACCGTTAGGGCGATTAGGTGGTTGAGGTCTTGAGGGGCGATTTACTGTCATAATTACTGTGTAATTGTCAAAGCGACAAAGTGAACTGTAGAAGTTTGTTTATCGATAAAATAACGCTGGGCGATATTTGCTGCTTTCTCAGGAAATCCTTTAGGGAAACGAGTTTCTGTAGATCCATATAAATGAGCATTTCTATCTTGAATATCCCAATCTTTACCCACAGGGCTAAAATCAGCATACTCACCAGCAACACTTAAAAGCAGCACTTCATAACTATCTTTACGTTTATACTTCCACCGCAATTCACAATTTTGATTAAACATTTGTCCTTCCAGCATCGGGAAGTCATTTTCTGTGGGTACTTGTTTCCAATTATCGCTAACTTTATGAGTCCATCTCAGGAAGTAGTAACTAGGTTCAATTGCAAATTCTTGAATTAAATCAAGTAATTCTGCAACTGATAAAAGTTTTTCTTTTACACCAACAAAAGCCGTCATCTTGATACCCCTAATAAACTACTCCAAGATTTAACAGCACGTTCAAATAAATCTGTAACCGTACCATCTCGCCAAGTAAGTTGCACACCAAAACCTAAATTCATCTCTTGTGCTGCTACAGGAGTATCTTGTCTATCTTCTGTGCTATTTTCTTTCAGAAAACCATAGGTTCTTGCTTCATTGATTTCTAAAAATTCCCCAGCACCTAAAAGATAAGTATGATTCCATTGTTTTTGACTACCCATAGCCTGAATTTGGCGTTTATCTTCCGATAAAACACAACCAGGATATTGCACAATTGCTTGATTCAACTTCACCTGTACAGTACCCAAACCGCGAGATTTTGCAAACCCTAAACCAAACCAACCGTCATCTAAATCGCGCAAGACTAAACCAATTAAACCTAATTGGGAGAGAGTGAAGTTTTTGAGGTGAATTTTAGTTTTAAATTCCCCAGCAGTACAAACTTGATAATTAAAAGGCCCTACTGCTACCGAACCAAAAACCCTATCAATTGCTACACCATTACGTTCTTCAATTTTCAGAGGCTGAGACTTATCGGGATAAGCATCTTCAATTCTCAATCTACTAGCAATAGAAGTATTACCAAATATTTGGTCAGTAAAACTAGATAATTTGTAAATATCTGGTGCTGATTTATTCTCCAGATAAGTGTATTTATCGCTTAACGGATCGTTAGCCCAAGGTAATTTTTTAGAGTTAGGTTTATCTTCACCTACAGTCCTGACAATTCTTTCCGCATGGGCGCGAATTGCACCTTTTAAACTACTTCCAGGTAAATATATAGAACGCCCACCAGCATGATATGTTTCCACAAATTCCATATCCGGCTTAGTCGGATCGGCTCCTTCCTTACCAGATTTAATCAGCATCGGCCCGTCAGGAATTAGGGTTAAATCAATAGTACAATGGTTAACAAATCTTTTGTGCATAGCTATATTTAGTTGAGAAAATTTGTTTAGACTGCAACTAAATTATTTAGCTGCGATTCACATTGTTGAAACACAAAATTAACAACCGCAAATAATTTATCTAGTTCATAAATAGTGTAAAAGATGATATTTTTAGTAAATTTATTTGCCTCTAATTTACCGAATTGCCATACATCTCCATTAGAAACAATACCAAAAATTACTATTTCATCTTTTTCATGCAGTTTTTGGGATGCAATCATTTCTGCTAAACATTGCGCCCAACCTGTTACAAAATCATCTTGCTTGGCTGCTACTAAAATGAAATAAGGTTTGTCAAATACGACTTTACCTAATGGTGAACGTTGAGCCAAAATATATTCAGGATAGCCAGATAAATCTCGATTGTAATTTAATGATTGATGACCCCATAAAATAAACTTACTGCGGTAAGTCTTCCAAACCTCTTTAATTACGGGATAAATCAAATTTTCACAAATCGCAAACTCTGAATTATTAATAACAGCATCCCGCATCATTAATTCTAAATCTTCGCGGAAATAGTCAGGAATAGTAAAAGCAATTTCACTGACAAAATTAGCTTCAGTGTAAGTTACTTGAAATGCTTTGAGAACTTCACCGATAGTTTTAAAACTGCTGAAAGCCATAGTTACCCTCCTCAAGAATTTGGCGTGACTTCAGTTATCTGAGTCTTAGCTTGATTTTTTCGTAAATAATGAATCAGCGAATTTGTCCAGTTTTGCTTTAAATTGAACTCTTTGGCATCTTGATAGCTGGGTAGTTTATCTGATGAATTACTATTTACCAATTCTTGCAAGTATGTCAGTAATTTTTCTGGGTTGTTGCTGACATCTAACCAATACATTTTGTCAATATCTAGTTTAACCACACCCAAGCCACGCGATCGCCCTCCACCCAGAGGTATTTGTTCTGTCTCAAACTGATGTAACCCAATCATCAACAGTCCCAGTTCATAATCCTCAGCGTTTTCTACCACCGCTTTAAATTCAAACTGCGTCCCTGCTGGTACAACTTGGAAATCGTAGAGTTTCCCATCTGCTGCGGTTTCCGTGTCTCTATCAATAGCTACCCCGTCTCTTTCTTGGTACTGTCCAAACCAAGTATCAGGGACTACAATTAAATCTCGGACTTGGAATTTGCTAGCAATCCAGGGTGAACCAAATAGCAGAGATGGTAAGTCAGTATGTTGGAGAATAGCTTCAGTTAAAGCTTGGTCATCATCGTAAGCGTCTTTTAACTGCTTCATTTCCTGGGATGTAATTGACCATTCATCCTCAATAGCTGGATTTGCCACAAGTTGACGATTATTTCCTACAATACCTCTGAGGAAACTTTCTAAGCGCGATCGCATTGCACCTTTAAAGCTAGAACCTGGTATTAATGGATTACCCAAACTGTCTTTAATTACAGGTAAATCTGAACCGATGGGTTCACTCGAACGTCCTGCGCTAATGCGTAGTGCTGTAATTGTTTTGAGTTTACCTGTAATTTCTAGGCGATTTTTGAAAGTGTCAAACATAAGATAATTAGGGGTTGTCGTTGACATAATCATGCTCTCCAAAATGACGCATCCGTAATACTTTTTTGGTCTTTTTTTGAGAATCTTTAATTTCTTCTATAACACAGCTAACTCGCCAACCCTCATTTTTATTAAGGTAGAAATGGTCAATTTCATTCTTTTTTAAGCCTCCTTCACATTTCTGTGAACCTTCATATCTTTTATATCTAAATCGCTTGTTTATCCGGCTTGTATCTCCATTAAACTTCAGCATCGTTGCTGAGATTTCTGCTAGTGCAGAATGTAATTCATATTTAATCTTGTCATCCACTGTGTGCCTTAAATAGTCCTTTTCAAAAGACTTTTCATATACTAGACAAGGGAATAAAAGTAAATCTTTTTTAAATAAATCATATTTACAATTATTCCAAGTTAGTCTGCCCCAATTACTTAGAATTGCTTCATCATCGTATACAAAAATTAATGATTCTGGAACTTTTGCTAGTTGATTTACATTAATTGCAACACTATTTTCGGCTGCCATTAATGCAAATTCAACAGGTTTAATTACTTCTGTATTTATCTTGACAGGTAATCGAGGAATTGTAATTAATTCTGAATTAACACCCTCAAATATATAAATTATTTTGTCAGCGTAGAACATGCCAAAGGTATTAACAAATCCTTGTATAGCCTTGAAACCACCTACTAAATTAAAGCAAATTTCATAGCCACTATCTTTATAACCAGGAATAGTTTCTTCAAACCAATTTAAAAGTTCATCAATTCCTTGTGTAAATGCTTCATTACTGCCAGTTGTAAAACCTGCTGGTTTATTTATAGAAATATTTATTCCTTGGTTAATTAGGAATGATTGTAATATTTCCGAGGTTATTTTATTTTGATAAGTATCACTAGCAAGTAAAAAATGTATATCTTGCTTTCCTTGATTTATTTGTTCTTGATACAATCCATAAATACCATTTAGCTCTGCACTGGCTTCTCTAATATTTAATATATTACCATCATATAATTTCTCCTCTGCTCTATTTTTTAGTTCTAAAATAATATCAATAACATCCGGCTCATATTTTTGAATTTTATCCTCAGTCCAGTTAGCAGTCTTATCAATCATTACCTGCCAATTTTTTGGATCTTTTTGGCGAAGCTGGTTAGAAAGTAAACTTGTGCCAACAGTTGATAAAACAAAGCGGTGCATATTTAAACACTCCTAATAAATTTATAGATGTTTTATTTCTTTAACTTTATTTCACCGACTGAAGCTGTATGTTCCCTGGCTAAATATCCTAAGAAAAGTTGCACCAGTTTCAGATGAATATTTTTGCGTAATTGAGTTTGGTTATTAATGTCATTTAAATAGGGTTCTAGATTATGACCTTTAGGAACACTTTTTCGTAATTTTGTTACTATTAATTGCGCATCCTTATCTAATTCATCCAGTGCATTTACTAAAGCCTTAGCAAATATATCTTTATCTTTTTGTGTTTTCCAAATTGGGCTTGAACCACTTCTCCCCACCTGATAACGAATGTAATTTTTAATAATTTCAATTGAAGAGCTTGCATCAACAGCAACAGCTAATACATTTCTAAAAGGAGATTTTTCATCTTTATTGGCTATGGCAAAATTTTCTGATAAATCTTTCAGTTTTAGAATGATTTCATCCATTTGGTTACTAATACCTTTTTCAACTCTCAAAGCCAGTTGTTCTTGTAAAATATTATCTAGTTCTGCCATGACTAAACAGCCTCCTCTCTTAATATGAAATGAAATTCATTGCAAATTTGTACTTGTCCGAAGCCTTCGCAGGTGCGATCGCCTACTCCATAAACCTCTAAATCCTCCCAAGCTTGTAACCAGAGATTCTTATTTTCTGTACTAAATAAATAGACACTTCCCTTATTTGTCACTAACTCTACATCTTTCATTAAACCCCAAGCAGAATTCCAACCAGAACGGTAGTCATAGCTACTGTAAGCAGCGTGAATATCCAAAGATGAATCATTCACACCAGTATATTGCTGTAGCATTTTTGGAGAAATTACCGTTGTGCGTTGCCAGTTTTCAGTTAAAATTGCATCTGCTTGTAAATCCAAGGTGAAATAAATACGATTTTCTGGTAATTCCTCTAAAGGATTACCAAATATATCACCCCATTTACTCCAACGGTGGCGTAATTTTTGGTTAAAATCATCTATTCGTTTAATTACTTTTGATTTAATATTGCTAGGTGCTTTTGCTGTAATTTTTACCTTACCTAATCCTCGTGAACCTGCGCCACCTAAACGTAAATCATGTTGATGATTTTGAATAAATTGTTGTAGAGCTACAGCTAAATCATCCTTCACAAAAACTGCACCTATATATGTGACAGGTCGTTTTTTATTTTCTTGAGATTCATTTAAAACTGCAATACTGTATAAAACCCTTTCTTCAGAAGTAGCACGGCGGCGATTAATTCCTACTCTGGTTAATAGACGAGTATTTGCGGAAGGGCTGTAGTAATCATCATTGTGTTCGCTATAAAAACTGCTATAATTATCAACTCTTTCTCCATAAGTTGACTTTTCCGTTGGGCAATTAGGATCGTAAATTTGTCCATATTTTTCGGCGCATAATCTGTCTATCAAACTATCAAATGCACCATTTTTATTCTGCTCATCTGTTGTAAATCCCGATTTATTTTTGGAACTGAGTACAGTAGCAGGTAATACTTTCACATCATCTTTCAAAACACAATCAGTATCAATAGTTATAATTCCTGGGTAAGCGTTTTGAAAAATAGCTGGATTCTCACTCAAAAATAATTTATAGAAATCATCATTTTCACTAATTGTAGATGAATTAGCCTGTTTTAATATTTGACTAGCAATTGCACCACGAATCACAGAACCAGGAATATATTTTTCTACCTCACTCACATTTCCACCGGGTTTTTGTCTACCAATTGCTAAAGGAGACAGTGCTTTAATTTCTAGATTAATCTTTTTCATCGTTTTTAAATCCTTTAGCGAGAAACTCCCATGCTGTTTCTTCTATAGATAAATTAGGTAATTCCCAAGATAGCCAACCTAACCCGGCTGATTTACTACCTCCTAAAGCATTAATATGACGCAATCCAACTAAAATTAATGGTGCTGCATAAATTGGCGCGTTAGATAAATAAATATTCCCTGTAAATCTTAATTGCACATTCGCTGGTGATGTTTCTAGAAAGAAAAGTTTGTCTTCTTCCGCAGTCCGCCGCCGACGGTTAATTGTAACTCCAGGACGTATGACTTCTGGTAAGTTATCTGGTTCTTCTTTACAAATTAAATCATCTACAATTATCCGAGAAGGTAAAACAGGATTACCGAAGATTTGACAAATTAAACAATGATGATGTTTATCTGCTGCTGATGTTGATATTTTATATTCTATTCTGGCAAAATTTTCTGTTAAACCTGCTCTTTGTGGACACATAGTTTGTGGGTTAGGAGAATAGCAAATAGCCCACTTTAAACCTCTTGCAATTTTCTCGCACTCATGGCGCAAACGTCCTTTAAGTTGGGAAGCAGGAATAAGCAGGTTATCTTCAGCGTTACGGACTATTGGTTTATCTGCAAGCGAACCAGAAGCACCTCCAGCACCAATACATAAAGCAGTATTAATGACTGCTGTAATCGGGTAGGTTTGCAGTGAATTAGATAATTTTTGGAGTTCAATCATGACTCAATCCCTGTAGATATAATTTTTGATGTCTCGTTATCTGGTACTTCTACAAAATCGTAGACATCTACCATATCTCGCCAAATAGTTTCATAAAATGGATCTTCAGGATGTTTAGGGTCAAGTTTACCGTTATCATACATCCAAGGTGCTAAATTACCTTTATTTACTTTATCTTTGGGTAGACACCAAGCTTCTTCAAAGTCCCTCAGCAATGCTTCTTTACCTTGTTTTAATCTCACTCGAAAATAGCGATAGTTAAGAATTGCTGTATGTTTACCTCGTTCTAATAAACTGCGAATTTGATAAAGTTGAGATTTAGGAAATTTAGCGTTTTTCAAAGCTGCAATTGAAGTAATTAATCCTCCTAATTCATGGAGAGTGTATGGTGTGGCGTATAGTTTGAGATTTTGCAGGCTCTTTTGAGTTAATGCTTCTTTACGAAATTCTTTCACATTAGATGAAATCATTGTCACTGATTTAAGACTTAAAAAATCCACTGTTCCGCCATGATATCCAGCTTTTTTAAGTTTTTTAGCGCGTTCTTTCGCTGATTTAAGTAATTGCTCTACTAAATCTCTGGCGTAGTATATGGGTGTGTTGACAGCCGTAATCAATACACCAATTGATGTACTCAGTTCACAATCAGAACGGTTTGCTGTTGAGGGTTTATAACGTTGATATTTATGCGGTTCAAATGGTTTGGTGTGATTTAGGCGATAATCCCCAGTAATTTTTTTAAGGTCTCCATTTTCTGATTCATTCTCAATAACTGGAATTTCCTGAAGCAGAATTTTTTCAAATCTTTCGCCTATCATTTGGGAGATTTGTAAAGCTTTATTAGCAGGGACAATCAATAAAATATCATCGCCACCAATGGTAATAATTTCAAAAGGATGGATGAATTGACCATTTGCTAAATGTGATTCTTCATCATTGAATCTACTTAGTTGATGCGGATTTAAGTTTTCCGCTAGTGCTTGGTAAACTGCGGATATTGTTGCTAAATCTACATCTCTACTAAATTGTTGGTATTTTTCTGGTGTGAGGATTTTTTGAATATAACCACCCATATTATTACCATCTGCATAAATATAGGCAACATAACCATTACTAGCGTTAGAAACTTCGGTAAGAGTTTCAGCAGTTTCTACTGACTTTTCTGAAATTCTACCGTAATATTTCCTTTTTAAACTTGGATTCTCTTCTAGAAAGAGTTTGAATCTATTTACCCAACTTTCAATTACACCTCTTTGCCAGGTTAACCCAGATTCTACATACCAAGGAGGATTATGACTGAAATTATCTTTTGCTCTGTCACCTACTAAATATTTGCGTACAGATGCTTCTGAAAAATAGGTTTCTCTAGGGAGTTTGTCTACTCGCATCATAGCAGAACGGCGATCGCTACCATCACGTATCAAATAAGGATGAGTTTCAAACATTGGTTGATAGCGACGACTAGGACGATTAGGAGTATCATTACCACTACGACGCTGATTAAACAAAATGTTTAATTTAGTTGTTAATTCATTAAAACTCTTACGTCTTTTGAATGCTTCGACTCTCTCGGATTCATTACTGGGATATCCAAAATAAGCTTGAACTAATTTCTGATTAAATTGCTGATGATACCAATCTAACCATAATGTATCTTTTATTGACTCTCGTAATAAACCAAAGCGCAATTCTAACAATTTAAATGTCTCACCTACTGCACAGGAATTAGCTGTTAAAGTCTCTTCTGTGTAGCGCTTTTCAATCGCATTGGCTAAGTCATCGACATAAGCAGCAGGACAAAAAGCTAAGATATTACCACCTGTAGAATAGATAATTAACTCTGGAATCAGAGCTTCAGCTAATTTGTAATTCTTTGATTGGGAATCTCCCGAAAAATTATCATTTAACCAGGTTCTAATTTGATTAAATTGTATATTGTAACGATTTTTATCTTCTTCAGCAATTTTTTGGGGATTTTTTTGATTAAAAAAAGCAGGTAAATCAATTATATTGATTCTATCTAGTAAGCCAGATGCACCACGGATTTCTTGAATTTTTGCTGATTCAAATACATATTGCTTAATTTTAGTTGCACCACCATAAACCAAACCAATGCGAGTATTCTGATTCCACAACTCAGGATAATCATTTTTTAAGGTATCAAGATTTGGGGGAAAATATTTTTCATCTATACCTTGTAATTTTTCTACCTGTCTTAGCAAATCTTGCACATCATTTGGTAGCTCTTTCCCCTGAGTCAAAGCCTCACGCATTTGCCGCAACACTTCCAAGCTATACTGAGGTTCGCGCTTATCGCCCCAAGCCAAACACCAAGCGATCGCAATTGTTATAGAATTTGTCTTATCCATCTGTGTTGTCATTTGTACATACTCCAGCAATTCTCAACCACACCCCACCAAGAAACGCAAGCATACATCTCATGGGTGAATTTGCTTAAATGCGACTACTCCCCCTGTATCATCACCCTAAATCCCCAAATTTATGCAACAGCAGAGAGTTAAATTGGCTACTCAATCAACCAAGTCTCCTAATTTATACGTGGGATTGTGTGTGATAGAAATCACATATTTACCAATCTTAGGATCGAAAAAACCAACTGCACCGTAAATATGAGCAAGTTTATGTGCTAAAACAAACGCTACAGGTATGGAGATGGGCCCGTTAATTTTTAATAACGAACCTCCCTGCAATTCCCCAGCGTTAGCCATTTCCTCTAGTCGCGCGGCTGCATCTTTGACAATTTGGTCATTTTGGGCAGGTTCGCCAAAATTAACTCGTAAAACCCCATCTTGGAAGTTGATTTTGTAAGTAGTCATGTTGTTTTCCCGGTGATGAGTTGTTTTCATCATACAGGTAGCTGGAAGAAGCTTATTCCGATTTTGGTTGAAGATTTGTCTGTTAACTGCTTACATCCCCTAGTGGGGAATAAAACTGTAGCAACGCGCGATCGCACTTTTTATTTATTTATTGCTAAATAATCCTATCTTCAGATATATTATTTCTCTACAGGTGGCGATAAATTGTAAAAGCCTTATATCAAATACTATAATTAACCGCATTTACAGAATTTCACCTCAGTTATAATCAACATATATATTGCTGATTCATTTCCGCACATTAATTGCGATAAATTACTCTCTTTCAAAGCTTTTGTACTCAAAATCACAAATTAATAATATTAAATTGTGCGCAATTAAACAATTTTTTTGATAGTTACATTTAAGTTTTATCAAGCTGCTAGTTGCGCTACATATCACAAAACAACTTTTTGATAAAAAAACTACTCCAAAGATTTTTATTTTCACTGTTTTGACAACTAGTAAAAAAATCCTTAAGCTAATAGATAGGTTTAATTAATCAACGAGAAAACGGCGATTTTCTTTGGTGAACATCAAGAGCCGTTATCTCAAAAAATCCCCATGAACCAATGAATCAAGACTAAAATCCCAAACTCACGATTGAACTCCAGCACTCAGTTCCTCTACCACTAACCTAATATTTAAACAACCGGATATCGCCCCAAATATATGTAATTCTATATTCCGGTAATGGTAGAAAAATTGTGGTTAAAGCTCTTGAGTGTCAATCGTGCGAGTTTGTTTGAGGTTAAGCAAATATGACTAGGAGAATGCCGTGTTTGATTATCTAACAAATTTGAATGACCACAATTTACCCTATCCGGATACGCTCCATCCAATCGTAGTTCACTTTGTCATTGCGATGGTGCTATTCGCCTTTTGTTGTGATGTAATTGGCTATTTTACGCGCAACTTTCGGCTATTTGAGGTAAGTTGGTGGAATATGCTCATTGCGACAATTTCCATCTTTGTTGCCATCATTTTTGGTCAATTTGAAGCAGGTTTAGCCCATCCTTATGAAGCAGCTAAATCAGTTCTCAACGTCCATACACTGATTGGCTGGTCACTATCAGGAATTATTGCCGCCATTACCGCTTGGCGCTACGTAATTCGTGCCCGCGACCCTCAGAGATTAACAATTTATTATCTCGGTGCCGGGGCGATTTTAACCGCAATAGTTGGCTTGCAAGTATACCTGGGAGATGAACTGGTTTGGGTATATGGACTGCATACAGTACCAGTTGTTGAAGCACTCAGAGACGGTCTTTTGCCATGAACTCAGAACTAATTAACCAATTTAGCGGGCAACTCGGCCCAAACGGCTTACCTTACAGTATTCCAGTTCATCCAAACTTAGTCCATCTAACTTTAGGTTTATTCATCATTGGGATTACCTTTGATATCGTTGGGGCGCTGTTTCCCTTCCAAAAATGGGTCTTTAAATTTTTCGCCATTTCTGTTGAACGTAATAACCTATTTGATGTTGGCTGGTACAACATGGTAGCCGCATCTACCATTACCTTTTTTACAGTCGCTGCTGGCTTTTACGAAATGTTGCTAGCACAACCACCAGCTGATGTGAAAAGCGCTTGGGGATTACCCGCCATAGATACCATGATTTGGCATGGTGTCGGTGGTGTGTTGTTACTAGCAATCATGATTGGTATGACAGTTTGGAGAGGATACCAGCGCTTTATTACTCGCCGGGATGAAGAGAAACAAGTGCAATGGCGCTATCTGTTAACAGGTGTCGTAGTCATGTTTATCTTGTATCTTCACGGCACTTTAGGCGCACAACTAGCCGCCGAATTTGGTGTCCACAACACAGCAGATAATTTGTTGCGATTAGGCCAAGACCTAAACACAGCGTTTAAGTAATTATGCTTTGCAGAGTCCAAAGTCAAAAGTCCACAGTCCAAAGTAATGCATTTTGACTATTGACTCTTGACTATTGACTCTTGACCAACGATTAACGCCTCATAGATCATGAAATCCCAGAAAACATTCAATATTTTCGCACTAATAGCAGTCGCGATCGCGATCGCCATTATCACTGCTATCAGTTTCTGGATTGGAAAGCAGGCTTATACCTGGCTTCCTCCACAAGCTGCGGCTGAATCTATCCTCATCGATGATTTAATCAGCTTCTTAGTTACCTTAGGTGCCTTTATCTTTTTGGGAGTGACTGCTACTCTCATGTATTCGATTCTTTTCCATCGCGCACCAAAGGGTGATTACAGCGACGGCCCGCCAATTGAAGGTAATATTACCCTAGAAGTAGTTTGGACAGCTATTCCCATCCTCTTAGTATTTTGGATTGCCAGTTACAGCTACCAAATCTACGAACAAATGGGGATTCAAGGGCCAATGGCATTGGTACACCTGCATAATCCTGTAGGTATGGAATCAGCCTATGCAGCACCTAAAGATAAAAATGCCCCAGTAAAGGCTGTAACTGCACCAGTGGAAAAAATTGACGTAATTGCCAAACAATGGGCATGGGTCTTCCACTATCCAGAAACAGATGTTACCAGTAGCGAACTACATCTGCCAAGCGATCGCCGTATCCGTTTGGCATTAAAATCCGAAGATGTGCTTCACGGCTTCTATATTCCTGCATTTCGCCTCAAGCAAGACATCATTCCCAACCACAACATTGACTTTGAATTTACACCCATTCGCCCAGGTAAGTACCAACTCACCGATTCTCAATATAGCGGTACATACTTTGCAACCATGTACGCAGATGTGGTAGTTGAATCTCCCGAACAATACCAGCAATGGCTAGCCCAAGCTGCAACCAACAAACCTGTACCCGCAAAAAATCAAGCAGCTTCCGAGTATGCCCAAGCCGCTAGTCAATCAGTTAAAACTGGTTGGGCTACTGTCGCACCTGGGTCAGCCCCACTAGTCAACTATCCTGGTTGAAAGGACAAGAACCGATGACAAATATCTCAATTGAAGGCGTCACCCTTCCTAGTGGAAAGCCTCAACACGAATCCCCAGGTGATTGGAAGCGATACTTTAGCTTTAGTACAGACCATAAAGTTATTGGTATCCAATACCTCGTAACCGCATTTATCTTCTTTCTTGTTGGCGGTATCTTTGCAATGGTGATTCGTGGCGAATTAATTACCCCCGAATCAGACCTCATCGACCGCACAGTATACAACGGTATGTTCACCATGCACGGCACAGTGATGCTGTTTTTGTGGACATTTCCTTCTCTAGATAAACTAACAACGGACATTTTATGCTAAACTAGTCTGACATTGAGTTTTAGAGCTTTATGCGGGTCGGTTACGTTAGAGTATCGAAATTTGAACAGAGCGACGCGCTGACTCAGCAGACCGCCAGAATTGAAAAAGCTGGCTGTAGCTTGATTTTTTCTGACATCGAATCTGGGCGAAGCGACAGCCGGAAAAACTTCAACAAAATGCTCGCGATGTGCCGCGAAGGACAAATAAAAGAAATCGCGATCACTCGAATCGATAGACTGGCTAGGTCTGTGATGACCATCGCTAAAACAATCGCACTACTCGAAAAGTTGAATATCAAACTTGTCATCTTAGATGCCCCCGTAGAAGATGCGTCAAGCCCATTTGGGTGGTTTTCCCTCAATCAAATGGCAGGACTAGCCGAGTTTGAATCTCGGTTGTTACAGAGCAGAGTAAACCACGGATTAGAGCATTTTCGCGAACAAAACAAAGCTTATCAGCCACCTTTCGGGTTTGCTAGAGTTGACGGTAAGTATGTTCCCGATCTGACTATACATCAGCCCAGTGGAAAAACTAATTGGGCAATAGCCCAGGAAATTATTCAATATTTTTTATCTCAAAAAACTTCGCTGCGAAATACTATTCAACACTTTATCAAAGAATTCAATATTCAGTTTTCCCCTCCAGGGCTACGCTCTTGGTTGTTGAACCCAGTATTGCAAGGTCACACTAGGTATAACGTCAAATTTAATCGCGTTAACCCCGAAAAATGGGATATTCGAGAAAATACCCATCAGCCTTTGATCTCAGAAGAAGTTTACCAACAGATTGAAACTCGGCTGAGAGAAAATCAACGCCTGTGGGGTAAGAACTTTGAGGGTGCCACACAAACAGATATTGGCGGGCGTTTATTGTCTGGGCAAATTATCTGCGGTTCCTGCGGAGGGAAATGTTATGTCCATGATGCTAAAAGATCTATGGGATTGCGATGCAAACGTCGCCGGGTTTACGGCGAAACTGCTTGCAGCAATAGAACCGCAGTTTCACTGAAAAAGGTTGTCGATGCCGTTGATGCTGCCCTCACAACAAAAGCGATCAAACTCAGGGATTATGTTGTCAGCAGCCAGCCATCGAACCAAGATACCCCGGAAATTATCGAGCTTAAATCTCGTCTTGAGGTACTGCGAAAACTTCCCAGAGATTCGATTATTGAAGAAGCAATCGACCGCACAGTAGTCAAGATTCAGCAACTTCAGCAACAAAACATTCAATTCGCTTTTGTTGGGGCAAGTTTGCAAAAAGAATTGATAGACACCTTCGGTGATGTTGAGTTCCTTGAGGTGATGCCAGATGAAACCAAGAAGGATTTATACAAAAAATTTGTCAAGGAAGTAAAAGTTCTAAATGGCAATGTCATCGCCGTGTTGTTGGTTGAGATACTGCGGTAGCAACTCTGGGTTTGTCATGATCATTTTTTTTGTTGCTTTATCTACATTCAACGGCTTCACCAAACGAAATAACATAGCTAGCCTGAGCAGTTCTTCGGATAGAGTTTCGTTCTTTCTGGGAATGTAGTGAGACACATCAAATTCGGTTTTTCTTTGCGGCATGATTTTTCTGTGGCGTTCTATTTTTAGGTTAGTTTGCCAGCAAAAAATTTCTGTTACCTGCGATGCCTAAGGCTATCTGCGCCTAAGCAATTGCTGAAAGGATAGGCATTCTCTGGAAGACGGAGAGATTTTATCTGAATTTTGCGTGATTCAATGAGTCACAATTCGCCCTGGCTGCTTGGTTATTTCGGGCGATCGCAACTTCAATTCTTGCACTTGTTCGGGGGGAAGCTAACCCAGAACAGTTCCGGTTTTTGGTAGTTCCATTTGGTAGATTGCCCACAGTTCTAAGTAGGTGGGCATGAAAAAACCAAAGTATGTAAAGATAAATAAATACGGAGAATGTATCTACCGAGGTGAGTGAGATATGGGCGCTCGTTTAAGGGTATTCCTAACTCGTGAGCAAGCCTCCCGGAGAGTGACAAAAGCGGGATAAAATTGTCAATAAGCAGGTATTAATGAAATTATTTTGAGTTTATTGAGAATAGACTAGTAGTCTGGCAACCCAACTTTGCTAGGTGAATACAGATTTTGATAAACTATTTGAAGTGTGGTTGCGGGTAGGATAATGGCAAAGAAGTATACAGTAGATTTGAATACAGAAGAAGTCGAAAAACTGCGATCGCTAATCAAAACAGGCAAGAGTAAAGCAAGGAGCCTGACTCGCGCCCATATACTTTTGATGGCATGGGAAGGAGAAATTGACAAAGCGAGCCTCCTGACGGAGGAGCTTCGCTAACGCAGAATGTCTAAGAGTACACGTTTCAACCGTAGAGCGTACCCGTGCTAGATATGTAGAGGGAGGAATTGAATTAGCTGTACAAGATCGGCCTCATCCACCAAAACAACGGAAATTAGATGGTGAACAAGAAGCATTTCTGATTGCAACAGCTTGTTCTCAAGCACCATGCGGAAGAAATCGTTGGACGATGAAACTATTAGCAGAGCGGATAGTAAGTTTAAACATCGTAGATTCAGTTTCTAAAGAAACTGTTCGTTCCTATTTAAAAAAAACGAAATTAAACCTTGGTTAAAGGAACAATGGTGCATTCCCAAAGTGGATGCCGAGTATGTTTTACGGATGGAAGATTTATTAGATTTATACAGCCAACCATATGACCCAAAACATCCAGTAATTTGTTTTGATGAACGCCCATATCCTTTGCTGGAGGATGTCAGAGAACCATTACCACCCGAACCGGAGCAACCAGAACGTTATGATTATGAGTATAAGCGGAATGGTAGTGTCAATTTGTTTGCAATTTTTGAACCTCATAAAGGTTGGCGACATATTGAGGTTACACAACAGAGAACGAAAAAAGATTTTGCTTTACAAATGAAGAATTTAGTTGACATTCATTGCCCGCAAGCTGAGTCAATTCGTCTGGTAGTTGATAACCTCAACACACATAATCCAGCAGCTTTGTACGAAGTATTTACACCATCGATATGCACGTCGAATTGTCCAAAAAGCGCGAATTTCACTACACGCCTAAGCATGGGAGTTGGCTAAATCAAGTTGAGATTGAGTTATCCGTTTTATCCCGTCAATGTTTGGAAAGACGAATTGCTGACGTTCAAAAATTATCTCAAGAAATCGCTTCTTGGCAGAGCGATCGCAATTCTAGTAAAGCAAGTGTAAATTGGCGCTTTAAAATTACGGATGCACGTAATAAAATGGGACGGTTATATCCGGATGTCTCACCTAGCAAAGTTGGGTTGCCAGACTACTAGTGGTCTGTCCTATTAATTTTGCGGGGTAAAAAACGAACCACGAAGACGCGAAGTGCGCGAAGGAAGAGAAAAGAAGAAAAAACTTACCCTATATAATTAATGAGACAAAGCACCAGGGCAAACGCATCTTAATTGCTAACAATAATTAGTAATTAAATTTAAGTATCTTGAATCAAGCAAATTATCCTAGATAAATAATGAACTTAAATAAAAGGATATCTTCAGATATCAAGGACTTATATATTGCCTTGAAGAATTTGTTTAAAAATAAAAAACCACATCTCAATGTATGCAAAAATAATTAAATTACTCTTGCTAAAACTCTCTAAATATAAAATGTAATTCCTGATTCAATCTCTAATTAGGTAATTTCTCAGCCAAGGAAAGCAATCTAGCTAAATAGTGATTATCCATCGCCGCTAGAAATTGTTTATTTTTTACTCCTACCTTCACTCGTTTTTCTTTACCTAACAGATTCACTGCCATGTGTCGCAAAACTGCAAAATTTTGTGGTGCATTATCTTTTCTAATGCGACAATCATCTTCGTTTAATGCTACATCCAATATCCAATGTAATGAATTCTCAATTCCCCAATGATTGCGAACTCCATTGGCAAACTTTTGGGCATCCTCTTTAAGGCTACTAATAAAATAACGGGTTTCTACCGTTGTCTTACTATCTACTTGACGAACAGACTCCACCATACCCACGCTATTTAACTTAGCCCAAACTGAATCTGGGTCAAGCTTTTCTCGAATACCAGATAACATTAGATAATGACGAATTTCATGACGACCATGACCAAATTCCTCTGTTTTATATGTGCTATGCTCAAGTCCTTGGAAACCTGTCTTTATTCCTTCAGCAATTAGTTTTTCTACTTCATCATAAAGATTCCCTTGATTCTTTTTTAACGTAATTACATAGTCTGCCTCTTGCTGGTTAATCAACTTCACAATCTCTTTTTGGCAGCCTATTGCATCTATTGTCACAATACATCCAGACAGTTCTAGCACTTTTAATAGTTCTGGAATTGCTGTAATTTCATTTGACTGAGAATCTACTTTTACCTGACCTAGTACAATTCTATTTTTAGTCGCCCAGGCACTAACTATTTCAATGGCACTTTGCCCAGATGCTTTATCAAATGAACCGCATAAAGTCTTCCCATCAATTGCTACTATTTCCCCTGATGTTATCTTTTGTATTGATCTCATCCATGACAGAAAACATTCTTGGAACTGTTGCGGGTTTAACTGTGCAAATACTCTCGC
The DNA here is from genome assembly GCF_963889195.1 of Calothrix sp. FACHB-168. Taxonomy (NCBI): domain Bacteria; kingdom Bacillati; phylum Cyanobacteriota; class Cyanophyceae; order Nostocales; family Calotrichaceae; genus Calothrix; species Calothrix sp. FACHB-168. The sequence continues at coordinate 193,655 of NZ_CAWPNJ010000011.1, forward strand.
AAATGTATCGTGTGATGGTATCCCATTTGGTAACTCTAAAAACGTTTTTAACCACTCATACTTCGTGCAGCCATACAGTTCAATTGCCACCCAACTATCTGCTCCACATATCACTGCACACAAGGCAATTGTGATAATGTCAATTAACTTGTGCCGTTTTGTACGATCTACTCTGGGATCTGACATCTGTGCAAAGTGGTCAGTAATGGTGATTTTGGGCTTGAGCTTCACGCTTTATGGGTCTTTATTCTACTTTTAGAATGACTTTACCATTAAAGTCCGATGGCTTACCCCCACTCACTCAGCGATCGCCCCCTCAACACCTGAATAGTTTATATGTACTATTTTATACACACCTTAACCACCACTTTGTCAATATTTAGATGCGTTTGCCCTGGGCAAAGTATAGTTTTTTCAGCAGCAATATTTTCCATTAATTGCGCCTCAGCAAAGAGAATCTTACGGCTAAATAGTTTCAATTGGAGCGATGATGATGCCGACAATAATAGGCGGTTTAATCACCAAACCAATTGTTTTAGTTACTAGACCACCTGCAACATTTTTCGCTTCTTCAGCAGATACATCTAACAAAGCATCTTCAGAATCTAAACCTTGATTGCGGCGAGCGATCGCATTATTGACCGCATCATCAATCAGACTGTTGATTTCTAAATGACCACTGCTTTTGTAATTTGCCATTGTATTTTTCCTTGGAAGTATCATGAACTCATCAGCTAATACACATATACCTTGCAGCATAACTTGTAGAATTTGTTAACATTTAACGGTCAACAATCAACAAAATTATGCAAATTTCATGTGTAAGTTCATCTGTTAATTTTAGAGGATAAGAAAAGTATTGCAGCCTGAATTTTCGCTTTTTATTGAACAATAATAAAATATTTATGTTCTAAAATTTTTATCTGTTTTAGTTAAAAAATTGGCTTAACATTACTAGTATCTAGCAAATTTAATCTCTTGATTACCTAAGTTTAACGACAGTTTGGGTTAATAACTTAAATTTGAACACTGGGACGAAAGCATAAGGTTTTTATGACGTTCAAAATAACGACATAATAAGGGATTCAGCTTTATTGTCTAGTACATCCTACCTAAATATACTGAAAATGTATGTATAAATTTTTAATAATTGCACACACTAAAGCTGGTGAGTCTATTGGCTTGGTTGGTTCTACTCCTGAGTTGGGAATGTGGAATATAAAAAAGTGTGTTCACTTGCGTACAAGTGGCGATCGCTATCCTTTATGGTGGACAGATACAGCAATCGAAATTCAGTCATCTGCGGAATTAGTGGAATATAAGTATGTGCGCCTTGATGCCAAAGGCAATGGGCAATGGGAAGCTTTAGGCCCCAACCGTTGGCTACCCATCAATCCAGAAACTCAGTCCAGCACCGTTATTGTAGATGATGGCGCATTCGGTTATTTGCAACCTTATCCATTTGGATACTTTGAGGAGTCTCAGGTAAAGATGCCTTGGGAACAATCATCCCAAGGGCTAAAAATAGTTGTGATTGGCAGTTCCGTCGCTGTAGGTCATAAAGCTTGGCTGTTGAGAGGTTGGGCTTGGTTATTAGGACAGACTTTAGAGCAAAAATACGGACACCAACTTGTGAATGTGTCGGAGGTGGGAGCTAATGTTAGCAGAACAATCGCCCGATTTACCCAAGTTGTCACCCCACAAAAACCAGATGTGGTGATTATTGCCCTATCTCTGGGTAATGAAGGATTAGCCTATTGTCCGCCTCACGAACGCCGCGCTATTCAGAGACGTTTTGAAAGTGGCTTGCAACAGTTAGCGAAAATGACGCGGGAAATTGGCGCACTTCCCATTCTAGGCGGAGTCTATCCCAATGGTGACTATAAACCTGAGCATTACTGGCTATTGCGGGATACACACAACCGGATGTTGAATTGGGGTGTTCCGGTGTTAGATTGGTTGGCAGCATTAGATAATCAACGGGGATGTTGGCAAGCGGGAATATCCTTTGACCCAGCCCATCCTAATACTGTTGGTCACCGTCTGATGTATGAGGCAATTGACTTGCGCTTATTCGATATTGACAAAGAGGAATTAGCCAAGGAAAAACAACGCTTTTGGCAGCCAAATGAAGTTTTAATTTACTCGGACAATGCAGGCTTTTATATCTGGGCCTGTGTGGCAGAAAAACGGTTGCGGATTAGCAATAGCTCACAATACAGTTACACCATTGCTCCTTATTGGCAGGAACTACAAACTGCACTGCAAACTCAAGCAGGATTAATCCCTGGGATTTACATTGCTAAATCAGTTCAGTCAGGGATACTTCCTTACTTTGCTGTGCAAGAAAATGGCGCGATCGCAACTTCAGTAGAAATTCCTCCTCATGTTGATATCGAATACAGCGCCGTATTCAATTTATTTTCCCCAGATAACTCCCAAGTTCTCTTCTATGATGGACATTTGGGAATTTTGCAAGCGGACGAACACAACATCTGGATGATTAATGAATCAGAACACGAGTATAATATACAACCTATGTGGCAAGAGGTGCGTCTAGCATTAAAAGCTATGCCAGCAGGTGTTTATGCAGATCCGCTACATCCTGATATTCCCTTCCGCACCATGATGATTGGCAATTACGGGCTAGAAAGCCGGGTAAAAGTACCAGCCAAGTCTGCGGTGCTATTTCAATACAAATGCAAATTATCCGATATCAGCCGTGTGGGGATTATTCCCTTAGGCGATCGCTGTGCCGTTCGCATGATGTTATACAAAATGGAGTATGACGGCCCCGCCTTTCCCTTTGATTTGACGCGCACTACCAATATTGCCGATGTTGCCGATATGATTGAAAATCGCTTTGAGGATATGTGGAATCCTCAGTATTTACATTACAATCCAGACGCAGGCAGAATATATCACAGCAAATGGACAGGTTTATCTTTTGCTCATGAAGTAGAAGAAACAGATAACGCAGTTTACGATATGTCTCCTGTTTATGAACGGATGCGCGTTCGGTATACAGCACGTTCCCAACGGTTTTGGTACACAATTGACAATTGCGACCAGGTGCTTTTTGTTCGCACAGGTATTTGCGATCGCGCTGGTGTAATTGATTTAGTCAACAAGCTAGAAAAACAATGCCAAGGTAAACCATTTCAGTTACTCTTGCTTTCTCCCCAAGCCTCCGATGAGTTTTTAGGTCTAACTAATGTAGTGCATTATAATGTCGAGTTTAATCCCGATCGGATGTATGACGATTTGGGACATTGGATGTACTGCACAGAGATCATGCGAGGAATTTTAGAATCCCTTGGTATTTCTAGCAAAAATCTTTTCTGGTGTCCGCCAAATCCACCACTTCTATGATGAAGATGAACGAAATAACTCAACTACTGTGGGCTTAGTTACCTTCCCCATAGCGTTACGTGGTAATTCTTCAACTGTCAAAATTCTAGTAGGAATTTTATAAACTGCTAATTGTTCTTTTGCCCAACTCCTAAAAGATTCTAATGTCAACTGGCGCTGTGGTTGTAATAATAAAGCCGCACAGACTCGCTCACCCCATTCTGTATCGGGAACACCAACTACTGCACATTCTTGAATATCTGGATGAGTTCTTAATACTTCTTCAATTTCTAAAGCCGAGACTTTATAGCCTCCAGTTTTGATAATATCCACACTCATCCGCCCCAAAATGCGGTAGTTATCATTTTCAACCACGGCGAGATCGCCAGTACAAAACCAGCCATCTTTAAAAACTTTGGCGGTTGCTTGGGGATTTTGCCAATATTCTAAAAACACGGTGGGGCCTTTAACTTGGATTTCGCCTGGTGTTCCTGGTGAAACTAACTCTCCACTTTCATCTACTAATCTGACTTCCACTTGCGGTAGTGGTTTTCCGACATATCCGGAGTAACGTTTACCATGTAAAGGATTGGACAGCGCCATACCAATTTCTGTCATCCCATAGCGTTCAAGCAGAAAGTGGTTGCTAATACTCTGCCATTTTTCTAACACTTGAACTGGTAAGGCTGCTGAACCAGAAACCATCAGGCGCATTTTGCTACAGCCATCTGTCATACTTTTTTGGCGATCGCTAGAAGCAGCTTCCCAAGCAGCAATTAGCTTTACATAAATTGTGGGAACTGCCATGAATAAGGTTAAGTCACCCTCACAAATTCTATTCCAAACGGTTTCAGCATCAAATTTGCTCAAAATATGACACTCAGCACCAGCCCATAAAGCACAAGTGAGGACGTTGATAATTCCATGAATATGATGCAGGGGAAGTACATGGAGAATGCAATCGCTTGCTGTCCATTCCCAAGCTGTAATTAAGCTAGTTACTTGCGCTTGAATATTTTTATGGGTTGTCACTACGCCTTTGGGTTTACCTGTGGTACCGCTTGTGTAGAGAATTAAGGCGCGTCTAGCGATATCTACTTCCAGAAGGCGATCAACAGGATCTGGAAGTCTTTCTGAGGTGAGGATAAATCGTAAATTGTGTTCAGTTGCGAGCGATCGCAATATTGCTTCAAAATTGGGATGAGCAACAATAATCGATGCGCCAGAATTTGTAATTACATACTCTAATTCTGGTTTTGGGTGAGAAATACAAAGCGGTACAGCTATTCCGCCAGCACGCCAAATCCCCCATTGAGTAGCGACATACTCAAACCCAGGCGGTATAAGAAAAGCAACTCGCACCTCCTGTAAATCTTCCGCATCTTGAAGCAAATTTGCTGCTATTTGACTGGAAGTTTGCAGCAAATCTCTGTAGGTAAATGCTTTATCAGTTGTAACAATTGCTATTTTCTCGTTATGCTCTTGAGCAAGAGTAATTAAAGGGAGATTCACTGTTAGTTACCAACTTGATGACTGGTGACGGTTGACGGTTGACGGTTGACTGGTGACTGTGAACAATATAGCTTTTAGCTTGCATAAATTAAGCAACGCGATCGCCTCGGCAGATAGTTGCAGTTAAACGAGGTACGATCCCATCATCATGTACAAAAGTGCTTGGCTAGGAAATTCTAGCGATCGATGGTTAAGAGTTAATGATTGCATGGTTAAAAAGTGCCAATAAGAGACAGTCATCAGTCAACCGTCATCAGTCAACACTTCTTGTATTACAAAAATCCGTATCTGAACAAATCCACATTCGCCCGCCTTTGTCATCAATCACAACTTCATCTAAATAGCTTTCTGTGGAACCGCATAACTCACAGGCTTTATCCCATCTTTCTATGGTGAAGGGATGGTCTTCAAAATCTAGGCTTTTGACTTTGGTGTAGGGTGGAATTGCATATATGCGTTTTTCTCTCCCTGCACCAAATAATTGTAAAGCAGGACTCATATTCATTTTGGGATTATCAAAGCGGGGAATGGGGCTAGGACTCATCAAATAACGGTCATGTACCATGACTGGGTAATCATAAGATGTGGCAATGTGTCCATGTGTAGTGATGTCTTCGTAAAGTTTGACGTACATCGCCCCATATTCCTCTAAGGCGTGCATTTTGCCTGTTTCTACAGACGAGGGTTCTAACCAGCGTAAGGCTTCGGGAATTGGTACTTGGTAAACTAAAATCTGTCCGTCTTTGAGTGGTGTTTCGGGTATGCGATGGCGCGTCTGAATCAGAGTGGCTTCTTGGGTGTGTTCTGTTGTTTCTACACCACAAACTTTTTTGAAAAAGCGACGGATATTCACAGCGTTTGTGGTGTCATCTGCACCTTGATCGATGACTTTCAAGACATCAGTTTGACCAATTACAGCAGCCGTTACCTGAATTCCCCCAGTACCCCAGCCGTAAGACATAGGCATTTCTCTGGAAGAAAAGGGTATTTGATGTCCGGGAATCGCCACAGCTTTCAGCAAAGCACGGCGAATGGAACGCTTTGTTTGTTCGTCTAGGTAGGCGAAGTTAAATCCAGTTTCTGGGGATGGGGGAGGAATATTCATTTGATTGTTGACGGTTGACTGATGACTGTTAACAGTTCATAACAAGTTAGATGTGTGACAGCTTATTTAAGGAAGCGATCGCAAATTGGGTGAAGTGGTTTAAATCGGGTGTGGGTAGATTTTCGATTTTGGCTTTGTCGTCGTAAATTCTTAGCTGTACTGCATCTTCGGCGTAAGGTTGTTGAATAAATTGTTCTGCTTGTTCTGGGGAAAATATGCCTCCTTGGAGTTCTAAGCTACGTTTGGAAGCAGCTGAGAGACTATCCCAATATTCAGGATTGATTGAGCAAAGATAACGCTTGGCGACGACATGCAGTCTAATTGGTTCTGTGACTGCTGAAGTGAAAATCTGCTTGAGTAAAGGTATAGCGCGGTGTTCGTGGCGATCGTCTATACCTTGGCTAGCGGGATTATCGCCTAAGTCATGGATTAAATGTCCTAAATCATGGAGTAAACAAGCGGTAATTAATTCATGGCTTTGACCTGATTGTTCAGCAAGGCTAGCACATTGCAAGGCGTGTTCTAGCTGGCTGACAGCTTCTGCACCATACAATTGAGAACCTTTTTCGGTGAATAGGTTAATAATACTTTCGATGGTAGGGTTCATAAGATAAATGTTGATGGTTGACTGTTGACTGTTGACTGGGTGTTGAGGGACTTCCAGAAATTAAATTATTCAATCAGCAAGAGGGAAGATATTAGGCAATTTTTTTCTTCCTCTGCTCCCCTGCTCCCTTGCTTCCTCTGCTACCCCCAGCGATAAGATGTTTTGGAAGTCCCTGATTAAATTTGGTAGTGGGCGACTTCTTGTCCGGCTATGTATACAGATGAAATGGCAGTAATCGCAGATGGTAAGGAATTATTAGGAGATATCAAGAGGAAATCTGCGTCTAAACCTGGGGCGATTTTGCCTTTGCGATCGCTAATTCCTGCGGCTTCTGCTGGTAGGCTAGAAACTAATGACCATGCTTTTTCAAATGACATTAAGCCTAATTCTTGCAGTTTGAAGGGAGCATAAAATAAGGAAGGATAATGATAATCTGAGCAAAGACAATCGATAACGTTATTTTTCACCGCCTCAGCTACACTCATTAAACCTAAGTGAGAACCACCACGGACTAAGTTAGGCGCACCCATGAGAACGGCTGCACCATATTCACGACACTTTGCTGCTAAATCTACAGTCGCGGGAAATTCTGCGATCGCAACTTGGCGCTGTTGACTCAGTAAGACTTTTTCGAGGCTATCATCATCATGGGATGCAAGCGGAATACTATATTTATGAGCTAATTCCACCAGTTCTTGTATTTGTGCGTCACCTTCATGTCGTTTTGCTGTTACCTGATTGATTAATTCTTCAATCTCTTCTAGAGACATGGACGATCTCTGCTTCACACTATTGATATAGCGGCTAAATCTCTTTTGATTACCTGGGGGTGGTAGGTGATCGTTGATAGATAAAAGATGTACTTTATCAGATACGATCCAATCACATAACTCTTGATGTCCAGCTATATTTGCTTCTTCGTGTCTAATATGAATGCGATGATTGCAATGTAAAACTTGTTTACCTACCCCTAAAATGAAGTCAATTAAAGCACGAGCAGAATCGCGACTGCGTAACCCTGGTTCGTAAGAGTCGGTAATTGAGCAGTAAAAAGTAGTGATACCAGATGCTAAGAGATTACGATCATTATCTGCGATCGCTATTGGTAGCGGAAAGTTAACTCCCGGACGAGGACAAATCATCCTCTCAAAAGCATCGCCATGTAAGTCAATAATTCCTGGTAACATTTGGAGACCTTGAGCATTTACCAGATAAAATCCATTATGGCTTGGTGCCTGATCGATACTAATAAATTGCCCATCTTCAATTAAAACAGTGGCATCTTTTACCCAATCATCAGGAGTTAATACATTTACTCCTTGGATAGCAATTTTTGTATTATTTATTTTCGACAATGTTTGAATAGTTTGTGTTGTTGTCACTGACTTACACCAATTTGTGACTGATTAATAAAATACCTAAACTTTACTAACAGGAAAATTTTCCTTGTTTAATTCTTGGCTTTCTGAAACCTGTGATTCTTCCGGCATAGCTGTTAAATCTGATGATTGATTATTTACTTGTTGCTGCCGAATTTTTCTTACTAAATTTAACTCTGCTTGAAAGTCAATATAGTGTGGAAGTTTAAGATGTTGCACAAAACCTTGAGCTTCCACATTATCAGAATGTAAAAGCACAAATTCAACATTTTGCGCTGGCCCTTGAATTGTTTCTCCTAATTCTTCAGCACGCATTGCTCTATCTACCAACGCCATTGACATAGCTTTACGCTCGTTATAACCAAAGGTAAGTCCATAACCACGGGTAAATTGTGCGGGTAATTCTTTACTACCTTTAAATTGATTCACCATTTGCACTTCGGTGACAGTAATATCTGCGATCGCAATTTCAAATCCCAATTCTTCAGGACAAATCACCACCTCTACTTCCCCCATGCGAATCTCACCCGCAAACGGATGGTTTCTGCCATAACCCCGTTGTGTAGAATAAGCCAGAGATAGCAAAAAACCCTCATCTGCACGCGCTAGATTTTGCAGTCTTGCATCTCGTCCAGCCGGAAAGGTTAATGGTTCGCGAGTTAAATCAAAGGGTTGTTGATGGTTAACGGTTGACTGTTGACTGCGCCGCACTGAGCTTGTCGAAGTGTTGACTGTTGACTGGGGATTAAAAAATTCTTTCTCTGCTCCTCTGCTCTGTTCTGGTTGCATCAATCCCTCTTGATCTAGGGTGTCAATTACACGGGGAACTGGTTCTGTAATGGCTTCTGCTTCTGGTGCTGGTGGTATTTGTTCTTCTGCTATTAATTTAAAATCTAGTAGACGGTGAATATAGTCGAAGGTAGGTCCTAACTTTTGCCCTCCTGGGACATCTTTAAAAATGGCAGAAATGCGGCGTTGAATCTGCATTTTGCTGGTGTCTAAAGGTTGGCTGTAGTAAAAACGGGGAAGTGTTGTCCGATAGGCGCGTAATAAGAAAACTGCTTCGACTAAATCACCCCAAGATTGTTTAATCGCTAGAGATGCTAACTCTCGGTCATATAAACTACCCTCACACATTACTCGTTCTACTGCTAGAGTTAACTGTTGTTCAATTTGGTCTACAGTTAATTCAGGAATTTTCGGATCGCCTCTGCGCCTATTTTTCAGAAGCGATTCTGCATTTTGAATCGCCTGTTCTCCACCTTTGACTGCAACGTATGGCATATACTTTTTGTTGACGGTTAACTGTTGAATGTTGACTGTTGATTGGGGATTATGCAAAATTTTGGGGTGGTTGGAGTATGCATTTAAAGCTCCAGCCGTGTTGCTCGAAACCTAGTGATTGGTAGAATTGATGGGCGCGATCGCGTTTTAAATTAGAAGAGAGCATCATTTTATAACATCCAGCTTCAGCACTAAGTTTGAGCGCAGCTTTTACCATGTCGCTACCAATTCCCTTTCCCCGCATTTGAGAAATAACCGTTACTGAATCTAGGACTGCAAATTTGTGATATCCCTGATGCATCATTGTTGGTGCATAAAGAAGGCTAAAAGTCCCTACAGGTTGCTCGTTTAAATAAGCAATATAAATGTGATAATTAGGAATTTGTGTGATTTCTGCAAAGATTTTTTCTAAATCATCTTTGGGTATAGGTGGCTGATTATCCATGTCAGCATATAAGTGATTTAAGAGAGGTAAATCTTCTCGGTTCGCAATACGAATATCAATATTCATAAGTAGGTTTGTGCAATTAAAGATAACTTGTCATATCTGTCATTGGTCATTAGTCATTGGTCATTTGTAATAATTTCAAGAGTTTGCTTGATTTCCAGTTTCTAGATAGCAGATCATATTTCTTTCATTTTGAATTTTGAATTACTAGTTCTTGGTATTCCTATTACTGCATTTTCTGTAAATATAAATACGTCTACACCTTGCGGGTATGCTTGGTGATTCTGTCTCCAGAAATCCCAAAAATGGTGAGGAAGTTTGGGTGCAATAACACGTTCTTCTAAAATTCCCGGCCCTGTTAAAATTACAGGTTCTCCCATTTCAAAACTTTCTACCTGTACTAATAATGTTGTTGAAGCTTCTGGTTTTTCAGCCGTTCCCCAATTAAAAATAGATAATTCTGGTAACGTTGCTAAATCTTGAATTAAAGCAAATTCAGCTTCCTCTGGGTACTGCGTAAAGCGACAGCCACTATGGAACAACAACCAAGCTTTAACTTGAGCATCAAAACTCGGTTGTAACCATACCACAACATCCAAATCCAACAAAGTTAAACAAGCAGCCCCACAAGCAGCCGTTAAACCCGCAGGTACACTCATTTGCGCTGTTATCTGATAAGCTATCCCTGGTCGTGCATGAGCATCCAACAACGCCCGAAACGTCCTTTGTGCATCATGAATCGAATCTTGTAACCCTGGTAATTGTGTAACTTTAGTCATTTTTCATTTTTCATTTATTAACTGTCATCAGTCAACCGTCATTTATTCCCCTCTCACCATTGTGAAGAAATTAACCTTTGTCGCTTCTGTTTGGCGTTGTTGAAGTTCCTGCTGCTTTTGGCTTTCTATTTGTAAGGGTTGAATGACTTCAGCTTGAATGCGATCGCGCCAATGTGGAGTTTGTAGTAATGCATCACATAAAGCTGCTAATTCTGCATGACGATGCGATCGCCCTGCAATATACCCAAATCCGGCGATCGCTTCTTCTAGGTTCTCTAATTGCACAACGCATCGAGTCATGGTGATTTCGCCTAAATTAAACGCCTCCCCTGTACCGCCAGCACGCCCCCGCACCATCGCCAGTCCAATCTCTGGAGAGCGTAAAAAGCTATATTCGGGCAAATTACCCAAGTTTTTTACCAGTTTTTCTAATAGCTCTAACTCAGC
>NZ_CAWPNJ010000012.1:0-194921 GCF_963889195.1 Calothrix sp. FACHB-168
CCCCTGCCCCCTACCCCCTGCCTATGACTGATACGATTTTCAGACATACTCCGCCGTTGCTGATTGTGGAAGATAGCAATGAGGATTTTGAAACTATCCAGAGATTTTTGCAGCGATCGCCATTGTCGATTCCCATTCATCGCTGTATTAATGGCGAACAGGCTTTGTCTTTTCTCTATCGCACTGGTAGATACAATAATTTAGAAATTGCTCCTCGTCCAGCAATGATTATTCTCGATCTCAATTTACCAGGCACTGATGGCAGACAAGTATTGCATCGGATAAAACAAGATGATAGTTTAAAGACCATTCCTGTCGTTGTTTTCACTACATCCAATAATCCTAAAGATATTCAGGATTGCTACAAATACGGAGTCAATAGCTACATTGTTAAACCGATTAACTTTGCCCAATTGAAGCGAGACATCCAAACACTGCTGGATTATTGGTTTGAAGTCACGACTTTGCCTGATTACCCAGATAATTCAACATGAGTCAGCATCAGCGCACTGTACTAATTGTGGATGATTCGCCAGAAGACCGAGAACTGTATCGAAGGTGTTTGTTGCGAGATAAAGATTACCGATACAACATTCTGGAAGCAAATCTAGGTCAAGAAGGTTTAGAGTTATGGCAGCAATATCAGCCAGATGTGGTGTTACTAGATTACCGCTTGCCAGATTTAGATGGACTAGAATTTATTGCGAGATTGCATCCGCCATCTTCTGAGAACTATTTACCTGTGATTGTGGTGACTGGGCAAGGTAGTGAAGCGATCGCAGTGCAAAGTATGAAGGCTGGGGCGCAGGATTATCTAGTTAAGGATCAGATTACGCCAGATCGGTTAATCTTCGCAGTGAATTCGGCGATCGCTAGAGTACAGCTACAATCTCAACTGCAACTGCGAATTGAAAAAGACAGGCTAGTTTCCCAAATTACCCAAAGAATCCATCAATCATTAAACATTGAGGAAATTTTACAAACCACTGTCAATGAAGTCAGGGAATTTCTCAAAAGCGATCGCGTGCTGATTTTCCGGATACAGTCAGACGGAACGGGAATTGTCACCACAGAATCGGTAGCAGCAGGCTGGACACCTTTATTCTCCACTTCTCACTTCGATCCTTGTCTGAGTGAGAAATATATTAATCCCTTCCGCCAAGGACTTGTCACCATCAAGCCGGATATCTATGATGGTAGTATCGATCCTTGCCATGTGAATTTACTCGCAAATTTACAGGTAAGGGCAAATTTGGTGGTGCCGATTTTACAAGATGGCCATCTGTGGGGAATGTTGATTGCCCATCATTGTCAAGCACCCCGCCAATGGCAGTCTTTAGAAGTAAGTTTGCTGCAAGAATTGGCAACTCATTTAGGTATTGCCTTACGACAGGCGGAGTTGTATCAGCAAGCACAGCATGAATTAGCCGAGCGCCGACGGGCAGAAGCTTTATTACAAGAAGTAAATGAATCTTTAGAACAAAGAGTTGCGGAACGAACGGGAGAATTAGCCACTGTCAACGCCCAATTGCAACAGGAACTAACAGAGCGACAACGCACCCAGAAAATTTTAGAAGAGCAGGCGCAGTTATTATATCTTGCCCATGATACCATAATGACCCGCGATCTGGATGGCAGAATTACCTTCTGGAACAAAGGTGCAGAAAGAATGTATGGCTGGACTGCATCGGAAGCTAGCGGACAAAGAGCGCATGAACTACTGCAAACGCAATTTCCGCGATCGCCAGCTGAGGTAGAAGCCGAATTATCTGCTCAAGGTTTCTGGGAAGGCGAACTTATCCAAGTACACCGCAATCATACACCCATCATCGTTGCTAGTCGCTGGGTGTTACAGAAAGATGAGCAAGGAAACTCGGTAAAAATTTTAGAAATTAATCATGATATTACCGAGCGCAAACGGGCAGAAGAACAACTCCGCCGCAGTAGCGAACGTATCAGTTTAGCCAATGCTGAATTAGCCAGAGCCGCACGCCTCAAAGATGAATTTCTTGCCAGCATGAGTCATGAATTACGCACGCCTTTAAACTCAATTTTGGGCATGGCGGAATTATTGTTAGAAGAAGTATTTGGTAGCTTAACTGCTCAACAACGCCAGTTTTTACATACAGTAGAACAAAGCGGTCAACATTTACTAGAGCTGATTAACGATATTTTAGACCTCTCGAAAATTGAGTCAGGCAAAATGGAGTTGAGACTGACTTCTGTATCAGTTCATCCCCTGTGCGAATCTAGTCTGAACTTTGTTAAGCAACAAGCACGAAACAAGCAAATTCAACTTACTTGTGACATTGAAGAATCTGTTTCCGAAGTCGAAGCAGATGAGCGTCGCCTACTGCAAGTATTAGTTAACTTGCTAGCTAATGCTGTTAAGTTCACCCCCGATGGTGGTAGCGTTAATTTAGAAGTGCGCATGAACTTCTTAGAACAAGCGGTAGAATTTCGCGTTAGAGATACTGGTATTGGCATTGCGGCGGCAGATATGAGCAAGCTGTTTCAGCCATTTGTGCAGTTAGACAGTTCCCTGTCACGAAGATATCCCGGTACAGGCTTGGGATTATCTCTAGTGCGGCGGATTGTCGATTTGCATGGGGGAAGTATTCGCGTAGAAAGTCAACTAGGTAAAGGCAGTTGCTTTATAGTCATCTTACCTTGGCATCCCTTGCTGAGTCAGGATGAATTGCCGTTACTCTCCGATTTAGGAATGCTGCAAGATATATCCATGCAACAAGCCTTAGTAGTAGAGGATTCTACGGCTGCTGCCAGTCAAATTAAGCACTATTTAGCGGAAATGGGGGCAACCAGTGTTATTCATCCAGTGGGCGAAGGAGCATTGCAATTAGCTCTGCGCGTCAAACCAGATGTGATTGTTTTAGATATATATTTACCTGATTGCTCTGGCTGGGAAGTTTTAGCGAAATTAAAAGGACATTCCGAAACGCAGCATATACCTGTAATTGTCATTTCTGTAGTCGATCAGCGATCGCGCAGTTTAGAGTTAGGTGCTGTGGAACATATTTTAAAGCCTTTATCGCGCCAAAAGTTTTACCAAGCACTCAGCCAAATTTTCGCGAATGTACAAGAGCCAAATTTGCACACTGCTCTCGTCATTGCAGCTATGGAATCATCACAAAAACCCAGCATATTGTTAGCAGAAGACAATGAAGCTAATATCACCACCACCATGAGCTATTTGGAAGCACACAACTTTCGGGTGATTCTGGCTCGCAATGGTGTAGAAGCTGTGCAAATGGCTAAACGACATCAGCCTAATTTAATTTTGATGGATATTCAAATGCCAGAGATGGACGGATTAGAAGCCATTCGGCAAATCCGTGCTTATACACCAATCCAAGCTATTCCCATTATTGCCCTTACAGCCTTAGCTATGCCTGGTGATGAGCAACTTTGTCTAGAAGCGGGTGCGAATAAATATTTAGCCAAGCCTGTCAGACTCAAGCATTTATTAGAAATGATGAATGAGCTGTTGTAATGGGGCATTGGGCATTGGGCATGGGGCATTGGGCATGGGGCATAGGATTATACAAGAATGCGACAGATGGTAGGGCATGGCATTGCCCATAGGTGTCAACTTAAGGCGAAACCCGCTTACCGCAAGGAACTGAAGTTCCTTGCTAATAGTAAAAGTCATCTCAAGATGACTAAATATCCTCAAAATCTTGAGTCTACTTTAGTAGACTTGGGCTATTAGCCTGAGAATTCATTCTCAGGCGGGCGGCAAAGCTAAGAGTGAGGCTATTTTTATCTTAAGTTGCCACTAATAGGCAATGCCATGCCCTCTATTACTAATCAATTTTTAGGTTAAACGGTAACCTAGCATAAACACCTTGGGGATCGTTCATTTTTTGTAGAGTTGCTAATTCTTGTTGCAGTTTTTGAAATTCAGCCGTGAGGGGATTTGATGGCTTGATTTGTTGGGATTTTATGCCAAAAATAGTTTTCCCTTCTTCAGTAGAAGATATGCCAAAAAAGCGTTCTTCAAAGCTGCTAGTTTGGGGATATTCTTTAACTTGCCAGTCTTTTCCTAATTTGGCTTGTTTGGCAGCATATTCTATAGCTGTATTCAAACCGCCAATTTCATCAACTAAACCAATAGCTTTAGCTGCTGTCCCCGACCAAACCCGGCCTTGGGCAATTTCTGCTACCCTAGATTCTGGTAGTTTCCGACCTTGGGAAACTTTATTGAGGAAAATATTGTAAATTCGGTTGACACTGCGTTGATAAATGGCTAATTCTTGGGGTGATTTCGGGCGAGATACCGTTTGGCTGTCAGCATAGGTGGCAGTTTTGACAGAATCCCAGCTAATACCGTTATTATTGGCTAACTTTTGCCCGTTAAACAGTAAGCCAAATACACCTATTGAACCTGTAATCGTGTTTGGTTCAGCAAAAATCCGGTTGGAATCGCTAGCAATCCAATAACCACCAGATGCAGCCATGTCTCCCATTGAGACAACTACTGGTTTTACCTGACGAGTCAGTTTAACTTCCCGTTGCATCACTTCAGCAGCTGTGGCGCTACCACCGGGGCTATTAATACGCAAGATTACAGCTTTAACATCATCATCTTGACGTAATTTGTTGAAAATTTTAGCAAAGCGATCGCCCCCAATTTCGCCATCACCACCTTTACCATCAACAATCTCGCCTTCTGCATAAACTACCGCAATTTCATTTTTGGAATTGCGTTCTAAACCCACAGATTTGGCGGGAACTTGGGCATAATCGCTTAAGCTAATTTGGCGGAAAGTTTTATCATCTTTATCGCTGTTGGTTAACTTTTTCAAGTCGCTCACTACTTCATCAACATAAGCGACTTTGTCTACTAAACCCTGAGATTTAGCTGTAGAGGCTTCTAATATAGCTTGATTATCTGCGATCGCTTGTAACTTTTGCGGCGTCAGTTTGCGACTTCCTCCCACTGCATTGCGCCATTCTGACCAAACATCATCTAATAATTTTTGTGTTTGTTGGCGGTTTTCTGGACTTAATTGTTTTAAAATAAAAGGCTCAACAGCACCCTTAAATTTGCCTACGCGCACAACCTGAACGCCGACGCCATACTTCTCTAACGCACCTGCAAGAAACATCGGTTGCGAACTTAAACCGTTAACTTCCATCAATCCTAAAGGATTAAGTACCACCGTATCCGCTACCGAACTGAGGTAATATTCTTTTTCTTCCCAATCTTTACCATAGGCGATGACTTTTTTCCCAGAGGCGCGGAATTTCTCTAGTGCTTGGCGAATTTCTTTCAAAGATGCATAGCCTGCACTATTACTTGCACCCGTGCGGCTTGCATCCAAATACACACCCACAATTCGCGAATCGCGTTGCGCTTTTTCTAAAGTTTCCAAAACTTGGCGCAGTCCCATTCTATTTTCTTCCACACCAGATAGCGCCTTTTGAAAAATCGGATCGGGATTGGGTTCGCCATCGGTAATATTCATTGATAAGTCAAAAACTATTACCGACTTATCTTTTACCTCTGGCCCGGATTCGCTGGAACTAGCAGCCGCAAACAATAATAATAATAGTCCAGTAGCGCTGATGCCACTGAAAATAATCAATCCGAGTAAGCTACCAACTAAGCTAGCAAAGGTTTGTTGCAGA
This sequence comes from Calothrix sp. FACHB-168, assembly GCF_963889195.1. NCBI lineage: Bacteria > Bacillati > Cyanobacteriota > Cyanophyceae > Nostocales > Calotrichaceae > Calothrix > Calothrix sp. FACHB-168. The sequence goes on from NZ_CAWPNJ010000012.1 coordinate 5,653, forward strand.
AAATTACGCATTTTAGTTAATAATTAATAGTCAATAGTTGTCAACAAAAGTTTGATTTTTTGGTATTTACAGCTAACTTTTCATATCTGACGCCCTAACAGCCAAAAGCTATTATTTATCTAGAAATATATGTCTAATCTGCAAGTTATATTCTCTTTGTTAAACAACTTATAACTATTGTAGGTGTTTTGATACTTTGATGCCTTGAAATGAGGTACGCGCTTCGGGGCATGGCAGTGCCAGTGCCCCTACAATCAATGATTATCTGTACCTCACTAACTGGCAATCTGCTGTATCTATTGCGATCTAACTAATTCCTAGATAATTTTTGACGATTTGCAAAATGCGATCGCTCGCTTTACCATCGCCAAAGGGATTAATCGCATTAGCCATTGTGTCATAAGCTACAGAATTACTCAGTAACTCAGATGCCGCCGCTACAATGTTCTGTGTTTGCGTTCCTACTAGTTTAGCTGTACCCGCCGTCACAGCTTCCGGTCTTTCTGTGGTTTCCCGCAGCACTAGTACAGGCTTACCAAGACTAGGCGCTTCTTCTTGCAAACCGCCGGAGTCTGTGAGTAAGAAATGCGATCGCGCGATCGCACCCACTAATTCTGCATAATCTAAAGGTTCTGTCAGAAAAATTCGCGGATGATTTCCCAACAGCGCTTGTAATGGTTCTCTTACTGTGGGATTACGGTGTAATGGTAATAGCAGCGCTGTATCAGGAAACTTATCTAATATCTGTAAAAACCCTTGCGCAATTCCTTGTAGTGGTTCTCCCCAATTCTCCCGGCGATGAACTGTCGCCAGCAATGTGCGGTAAGATGACCAATCCAACCCAGGTATATTACAAGCTGGTTGATTTGCAGCCACATTTAACAGCGCATCAATTACAGTATTCCCCGTCAAGTGAATTTCACCCAACACCCCAGAACGCTCTAAATTTTCCACAGCCAAGGGTGTAGGTGCAAAGTGCAATTGCGTAATTTGGGAAATCAGCCGGCGGTTAGCTTCTTCTGGGTAAGGATTAAACAAATCATCAGTTCGTAACCCAGCTTCCACATGACCCACGGGAATTTTTTGATAAAATGCTGCCAAAGCCGCCGCAAAAGCTGTAGTCGTATCTCCCTGAACTATGACTAAATCTGGCTTGCGTTGATGAAACAGCGCCTCTAAACCCCGCAAACTGCGACAGGTAATATCACTCAAAGATTGCTGAGGCTGCATAATCTCCAAGTCATTATCTGCTTTCAGGTCAAATAGTTGCATTACTTGCTCAACCATTTCCCGATGCTGTCCAGTCAAAATTACTTGTGACTCAAAATCTGGAGACCTTTGAAAGACTTGAATTACCGGAGCTAGTTTAATCGCCTCCGGACGAGTACCAAGGATTATATAAACTCGTTTTTGGTTAGTCATTAGTCAATGGTCAATGGTCAATGGTCAATAGTCAATAGTAAACTACCTACAAGAAAATGAGGGGAATGTGGGAAATGAAGAGATGAAGGGGATAACGCCAGGAAGACCAATAAATAATAAATGACTAATAACAATACCTTAGCCAAAATCAGAGGGTGAAGAGAGAGGGCGCTTTGTAGTAGAGTTATTGTCTCTCACAACGACAACTCAAAAACCACTCTTACGCCCATGCCAGATATCCTATCACTGCTACAATGCCTGCTACCACAAATAAATGCTACGACAATGCGGCAATTGAACCTGATAATCCAGGCCATGTTAGCAATGAGCGGCCGAGTCACGATGTTGGGAATTTCTCGTTGGACAGGTAGTGGTGGCAGTTATCGAACGATGTTGAGATTCTTTCATACAGTAATACCTTGGGCAACGTTGTTTTGGGTATTCTTTCGCAAGCATTTATTTCGTGCAAATGAGATATATTTGTTGGCAGGAGATGAAGTTGTAATAAGTAAATCAGGTAAACAAACTTATGGGCTAGATAGATTTTTTTCTAGTCTAGCTAGCAAACCCATATCAGGGCTATCTTTTTTTACATTATCGTTAGTAAGTGTGGAGAAAAGGCACTCGTTTCCAATTCAGATAGAACAAGTGATAAAGAGCGATATAGAAAAAAATAGCCAGTCACCAACCCAAGAAATAAAACAGCAAGAGAAACGTGGGCGTGGACGACCAAAAGGGAGTAAAAACAAGAATAAAACCCAGGTAATTCTCACATCTGAATTACTGCGAATCCAGATGATGATTAAGTCGCTATTTAATTTATTAGCTAAATTTATTCCGCTTACTTACTTAGTATTAGATGGTCACTTTGGGAACAATAATGCCTTGCAGATGGCTCGCCAAGTTAATTTGCACATAATTTCCAAACTTCGTTACGATGCAGCATTATATATACCTTATCAAAGCCCTGACCCCAATAGTCGCTCTCGTCGTAAATACGGAGATAAAATTGACTATCATAATATACCCAACAACTATTTATGTAAAAGTACCATTGATGAGGATATTCAAACTGACGTTTATCAAGCGACTTTACTTCACAAAGAATTTGCCCAAGCTCTGAATGTAGTTATTCTAGTCAAAACCAATCTTCAAACTAATGCTTGCAGCCATGTGATTCTATTTTCTAGCGACCTGAAATTGTCATCTGAGAAAATAATTGACTACTACAAGCTGCGCTTTCAAATCGAATTCAATTTTCGAGATGCCAAGCAGTTTTGGGGACTGGAAGATTTCATGAACTTAAGCCCAACTGCTGTCACTAATGCTGTTAATCTAGCATTCTTTATGGTCAATTTATCCCATCACCTTCTCGCTGATTTTCGTCTCCTTAATCCCGACTCCGGCATTATTGACCTTAAGGCTCACCCAGAGTGGTTTTCGATATGTCCATGAAATTTTAAAAATGCTTCCGGAAATGCCTGAGCCTATTTTATTAACCCAGATTTTTGCCAAGCTCACTTCTTTAGGACGTATTCATACCGTTTCTACAGGCGTTGAACCCTCGTAAATTGGCAGAGGTATTGTAATAATAATGACTTTTAAGCTCATTCCATCCCCAGAAAGAATGGTTTGCCCGACACCTTTTTATGACAAATGATAAATGACCATTGACTATTGACTATTGACTATTGACTATTGACTATTGACTCTTGACAATTAAACATGAAAAAACCCGGCTGAACCGGGCAGATGTACTGTTTGTCGAATTTATTAATTACATTTTGATTTCACAAGTTAATGGGCAAGAAGCATATACGGTGGTTTGAATTTGTTCTGCTTCTCCATGCAACCAACTTAACCATTTAATTTCTTTTGGATGAACTCCTTTCGCAGTTAGTATTCCAGCCGCAAATACGACTGCCATGATATTAAATAAAATCAAGCCGCCTGCTACTAACAAAACTGCACTAACAGGCATCACAGATTGCAACACAATCGACAACAGACACCCGACCGTAGCCATCAAAACAACTAATGGAAATCCGACAACTAACAAACATACTGCCAATGTGAAAGTCCAGATCAAAAAACTTTTGATCGTTAACAAGGAGTAGGTCTTATTGAGATTAGAGCTATCTGCCGAAACCATGACTTTTCCTCCCAAATACAGAGCAAAAACTGAACTGCAATTTTTTCGGTTTCCGAAGAAACTGAAACTATTAATTAGAAGTTAAGTATATAAAAACCTATTCGTTAAATGAGCATTTCTTTACTAAACTTTACAGTTAATTTTTTGTAATTATGAATGTAAAGCCCAGTTTACATATAGAGAAAATGCTTGGTATCAACATCTATCTTCAGGTATAGAAGCTCAACGAACTCTGCTGGAAAGATGTGCGATCGCTCTTTAAGGACGATAGCGCTTAACATTTCTTATATTAACAGACTACTATTCTCATAATTCTCAGATGTGTGTGCATAAAATATCTGCTAATGTTTTGTGCTGTTAATTGCTATCCACTTTTATCTAAATCTGAGATGAACTTTCTCATTTAAACAGCCGCAAATATCGAACAAAAACAAAAGTTAATTTAAATACATATATTTATATGTATTATCCCTGATGTTTATGCAGGGTTTAAGTATGTTAAACAGGTGTATAGATAATATATAAAAATTAATTGGAATAATCGATGTCAAAAAGAAAGTAATAAAAAATACTGACGCTAGCGCTCCACAGGAATTGATTCACAAACACAGACGATTCAACGCAGAAGCACCTTCAGCCGATTTACGGTGACTTCTGACTAATTTATGTTTTGTTCTCTTCATTGTAAAGAAATATGACAGACTTACAGCGTCCACCAAGTCCTCATTCAGCTGCTACACGTCCAGCACCACCACCACCACCGCCACCGCCACCCCCACCAGCACCGCCAACCTTAAGCACCCAACGTCAAGCTACACAAACATTAGATCTGTCAAACGCTCCAGGAATGAGTGCTGCACCACCACCGCCGATACCAACTCCTAACCCAGGAACAACTCATCGTCCGGGAACTCCACCACCAATCCCTAATGCTGCACCCAAACAAAACAGCACCCCCAGCCTGACTTTAGAATTCATCATTAAGGAAGCTTACGATAAAGGATTTTCTGACATTCACTTGGGTGTAGGTGAAGTACCCCGCTTTCGCAACCGAGGGGAAATTGAACCGACAAGTTATCCCGAAACTGATAAAGAAACCTTTATCAGTTGGATGCGGGAGGTGTTAACAGAAGGAGAAATTCAGCGATTTCAAGAGCATTTAGAGTTTGACGGCGCAACACAGTATGAATTTGCTCGCGTGCGGATTAATATTTTTGACTCCCTCAAAGGCTATGCAATGGTATTGCGGTTAATTCCGCTAAAAATCTTAACCATCGATCAGTTGCGCTTACCTCCGATATTTCGAGATATCTGTCACGTTCATAAAGGGTTGATTTTGGTAACCGGGCCTACTGGTTCTGGTAAATCTACAACGATGGCGGCAATGATTGACTATATCAATAAAGAAATGCCGAAGCACATCATTACCATCGAAGATCCGATTGAATTTGTTCACCGCAGCCAAAGATCCTTAATTAAACAGCGCGAAGTGGGAATGCACACCCGCAAATTTGATAACGCCTTAAAAGCAGCTTTGCGGGAAGATCCAGATTTGATTCTGGTGGGTGAAATGCGGGATAAGGAAACAGTGAATACCGCCTTAAAAGCCGCTCAGACAGGTCACTTAGTTATGGGAACCCTGCACACTAATAGCGCGGTTAAGACCATTGAGCGGATATTAAATCTTTACTCTGGGGACGAACAGGAAGCCATGCGGGTGGCAATTTCTGAGTCTCTAGTGTCCGTAATTGCCCAAGGTTTGTGCCGCACCACAGATGGTAAGCGGGCGGCATTCCACGATATCCTAATTAACACTGAGGCAATTAAGGAGTGGATCAAAGACGGTAAGTACGATGAAATTAGCGAACTGATGAAACAAGCCAGCTTTGATGGCATGATTACGATGAATCAGTCGTTATACAACCTCTACCAAGACGGGCGAATCACTGAAGAAACCGCTTTGGAAATGTCACCAACTCCTAACGAAATGGCGCAATTCCTCCGAGGCAGAGTTTAATTAGAACAAGGCAGAGGAGGCAGAGGAAGCAGAGGAGGCAGAGGAGGCAGAGGAGGCAGAGGAAGTTGGAGAAACTATTGCCCAATGCCCAATGCCCAATGCCCAATGCCCCATGCCCAATGCCCCATGCCCAATGCCCATAATTAATTTCTCTATTTTTCTGAAAGACGTTGAATCAAGGCAAACTATCCCAAAATCAGCTATTTAAAGGTATTGCTCTATTTACACCCGGTGGAGATTTGATTTATACCATCGACCCTAGTAAACAAGGTAGATGGCATTTGCATTTGTGCGCTGCTTTACAGGAAATTTTAGACTTAGTAGAACCACCTCATTTTTTAGTGCCTTGTTATACTGCGACTGTCGATCATTGGTTAGATCCGCGCACACAACAAGTCAGAACTTTTGCGGAAGCTTATCCAGCAGTGTTAAAACATCAGGCTGTATTAAATGCGATTTTTGGTACAGGGGATTTAGTGTGGCAAGCAGCACCCTGGCCTGATGGATTGTGCGATCGCATGGTATTGTCAACTTACCGCGCTTCATTTCCCCAGCTTTGGGAAGATCATGATTTGATTGTGCAATTAGATATTGCTGAACCGACTTTTCAGAGTGAACGGGTAGCGAAGAAGGTACAAAATCTCCCAGTAAAAACTCAAGCTTACGTGCTGCGCTTATTTGTCGCTGGACATAGTGCAACCACAGAAAAGATTTTACATAATTTACACGAATTATTAGAGCGATCGCTCGCTCAACCCTATACGCTTAAAGTTGTTGATGTTTTAACTAATCCCGAACAAGCAGAAATCGATCAGGTAACTGCTACCCCTACCCTGGTGAAAGTTTGGCCGCATCCTATTCGCCGCTTAGTTGGCGATTTAGATCGGGGAGATAAAATTTTACAAATGTTAGGCGCTCAAGAGAAAACTTAGATTTAAATATGTTTTTATGCAGCGAGCAACTATAGCTCATTTTGTCTGCTATGCCTTTTAATATATGCATATATAAGTAGGGTTTGCATCTATTATCTCAGCAATTAGATAGGTGAGATGGCATTTGATTAAATGGTTTAATCTGATGAGAAGATTTGCGATTAAATTTGAAATTATGGACAATACATTAGTTGATAAAACTTTCCGCGATCGAGAAGGCAATATTGTTATAGCTCAAGCACCAAATCCACCACTGATTGTTTGGATAGTTAGTAGTTTACTGTCTCTCGTATTTACAAATGGTACCTTCCATACAGTGTTAGATGTAGTTGCAACTGGCTCTTTGTTTACTTGGGCGTGGCTGGAATTATTTGACGGTGTTAATTATTTTCGCAGAGGTTTAGGTCTGGTTGTATTGATTGGTCTTATTGTATTCAAAGTTCAGTACTCACAATAGATTAATACTGATTTAAATAGTATTGGAGCAGCATTAATTATTAAGGGCAAGGCACTGCCTTGCCCCTACACTTATATTGTGTTATTTTTGTAAATTAATCTCACTAATTTATTGAAAGCGGCGGGAAACTCCATCCCCTTGTGGGTGGAGAGGGATAGCCGCCCCGCCGCTTGGGGCATTGGGCATTGGGCATTGGTAATTTCTTCCCCATGCCCGATGCCCCATTCCCCATGCCCAAAAACTCCATCCCCTTGTGGGTGGAGTTTTTCATAATATTTTTCTGTGACGATGCACTTAAATTTTTATAAATGAACCGCCAAGTACGCCAAGTACGCCAAGAAAAAGAGAGGTAATCATTTAGTGCAAGTTTATAGAGAATTATTATTAGAAATAATTATCAATATTATGGGCACGTAATATTATGCCCATAACTAGATAATTTATTTTTTGGAAACAGGTTGTAATTGCTGTGGTGGATACTGCTTTAAAACCTGACGTAAATATTCCCCAGTGTAAGATTTAGGATTATTCGCAACTTCTTCTGGTGTTCCGGCTGCAATTACTTCTCCCCCTTTATCACCGCCATCTGGGCCTAAATCTATCACCCAATCGGCACAACGAATTACATCTAAATTGTGTTCAATTACTAAAATTGAATTACCTTTATCTACTAAACGTTGCACTACATCTAGTAATTTGTGGACATCATAAAAAGATAATCCTGTTGTTGGTTCATCGATTAAATAAAGTGTTTTACCTGTAGCGCGGCGTGATAATTCTGTGGCTAATTTTACACGTTGTGCTTCGCCACCAGATAAGGTGGTTGCTGGTTGACCTAGTTGAATATAACCTAAGCCAACATCAAGTAAAGTTTGTAAGCGATTTACAGCTTTGGGAATGTTTTGGAAGAAATCTAAACTTTCTTCAACGGTCATATTAAGAACGTCGGAAATGTTTTTATCTTTGTATTTCACTTGCAAAGTTTCGCGGTTATATCTCGCGCCTTTACAAATTTCACATTGTACGTAAACGTCGGGTAAAAAGTTCATTTCAATGACGTTTACACCTTGTCCGCTACATGCTTCGCAACGTCCGCCTTTAACGTTAAAAGAAAATTGTCCGGGTTTATAACCTCTGGCTTTGGCTTCTACTGTTTGGGAAAATACATCCCGAATCACATCAAAAACACCCGTATAAGTTGCGGGATTAGAACGAGGCGTTCTTCCGATTGGTGATTGATCTATGACTATGGCTTTATCAATAGAATTTAAGCCTTTGATTTCTTCTAATTCTTTAGGTAAGGGAACTCTCTTTGTTAAATGATGTTGTAATGCGGGGTAAAGTAATTCGTTAATTAATGTAGATTTTCCTGAACCAGAAACACCAGTAACAGCGACGAGTTTACCTAAAGGAATTTCAACATCGATATTTTTTAAATTATTCCGATGGGCATTTTTAATTATTAAGCTGCGTCCGTTTCCTTCGCGGCGTTCTGCTGGGGTATGAATTACCTTTCTTCCTGATAAATAAGCACCTGTTAATGAAGCTTCTGCTGTTAGCAAAGTTTGTAAATCACCTTGGGCGACAATATGACCGCCATGAATTCCTGCACCAGGGCCAATATCAACTATGTAGTTAGCTGCGCGAATGGTTTCTTCATCGTGTTCTACGACGATTAAAGTATTACCTAAATCGCGTAATTTGGTTAAAGTGTTGAGTAATCTGCTGTTATCTCTTTGATGTAAACCTATGCTTGGTTCGTCTAAAACGTAAAGAACTCCTGTTAAGCCGGAACCGATTTGTGTGGCGAGACGAATACGTTGAGCTTCGCCACCAGATAAGGTCATGGCGGGACGGTCGAGGGTGAGATAATCTAAGCCGACATCGAGTAAAAATTGCAATCTAGCTTTAATTTCTCGCAGGACTAAATCAGCAATTTGAAATTGGCGATCGCTCAATTTTAATTGTTCAATTCTCTGGCGACAATCACGAATGGAAACGCCAGTTAAATCTAATATTTGATATTGTCCTAAACGTACCGCTAAAGCTTCTGGTTTTAATCGCTTTCCGTGACAAACTTCGCAGGGCTGATCGATTAAATAATCTTCTAATTTTTGCTTAATTAACTCGGAACCACCTTCATATTGTCTTTGCAGAATAGGAACTACGCCTTTAAAATTCTGTTTCCGTTCGGCTGCGGTATTTGCTTCTTCTCCATACAAAATAATTTGTTGTTGTTCGGGAGTTAATTTACCCCACTGTACTTGTAATTCAAAACCGTGAGCTTGTCCTAAAGCATAAAGTAATTCTAAATAATAAGAATTATCTTTTTCTGACCAAGGGGCAATAGCGGCATAAACTGGCGCTTCAATATCTGGTACGATTAAATCAGGTGAAAATCGTTTTAAACTGCCTAATCCATGACAGTGAGGACAAGCGCCATAAGGTGAATTAAAGGAGAATAATCGCGGCGATAATTCTTCCATTACCGCCCCATGTTCAGGACATGCAAAATTTTCAGAAAATACTAATTCCTCTTCTGGGTCATTGGTGGTTTGTTCTTGAGCATGACCGATGACAATATTGGCGATTCCTCCTGATAGTTTAAGACAGGTAGAAAGTGAATCAACTAAACGTTCTTGAATACCATCTTTTTTAATTAAGCGGTCAATAACTACTTCAATTGTGTGAATAAAATTTTTGTCTAATTCAATGGAATCAGATAATTCTCTGACTTCGCCATCAACGCGCACCCGTACAAAACCCTGAGATGCCAAACTAGATAACAGTTTACGATGCGTACCTTTTTTACCTCTGACTACAGGGGCGAGAATTTGAAAGCGAGTGCGATCGCCTAAATCCATAATCCGATCTACCATTTCATCAATGGTTTGCGGCGAAATACAGCGATCGCATATCGGACAATGGGGTTCACCTGCGCGCCCAAACAACAAGCGCAAATAATCGTAAATTTCTGTTACCGTCCCGACTGTCGAACGGGGGTTATGGGAAGTAGACTTTTGATCGATGGAAATCGCCGGACTTAAGCCTTCAATCGCTTCGACATCAGGCTTATCCAATTGTCCCAAGAATTGTCTCGCATAGGCGCTGAGGGATTCTACATAACGGCGTTGTCCTTCAGCAAAAATGGTATCAAAGGCTAAAGAAGACTTACCCGAACCAGAAACGCCAGTAAACACGATTAAGCGATCGCGTGGTAATTCTAAATCAATATTTTTCAGATTATGCTGCCTAGCACCCCGAATCCGGATAGTATTCTGGTTGAGGTGGCTCTTGTGCGGAAGATGTCCATTTAAGGATTCGGCTAGCTTTTGATCTGACATATCGGCAAGCTGATTGTGAGGAAGGCGTGAAACAGTCCTTAATAATACTATCTTTACTGCGTCTATAATAGAACAATCGTACTGTTTTTCTTGGCAAATCCTGATTCAGCAATGCTGCATAAGCTCAGGATCTGCTAATTTGAAAGCATATTTACCAAAAATTCTCAAAGCCTCGAACAAGAACGCCAACGCGCTGAACAGGAACGCGAAAGTGCTGAACAAGAACGCCAACGCGCAGACAGATTAGCCGAACAGTTAAGAGCCTTGGGTATAGAACCAGAGGCTTAAGCTTTATGTGATGCGATCGCTTGATAAATTTGTCATTTAAACAAAAGAGCGATCGCGCAATTAAAATCAGGCAATAACGGTGACGTTAATTCATCATCCTGAAACAAAGTTGCGGCTAACTTTAAAATTCCTTGTTCTCTGCGATAGACTTCTATCTGCTGTTTGCGCCAATCCACAATCCAATATTCCCTGACACCCCGCGATGAATAAAGCTTTAGTTTAAGTTCTCTATCGCGTTTTTCATTCTCCATCCCCGCAGATAGCACCTCTACCACCAATTCTGGTGCAGCAGTCAAGTGTCCCGCTTCGTCTAACACAGTAGCTAGTTTATCGTTGCTAGCCCAAACAACATCAGGAATTACGCTATCATTGTCGTCAAAAATTATGCCTGGAGCTATCACAACTTCTCCCAAGCCACTAACTTGTGACCAGTTATCCAAAACCCCGCTAATTCTGACACAAGTTTTTTGATGTTTCCAGTGAGGCGCTCTCGTCACCAATAATTCCCCATCAATAATTTCGTAGCGATTTCCGTTATCTGGAAACAACTTCAAATCAGCGTTAGTCCAGCGCACTCTCTCACTTATCTGCTGGTTCATTAGAGATTTTTCTTGGGGTATTTTCCTATTTTAGCTTGGGCATAGGGCATAGGGCATGGGGCATGGGGGATTGATTTTTTGTCCCCCTTCCCTTCCCTTACCGCCTAAACTGTCGCCTTTTCTAAAATCAACTTAGAACGCTTCACCTGCTCAGGAATCGCCACAGGGTAATCGCCTGTAAAACAAGCAGAACAGAAACTATTGGTATCTTCTCTGGTTGCTTCTAGCATTCCTTCCCAGCTTAAATAAGCGAGGCTATCAACTTCCAATTGCTTGGCGATATCGGCTACTGATTTAGTCGCCGCAATTAACTGATCCTGGGTGTCGGTATCAATCCCATAAAAGCAAGGATGAGTGACTGGTGGCGAAGAAATTCGCATGTGTACTTCCACAGCACCAGCTTCGCGCAAAGTCTTGACTAATTTGCGGCTGGTGGTTCCTCTAACAATAGAATCATCCACAATCACCACTCGCTTACCTGCTAGCACATCTTTAAGCGGGTTGAGTTTCATCCGCAAACCAGATTCGCGCATGGTTTGAGTTGGTTGAATAAAGGTGCGTCCTACGTAACGATTTTTAATCAATCCTTCACCATAGGCGACACCAGAAGCTTGAGAAAAGCCAATAGCCGCAGGTATCCCCGAATCAGGAACGCCAAAGACTAAATCAGCCTCAACAGCCGATTCTGCTGCGAGTCTTCGTCCTAAACGCATCCGGTAACTGTACAAAGTTTCCTCATGCATCAGGCTATCCGGACGCGCAAAGTAAATCATTTCAAAGATACACAACTTGCGCTGGGATTGTTGCTGCCATTGAATAGAAGTTAAACCTTCTTCATTGATCCAAACTAACTCTCCTGGTAGGACATCCCGCAGATATTCTGCGCCAATGATATCTAAACCGCAAGTTTCCGAGGCTAAGACATAACGATCTGGTTCGCCTGCTAATACACCAATAACTAAGGGACGAATCCCATTAGGATCGCGTACTCCCATTACCCCATCAGGAGTCCCAATCACTAAACTAAAAGCACCTTGACAACGACGACAAGCTTGAATACAGCCATCTACCCAATTAGCACCTGCATTGACTTCTTCCGCGATCGCAAATGCAACCATTTCTGAGTCTGTTGTGGTTACTAGGTTGCATTGGCTTTGCAGCAATTCTTCCCGCAACTGCACTGTATTGACTAAATTACCATTATGTGCTAATGCTATTTTTCCTAAACGACTTTCGACTACAGCAGGTTGGGCGTTAACTTTGCGGCTAGAACCTGTAGTTGAGTAACGGGTGTGTCCCACAGCCAAGTTACCTGGTAACTCTTGCAGAACCGATTCATTAAAGACTTGAGACACCAACCCCATATCCTTATGGAGGTGGACTGTTGTACCTTCAAATGTGGCGATACCAGCTGATTCTTGACCCCGGTGTTGGAGTGCATACAATCCAAAGTAGGTTAATTTAGCAACATCTTCTCCTGGTGCGTAGATACCAAAAACACCACAAGCTTCTTCTGGCTTGTCGGGACGATCTTCTTGATTGATTTGGTTGCTTGATTGTTGGGGGTAGTCATCCATAGTGGAATCGTAGGGAATCATGCTAGCTTTGCTCCTGGTGGTGGTGTCAAGTCACTGGGATTAGGCGATATCAAAATTGGCAGTCTTAGAGATTTGAGAAATTTGAGAAAATTTGTATCAGTCTCTAAAATTCGCAATCCAAAATTGATGCGAGTGGAGAGCTAGAGTTTTCTTAACAAAACTTTAACTCTCCATTAAAACAGTACCGTAATTATGCTAATTGAGGTTAGTAATTCGGATAGGGGGGATTTTACGAATTAACTAGGGGTAGTTATTTGAACTGCTAACCGTCGAGCGATCGCATCAGAAAAGCGATCGCTCATATCGTTGATACTAGCGGTTATTAAGGTTTGGTTATCAGAGGTTAAGACCCCCAAACCCATCTCTGAATTAACCACAGTGCCTAGTTTTTGCCATTGTTGACCGAGATGTTCCTGTAAGTAGGATTCCCAAATTTCTTGTTGTTCTGAACTCACAGACACTAAAATTTGTCCCCCACCTTCGCCAAATAGCAAAGTATCTAACCTGATTGATTGATTAGCTGAGATATCTAGAGTAATTTGTGCGCCCAAATTAGCAGCAATGCAAGATTCAGCTAAAGCCACTACTAATCCACCCTCAGCACAATCATGGGCTGAACGTATCCAACCAGCACGAATCCCCTCACGGCAAACTTTTTGAATCCGGCGTTCCGACTCAAAATCCACCTTGGTGGGTTTACCAGCAATAGTTTTATGAATTGCGGCTAAATATTCGGAAGCGCCCAAATTCTCATCAGATGTAGGCAGCACACCTAAAAGATAAATCCCATCGCCAACACTTTGCCAAGCTTGACCGCAAATTTTGCTGATATCCGGGATTAATCCCACCATACCCACAACTGGGGTAGGATAAATCGGCTGGGGATTGCCTTGGGAATCCAGAGTTTCGTTATAAAGAGAAACATTTCCACCAGTGACAGGTGTAGCCAATTCCCGACAACCCTCAGCTAAACCGCGACAAGCTTCTGCTAATTGCCAATAACCAATAGGTTTTTCTGGACTGCCAAAATTTAAATTATCCGTCACCGCTAGCGGTTCAGCACCCACACAGCTAAGATTGCGTGCAGCTTCAGCCACCACCGCCTTAGCACCTTCATAAGGGTCAAGATAAACATAGCGCGGATTGCAATCTACTGTCGCCGCCACTGCTTTTTTGCCCCCTCCGTTTACGGGGGGGGTTGGGGGGGGTTCTAAAGGACGTAAGCGCACCACCGCCGCATCAGCACCACCAGGGAAAATCACCGTATTATTCTGTACTTGATGGTCATACTGACGATAAACCCAGCTTTTAGAAGCAATAGTAGGAGTATCCAGCAAAGTTAACAAAATATCACTCCAACTTTGCAGACTTCCATCAATTTCAATCCCCGCAGTATTGCAGGTAGGTAAAGAATCAGCCTTCCATTCCCAAGCTTGACGCGCATATTCGGGAGGTTCCGCCAACAATTCCCGATGATATAGGGGAGTATTTTCTGCCAAAGCATCCGCCGGAATTTCGGCGGCGATTCCCCCTTCAAACAGAATCCGTACAATCGGTTCTGCAATCACCGTACCCGCGACAACCGCCTGAAGTCCCCAACGGTGAAAAATATCAATTAACTCCTGTTCTCGTCCTTTATGGGCGACAAACAGCATTCTTTCTTGGGATTCCGAAAGCAGATATTCATAGGGAATCATCCCCAATTCCCGCACCGGAATTTTATCTAAATCGAGTTCAATCCCAACGCCGCCTTTAGCAGCCATTTCAGATGTCGAACAGCTAATACCCGCAGCACCCATATCTTGGGCGGCGACAACTGCACCTGTTTTAAACGCTTCTAAACAAGCTTCAATTAACGACTTTTCCAAAAATGGATCGCCAACTTGCACCGCCGGACGATCATCTATGGATTCATCACTTAATTCTGCACTAGCAAAACTTGCGCCGCCCATACCATCCCGTCCCGTGGTGGAACCGACATACAGCACGGGGTTACCAATCCCAGAAGCGCCAGATTTGACGATTTCTGGCGTTTCCATCAATCCCAACGCCATGACATTTACTAAGGGGTTTCCAGAATAGGCGGGGTCAAAGTACACTTCACCGCCAACAGTGGGAACTCCAACGCAATTGTGGGTGACGATACCGGAAGTAGTGACGAAAAGATGAGTATTATCTACTTCTACATCGTAGACATTGCATTCATCAACGTTTTTGGTTTCTATGCTGGTAATTTTGACAACTGCTAGGGTATTTGCAGGTTGTCGGAAACGAGGGAAAGAATATTTTGTTCCGTCATAGCGTGCCAAGGCAGTAGCTAATTCTGCCGTTCTTTCTTCAGAAAATACATTAGCTAAGGCTGTTAACCCAGCAAAGTTGTTAACTTCTAACTGCCATAATGGTAATCTTTTATGCTTGCGCCCTTCTATCTCTCCTGTTGATGCTGGTCGTTGATAAATGTAAGGAATTGCGCCTTGATTTTGAATTAGCATCAGAGTTTGCTCAAACAACTTGTGGCTAGTTGTCGCAAAGGAGATTTTGGCATGATTGCCATGAGTTTTTGTAGTTAAGGAACCATCGCCTCTGAGTAAACCTTTGAGGGCTTCACGTTGTAAATGACTTGGCCATGTGAACACAAAACTGGGAAAAGCTTTATTACTTGCACCAGAACCGCATTGCCAAACATTTTTCAAAATATGCCCCAACAGCCAAGAAGTAGCATAAACGGCAATTGTTGAAGTTCGTTTTTCCACACATGGGCGTAATCCCAAATGTTTTAAAGCGCTGACAACATCTTCAATATATTCACTTTCATGGAGAGCGAAAGTAAAAATAATTTTATAGGTGTTGCCATTTTGAGAAACACATCCTTCTGAGAGGTAATAGCCCAGTAAACGTGCAAAACTTTCATCAGGGGTGATAACCGCCCGCATATAATTGGCTTTGCCACGACGGAACAGGCGGACTTCGCTACGGGATATTTTGAGTAGGGATTCTAAGGCGAGAAAATATCCTAGAGGTAGCCTACCATCTTTCAAATACTGATGACGATTAACCGCAGAAGGTTCGAGTAATCGCAACGCGGTGCGAATTTCTGCTGTGGGTTGCCAAGTTCCAGGAAGTTCCACATACACATCTTTACCAGTGGCATCTTCTGGATTCAACGTAGATATTAAATCCAGTGGGGGAATTTCTTCGGCGCGATCGCTTTCTGGTAAAGCAGTCAGAATGGGGATTTCATCACCCACTTTTAGAGATTGAGCAGTACAGATATCCCATTGACCCTTGGACTGGACTAACATCGGATGATCTGGTGTCACCGTGAGAGTACGACCAAGATTTGTCTTGATAGTTACCAGGGTTTGAGTGCGTCTCTTGAAAATCCGCCGGACACGCTGCCAACAACTAGCGTGTGTATCAGGATCTAAGGAAAGAGTTTCAACTGCGATCGCATCATCTAATTCTAGAGTGGTAACATTTCCACTCAACCGCGATTCGACAAAGTTGCCAATCTTATCGAAATTGACGCCATTGCGATCGCGCCAAATAAATGTTTCATCACCAACTAAGCAATTACCATAGTGACTGATCCCAGCCACAACACCTTGGAACAACCTTTGAGTTTTCACATCTTCTAGGGAACCAAAGCGCAGAGAATTTAATAAAGCGATGGGACGCGCACCCATTGTAAAGATATCTCTGAGGATACCTCCGACTCCCGTCGCCGCACCTTGGAAAGGTTCAACTGCTGAGGGGTGGTTATGGGATTCAATCTTAAATGCAAGTTGCAATCCGTCGCCTAAATCTACAACACCAGCATTTTCACCAGGCCCAACCAAAATGCGGGGGCCTGTTGTAGGAAACTGTTTGAGTAAAGGGCGGGAGTTTTTATAACAACAATGCTCTGACCACATCACCCCAAACATGCCGAGTTCAGCTTTGTTAGGGTGTCGCCCTAACCGTCGGACAATTTCCTCGTATTCTTCTGGTTTCAAACCTTCGGCGGCGATTTCTTTGGGTGAAAAGGGAGCAGAGGATTTGGCGGTCATGGAAATAATGCACCAAAAGGACAGAGCATTATTCTATCGGTTTAAATGATGCAAATGCAGGTAACTGATCAATAAATTGCTCTTGGGTTAAACCGAGAAGTTCGCCAGTAGCGCAAAGACGCTGACCCATCTGTCCCTTACTCAATTATTCTTGTCAAAATTGAGCAGCATAACCCAGGTGGAAATTATTAGTCCTCCGGTAAGACAACAAAGAGTAAAAAAGTCAGCTATTTCCTGGTTTGTTGCTATGTAGAAAGGGTGGGTTTGGGAACACCAAGAGCAAGAACCAAATCCACCTGCTTCTGCTGCCCAATCGAGAACCGACTTAGAATAGTAGGCGGGAAAAGAGAATATGACGATTACCATCGCAATAATAGCAAGTTTGAGTTTTATCATTTATGTTCCATCCTTAAGAAACCGAAGTTTTCAGTTTAGGGAACTCCAAAAAATAAATTATGCCAAATTGTAGGGGCGGGGTTACCCCGCCCCTACAATTTGCGGGTTTGGTAAGTTAATGATTGGAATATTTTTTTTATTTGGAAGTTCCTTATAACCTGTCCTATTTTGTGGATATCTCGGCAGACACCCTTATTCAACTTTTTACTTACTCCCTCTGCCGCCTCAAGTAAAATAGATATAGCTCGAATTGACCTGACAAGCTCTCATCATGAAGTTACCAAATTTTGATCAGCAAACTATTGATCGCATCATTGAAATGGCATGGGAAGATAGAACGCCTTTTGATGTTATTGAAACTCAATTTGGGCTAAAAGAGAAACAGGTAATTATCTTAATGCGACAGCAAATGAAAGAATCCAGTTTCTGTATGTGGCGAAAGCGAGTTACCAAACGTAAGACTAAACATTTAAATAAGCGAGAGTTTATTGCAGGTAGATTTAAGTCACAAAATCAAAAATCATGAACATGAATGTATGATGGACAAAGTTAAAGGCAATGGTAAAATTAATTGCTGAAATATTTGGCAGTTATCAATAATTTCGATGCGATCGCTTTCTCATAACTAAACTCCCAAAAGTGCGATCGCGCTTTTGGGATATAAGTTACAGTGCTACATTATTGGTATCTTCAAGCCTCAGATCAAACCATGAATACCATTACAATCAACATTCCCGATGATCATTTGCTGAAGTTACAACAAAAAGCTACTCGTCTTGGTATATCAGTAGAAGAATTAGTGTTAATGGGTGTTGAAGAATTGCTCAATCAGCCAGAAACATCGTTTAAAGATGTTATGGATTATGTACTCAATAAAAATGCTGAACTTTACAAGCGGCTAGCATAATGCGATATCTGACTTTAACAGAAGTCCTAGAACTTTACGATCGCATCATCCAGCAGTCTGGTGGTTCAGCAGGTATTGCTAACCTTGGTAGCTTGGAATCAGCTTTAGCGCAGCCAACAATGACTTTTGGCGGAGAGGAACTTTATCCAACTATAATTGAAAAGGCTTCAGCGCTAGGTTTTTCACTCATCAAGAATCATCCTTTCATTGATGGTAATAAACGCATCGGTCACGCCGCAATGGAAGTTTTCTTAATTTTGAACGGTTTTGAGATTAAAGCCACAGTAGATGAACAAGAACAGGTAATTTTGCAAGTAGCATCTGGTGAGTTGAGGCGAGATGAATTTACTCAATGGCTTCGCCAGCATATCGCGCCTCTTACTTGATTTCACAGCACTTTCTCTCAAATATCCAAAAATAACAGGGTGCATCAGCACCCTTGATTTTTATGATTGTTTAACTGATTTAACCTTGTTTCCCGCTTGCTTTCTCCTGTTTAGGAATATCAAACCAGTACCTGCGATCGCAAATCCTGCTAAAGGTGAAGATTCAGGAACCGTAGCTAGGCGCTGAAAATTTATACGTGAACCAGCTAACAACTTACCACTGCTGTCAAAAATTTGGTCTAATGAGTTGATGCTGTTGGCTTGAATTGAAACATCAGATACTACCTTACCGCCGGTGATTGTCGGACAACCGTTTGGTGCATTATTTCCCACATAGCGATTTGGTTCATAGGTGAGATTGAGGCTACATACAGCAGTTGCGAGATTATCCTGGCTGATAATTCTTTGGGATGGAGGGCGATCGCAAATTCCACTCAAACTGCTGGAATTGATAAAGCTACGAATACCCAGCTTAATCGTACCACTGCCTAAGCCAAAAGAATAAAAGCGGACTCGATTAAATACAGCACTTTGCTGTTCTAAATAAACACTTTCTGTACCATCAGTCCCACCACCAGCTAATTGTACTGAACAATTCCGCATATTAATCAATGGTATTGCTGGATTGCTGGCTACATTTTGAGAATTATCAAATTTTCCCGTAAACCACTGGATTACTTGTTTAAGCTGGTTTGAAAGCGGTGGTACATTAGCAGCAAGACTCTGTTGGGGAAACACAAATCCAGCCAGTAAAAACGTCAAGGTGCAAGCCTTCAGTTGATTCATTATCTCTATTACCAGTTAATCTCTCTTCACCAATTCTGGATTAAATCAAGCAAATTTTAAAGGAATATGGATGATAAATCTACTGTTGAAATTTTTGAATATGAAATCAAAATACAACAAATGCTTAATACCATAACAATGTTGTGGTATTAAGCATCAATTGATTAGCCGCCAATATTATTTGCAATTGATACAAATAATATTTAGATATGACTTCCATATTTGCAGCATAATTTATTTCACACCAGTTGCTTGCAGATTCTGCAAAATTAAATCTGCTCTAGGTGGAAAGCCATCACCATATTCTACAGGAAACTGGGTAATAACATAGAAAACCTTACCGTTTTGCTGCCCAAGGTACAGACTGCCTACTATATCTTTACTGTAACTGAAAACAATCTTTTCTTTTGCCCAAGGATAAGCAACCTTTTGATTGCGGTTAACAACCCGCCATTTATTCGATGCAATTAAACCATTTTTACCATTCACAAAGTTTTTTAATTGATCTAGCGTTTTGACATCATTTAAAAAAGCAATGTGGACATAAGCATTCTCATTTCTGCTACCGCCAAAATTAGCAATAAACCTGACTCCTGTACCTTCACCAGAACTCAAACCTTCAGCGATAAATTCTTTATCGGGAAAGTAAGTGGTAAATAAATCGCTGTATTGGTCATACAGTTTGAGGGTAACAGGGACTTTTTCCCCTTCTACACTAATAGTGGCAGTTTTAGTGGCTGGTCGATTGTTGGTTGAGTTATAACTGGTTGGAACCCCAGTAGCTGTAGGTGTAGCACTAACATCTGAGGACGGTTGGCTATTGATTGGTGCTGCACAACCCAAAGATGATGTTAATAGGATTGCGCCAATCAGGATATTTTTAGCGTAAAGATGCATATTCCTGAATCTAAATCGATGTTTACATAATTTAAGACTGTGTGACTTAAATTACAGTTCCTATTGTCGCGATGTGCTTTTTCCTTGGAATCGCAAGCAATTGCTTAAATAGATACAGACGGGCTGTGACCATCTAGTGATAACAATCACAAGCACTCATGATTAAGATCGTCTCTCAACCAAGATCAAGCTGCAATACTTCCTTATAACTGAACTCTAGCCGAGTCATTAATAGGGAACACAATATTTGCCGACAGTCTTTATCAAAGACTGTCGGTTTTTTGTTGTTTTGTCAGTTGTCAGTTGTCAGTTGTCAGTTGACTGTTGACTGTTGACTGTTGACCGTTGACTGTTGACCGTTGACCATTGACCGTTGACCAACCATAAAATTTCCCCACAAATGGTTGATAACTTGACAGAGAACTTGCCACAGCCACAACCTGTTGTGGGGATAGTATGATCAAATTAGGAATGTTATCGAATTTGAGTACTGAGATTTAGCACTCACGCTCAGTAGATAAAAAATCTACTACTTGAAAGTGCGCACACTTTGTATCAAGACATTGCCTGAATAATGTAATCAAAGTATGGTGCTGCTTCTGCTGCATCTTCTGCACTAAGTAAGTCAAGGGAGGCTTTTTTGAGAGAAGCGATCGCTTCTACCATTCCAGGTACGGGAACGCCCAGAGAATTGTACATTTCCCGCACGCCAATCAAACCGATTTTTTCAATTGGCTCTTTGTCACCAGCAAGTACGCCATAGGTAATCAGGCGCAAATACCAGCCAAAGTCACGAATACACAGAGAACGCTGACGTTCGCCATAAGCGTTGCCACCAGGAGAAATAAAGTCAGGACGCTTCTGCCATAATTGTTTGGTTGCTTCCTGAACAATCTTTTTTTCGTTCTCAGCTAGAGTGCTAGCAATCCTGGTGCGTTTTACACCGGTTTGCATAAAAGCTTGGATGCTTTTTAGTTCACCACTGCTGGGATAACGCAGTTCGTCGTCGGCTTGGAGAATAACTTGGCTAATTACAGTCATGATTATTGCAATCACGCGAAATATTATTTGCTAGTTTAACGACTCTGAGGTACACAAGTGAAGGGCTAAAAGCCGGTATGTATTGAAATTACATGATTGGGCATGGGGCATGGGGCATGGGGCATGGGAGATGAGGACAAATGACAACTGATACTTGTACAGACAAGGGTTATCGCGTCTCTAACAACTGACTAATGACTAATGACTAACAAAATTTGGCAACAGGGTGAATTAATTGAAGTGACGATCGCGGATTTGAGCGACACTGGTGATGGTGTCGGCAGATATGACGATCGCGTAGTTTTTATTCCCGATACTGTACCAGGCGATCGCGCGATCGTGCGGTTGGTACATGTTAAACCGAAATATGCTCATGGTAAGTTGCAACAGTTATTGCAACCATCGCCCCACCGTCAACGACCTAGTTGCATTGTGGCTGATAAATGTGGCGGCTGCCAATGGCAACATATTAATTATGAGTTTCAATTAGCGGCCAAGCGCAATCAAGTTATTCAAGCCTTGGAACGCATTGGCGGTTTTAAACAACCACCTGTAGATCCCGTACTTGTCCCTAATTCTGATTTGGGATATCGCAACAAAGCTACATATCCCCTAGATAAATCAGCTACAGGGCAGGTACAAGCGGGTTACTACCAAAAAGCTAGCCATCATTTAATTAACTTAAATCAATGTCCCGTCCAAGATTCGCGATTAAATCCCATACTTGCTGAAGTTAAGCAGGATATTCAAAATCGAGGTTGGCAAATTTATCACGAACAACGTCACCAAGGACAAATTC
The DNA here is from genome assembly GCF_963889195.1 of Calothrix sp. FACHB-168. Taxonomy (NCBI): domain Bacteria; kingdom Bacillati; phylum Cyanobacteriota; class Cyanophyceae; order Nostocales; family Calotrichaceae; genus Calothrix; species Calothrix sp. FACHB-168. The sequence goes on from NZ_CAWPNJ010000012.1 coordinate 27,723, forward strand.
GCCATCTCGGTTTACGTATTGGACGCCGCACCGGGGAAATCTTGTTAACTTTGGTAGTTAAAGATTGGAATTTACCAGGAATCGAAACTCAAGCCCAAGAATGGCTAAAACGCTACCCCAAATTGGTAGGAGTGTCCTTAAATCGCAACCCAGCTCGCACAAATGCGATTTTTGGACGGGAGACTCGCTGTATTGCGGGTATGCCATATTTGCGAGAAAAATTTGCTGATTTGGAATTCCAAATACTACCCGATACGTTTTTTCAGGTTTATACTGAAACAGCAGAGGCACTGTTGCAAGTAATTCAGTCAGAGCTGAATCTTCAAGGGTATGAGGTGTTGGTGGATGCCTACTGTGGAATTGGGACTTTAACTTTGCCCTTGGCGAAACAAGTCCGTCTAGCAACCGGGCTAGAAGTACAGCCAGAGGCGGTACAACAAGCAATTTTGAATGCGCAATGTAATGGAATTAATAATGTCAGCTTCCACACTGGAGCAGTAGAAAAATTGCTGCCACAGATGGAAAATGTCCCAGATGTGGTATTACTTGATCCGCCGCGCAAAGGATGCGATCGCATTGTCATCGAAACTTTACGGCAGGTGAAACCATCCCAAATTGTTTACGTCAGCTGTAAAGTATCTACCCTAGCTCGTGACTTGCAATTACTTTGTCAAGATGGACTTTATACGCTCAAACGAGTACAGCCAGCAGATTTTTTCCCCCAAACTGCGCATGTAGAAGCCGCTGCTTTTCTTGTGTTATCACATTAAAACAGGGGTACTACCACCTTGACAAAAAACTCAAATTTTAAATTTGTAGTCTATTGCATAGTAAAAATGCTAAAATTGAATTAAGCTAAAAATAAGTTTGAATTTCTTTAAAAAACTGACGTTGCATAGACTCTAAAAATTATGAAACAGATTGTTTCAATGGTGAATCGGCCCACAGACATAACGTAAAATGCTATTTATAAATCCCAGCATTTTTGAGTTAGTGACTGTATTTAGAGTTTTCTCTGAACCGATTTAAATATTTAGCAATCAGCATTTCATAAGTGGAGTCAATGCTCCCTAGCATTTTCAATATTTAGTTTTAAAGACGCAAGTTTGAAGGCAACATGACCACCTCAACTTTTATCAGGGTGCCTGATTAGCAAACTGATGTCTAGCTAACTGAAAGCTATGGGGTTTCTCTTGTGATTACCATCTCGCTCCGTCCAGTTGGACGTTATTGGGGCACTATTAGTTTTGCCTCAACCCTTTATCTGTGTCCAATCTTAGATCTACTCTTGGCAGAAATTCCCGAACAACTACAAGCAGAACTGCGGCTAGGGCTGCAAGAAGCCTTAGTCAACGCAGCCAAACATGGCAATAATCTCGATCCTGGTAAAACAGTTGTAGTTCGCTTTTCGTTAATAGATAATCAATATTGGTGGGTTATATCAGACCAAGGCAGAGGCTTTGCACCCGTTGCCGATGCTGATTGTGACATCGATCCAGTAGACTATCTGCCACCAGACGAAGCCGAAAGTGGTCGAGGCCTTTGCCTTCTCCATCAAATTTTCGATCAGGTAGAGTGGAACCGCAAAGGCACAGAATTGAGACTCTGCAAACAGCTAGAAACTCGACCTCGGCTATCTCTGCGGCGTTAAAGTTAGGGCATTGGGCATGGAAAATTGATATTTTTGCCCTATATATCTTGTCCTCCTTGTCTTCTTTGTCCTCTCAAATCAATCGGCTGACTTCTTCTCCCCATGACTCGGACAGGGGGGTGCGGAAATAGAACGATCTAACCAACCTGTGGCTTGTTCTAATCTAGCCAGTGCTTCTTGTGGCTGATCTTTTAAAAGAAAGACAATTGCGGCTGCGGCTTGTTCCCGTGCGCGAGAATTGCGGTTAGACTTGAGGCGATGCCAATCATTAGGGGAAATGCTTAACCTCTCCATGAGGGCTTGGGCTAGTTCCAAAGTGCTAAATTCATTCAGTTGACTGGTTTTGGGCAGCTGGGTAGGTTGAGACATGACTCTAAGTGCTGAGTACTAAATGCTGAGTGCTAAGTGCTGAGTAAATCGATAGTCTAAATTTAGGCTATTGACTATTGGCAGACTCACATTTAATCATAGTTTACTATTGCAAAATGAAGCCGCCTCAACAGTTTTCGCATTCTTCGCCAGAGGATAATTCCGACTCAGAATTTGTACAGGAATTGCAAGAAGTAGAGCGATCGCTTGTTTCCTTAAAAGAACGTTACAATCAAGTACAAAGCGACAAGGAACACAAAGCACAACTACAACAGCGTCGTCAAGACTTACAGCAATCTAAAAACCCCACCTCAGAAATCAAAGCCGAGTTACGGCAGATTAAACAGCAATTGGAAGTGCTAGAAATAAATCTAGAAAGCCAGTTATTTTCTTGGCGTACTTTCAAGAAACCTTTCTGGCAAGCCGTCCGCTTTGGGGGAATGGGCGTTATCATAGGCTGGATATTAAAGTCCTGGGTGAGATAAAACATTGGTCAATGGTCAATAGTCAATGGTCAATGGTCAATAATCCATTTTCTTCCTTGTCCCCCTTGTCCTCCTTGTCTCCCTTGAACCTATGGGAAATTTTGGATTTTCACTGGGGATAATTGTTAAGATTCTCTAATATCCGTATTCTTGACGTTGCTAAAAATAAGTTGTATAAGATGCTGAACCGACGCATTGCAGAAATATTACGTAGTGGTCAACCTGATGAGTCTCTCTTAGTTCAAGGCTGGGTGCGGACAAAACGCGAGTTGAAGGGATTTGCTTTTATTGAAATTAACGATGGTTCATCCTTAGCTAATTTACAAGTTGTGATTAACGAGGATGTCCCAGAATATGAAACTACTATCAAAAATTTAAATACAGGTGCGGCGGTAGAAGTCGCTGGGGTTTTAGTCGCTTCTCAAGGTAAAGGACAGCGAATTGAACTCAAAGCCGAGAAGCTGAAACTTTACGGAGAAGCTGATCCCGAAACATACCCACTGCAAAAGAAACGCCACTCCTTTGAATTTTTGCGTACTATTGGACATTTGCGATCGCGTACTAATTCCTTTGGTGCAGTTTTCCGCGTTCGTAACGCTTGTTCGGCTGCAATTCACCAATTTTTCCAAGAAAGAGGCTTTTTGTGGGTACACACACCCATCATCACCGCTAGCGATTGCGAAGGCGCAGGTGAACTTTTTAACGTCACCAGCTTGGATTTAAAAAATATTCCCCGCACAGACAACCAAGCAGTAGATTACAGCCAAGACTTTTTTGGTAAACCCACCTATTTAACCGTTAGCGGACAGTTAGAAGCCGAAGTTATGGCGATGGCGTTTGGTAACGTCTACACCTTTGGCCCCACCTTCCGCGCCGAAAATTCTAATACTTCCCGCCACCTAGCCGAATTTTGGATGGTTGAGCCAGAAATGGCTTTTTGCGATTTAGAAGGCGATATGGATTTAGCTGAGGCATTTCTCAAATATATATTTGAATATGTCTTAGCAAAATGCCCGGAAGATATGGAATTTTTCAATCAAAGAATTGATAATTCTGTGTTAGCAACGGCAGAAAATATTATTAATAATCAATTTGAACGCCTGACTTATACAGATGCCATCAAACTGTTAGAAAAAGCCGATGTGAAGTTTGATTATCCCGTGAGTTGGGGTTTAGATTTACAATCAGAACACGAACGCTATTTAGCCGAACAACTATTTAAAAAGCCTGTCATCGTCACCGATTACCCAGCACAAATCAAAGCTTTTTATATGCGCCTCAGCGATGATGAAAAAACCGTGCGAGCAATGGATATTCTCGCGCCAAAAATTGGTGAAATCATTGGCGGTTCCCAACGGGAAGAACGTTTAGATGTTCTCGAACGCCGCATTATAGCCCAAGGAATGAAACCAGAAGATTTGTGGTGGTATCTCGATTTACGGCGTTACGGTACAGTTCCCCATGCAGGTTTTGGCTTAGGTTTTGAAAGACTTGTGCAATTCATGACGGGAATGGGAAATATTCGGGATGTCATACCCTTCCCTCGTACCCCACAAAATGCTGAGTTTTAACTGACTCCAAACCACAAAGGCGTAAAGCAAGAGAATACAAAAACTCCCTCTTCTCTCTGCACGCCAGTTGCTACCCTCCGGGAAGCCACCCTTCGGGTGTCTACAAGTCGGCAAAGCCGCCCAACGCACTGGCTTGTCTTTGCGCCTCTGCGTGATACCATTTCACAAAAAATATGATGTGGATGTAGTGGACTGACACAACTAAAATAGTACATTAGATGTAGGTTGGGTTGAGGCTTTGCGAAACCCAACATGAATTTCAGCAACTCAACATAGATGCTGGTGTTGGGTTTCCTTACGTCAACCCAACCTACATTTTTTTGCAACATTTTAGCCTTGCCACGCCAGTAGGTTGAGTTGAGAAACTTAGACGCATCAGATAAATAAAAAATCACCCCTCAACAAAGTAGGGGTGATTAGTTCATTTTCATGGTGCAACACAATGAGGCGATGCTGACCTTGACTCAGAGATAAACAAGCGAGTGCTACCTATCGATAATAGTCATATCTCTCCATCATCTCAGCCAAGATGGGGCAAATTTACATCATCCATCAAGTCTGCCCTCACTCAAAGGCCGTGAATTCATGAAAACAGAGAGAATTATCAACTTGTGAGCCAGAAAATACTCATAATCCACAGGCAAAATCACCAATTTTACCCAAAAAATTGCAAGTGCGGGTGAAGATTCCGCATTTGTACTTCATCAAAATGGTAGAGTCGCCAGAATTAGGGAGCCGGGACTCGATTGTGAGTTATGAATTATGAAGTAGCAATTAGGAAATTTAATCTCATGCTTCACAATTCATAAGTTATCGGTCTGGGAATTAGATGCCAAAATTGTACGAATTGGGTTGAAATTTTGTCGCTAATTCATCTTGTGAGCAGAAGGATACCAAGGTAAACTATCAGCTATCAGCAGTCAAATATACAGTTAAAAACTGACGGCTGAATGCTGATAGCTATTTACGCCATTTGATTTTCAATCGCCCACCGCGCCAATTCAGTGCGGTTATGGAGATTGGTTTTGCCCAACATGTTGGACACATGGCTTTCAACGGTACGCTGACTAACATTTAATTCTTCAGCAATTTCGCGGTTAGCTAAACCCCTAGCCACAAACTGTACTACTTTCAGTTCAGTAGGAGTTAGCTGTACGTCGAAGGGAACCTGGATACGGGAACCATTTTCCCCTCCTTTTGCTTGGTGTTCTTTCCAACGGATAGTTTGCTTCAGGGAAGATTCTACTTGCGCTACGAGTTCTTCTGGTTCAAAGGGCTTGACCATATAAACGTCAGCACCTTTATTGAGACCTTTCACTCGGTCTGCGCTTTGTCCCTTAGCTGAAAGGAATAGAACGGGAATCCAGCTAGTACGTTCATTTTGCCGGACTTGTTCTACAAAAGTGTATCCGTCCATTTCCGGCATCATCACGTCGCAGATAATCATATCTGGAACATCATGCTCTAAAATTTCTAGAGCTTCTCTTCCGTTTTCGGCGGTGATGACTTCATATCCCCGGAATTCCAAGTAATCCTTCACCAGCAAGATGAGGTTAGGGTCATCATCAATCAGTAGAAGTCGTTTGTGATCTTTCATGCTGGGCTCTTTCATAGCAGTGGCACTTGTCGCGCTTCGGTCCATCAAGGTCTTGTATATTTATCCTCTATGGTGGATTATTTGAGATGTTGTCTTTCCCACTTAACTTGCCTAATGCAGGTCGGAAGTTTTACCAGTGAAAACCACTGTTTAGGAAACTACTAACTTATAGGCGTTAGTCCAGTAAGGATACGTAGAGCAGTAGTAATTATAATGCGTTATTATATATCGCTTTGAAAGTGGCGGGTGAAAAAATGCTGATTAAATAATAATCCTTCCGATTCACAAGATCAGTATTGGCTGAAGATGACCCTAGCTCAAAACCAACCACCGCTTCAGAGCGCTTACTACTTAATTACGAAATCCTTCGGATGTTAAGCCTTGCTCAGATATTCACAAGCAACCAGAGAAGTTTCTGGCAACTGATGGGTTAAAAATGCATATTCTTCCACCACCATTATGCCTATCAAGTGTTTGGGCGATCCGCTCGATCGCTTCCTGGGTTGCTTGACGATACCAGACACCATCCGGGTAAACCACCATTATCGGTCTAGAACCAGAAACCCGCAAGCTATTGACTTGAGTTTTCAAGGTAAAGGTACAAGTGGGATTACTGTTTAGCAACTGATAGCGCTTGGGCTTGGGCAATCGCTTTTTTAAGTATTCCCCGGATTCCAGACTAGCTTGTTTTGAGCAGCAGTGGCTAACTGTCTGTTCAGGACAAAGGGAAATATGTCTTTGAATCTTTGCAAGTCCTACAGTTTCTACACAATTACGCCAAGCTTTATTGTCTAGAAATTGAGTGGTTTTGGGGATTTTATGGCTGCACTGGATCACTGTATTGTCACTCATCGAGCGGCTCCCTGATTACAGTTCTATAACAATTTCCTAGCTTTGCAAATAAATTTGTGGATATAAAAATATTCGTAACTTAAGAAACAGAACCTGAAGTTTTACAATAAATAAGTATTTATACTTAAGTATATGTTTGAAGAGTATCGATAAGTGGGTATTGGGCATGGGGCATGGGGCATTGGGCATTGGATAATTTGTCATTTTGTCATTTGTCATTTGTCATTTGTCATTTGTGATGGAGCGTGGGGATTTGTTATTTACTCTTGCTCCCTTCCCTCCTCCCTGCCCCATACCCTCTGCCCCTAGTTCGGGAACCCGTACACAAGGAAATGTTGCCATTGTACGCTGGTCTTCGGTAAATTAGCACTCAGGAGTTGAGAGTGCTAACTCTGGAGAAATTAATATGGCAGCAATATCTTTAAGCGTTTCTACAGTTAAACCATTAGGCGATCGCGTTTTCGTGAAAGTGAGCGCCTCCGAAGAAAAGACCGCAGGTGGTCTATATTTGCCCGACACCGCTAAGGAAAAGCCCCAAGTAGGCGAAGTGGTCGCCCTTGGCCCTGGCAAGCGCAATGATGACGGTTCTCGTCAAGAACTCGAAATCAAAGTCGGTGACAAAGTTCTCTACTCTAAGTATGCTGGCACTGATGTCAAGCTAGGCACTGAAGAGTACGTCCTGCTTTCTGAAAAAGATATTTTAGCAGTTGTGAGCTAATAGGTTTTGCTGCCTGTGGCACGGCGAGCGTGCCCGGTATCTAGCGATCTATTACCAAAATTTACAGACAAACTTGATTTACTTGATTTACTCCCTCAATTAGACACCTATGGCAAAGCGCATTATCTACAACGAAAACGCCCGTCGCGCCCTTGAGCGAGGCATGGACATTCTAGCAGAAGCTGTGGCAGTTACCCTTGGCCCTAAAGGTCGTAACGTCGTGCTAGAGAAGAAATTTGGCGCACCCCAAATCGTCAATGATGGTGTCACCATTGCCAAAGAAATTGAATTAGAAGACCACGTTGAAAACACTGGCGTATCTTTAATTCGCCAAGCTGCTTCTAAGACTAACGACGCTGCAGGTGATGGTACCACCACAGCTACCGTTTTAGCCCACGCGATCGTTAAAGAAGGCTTACGCAACGTTGCTGCTGGCGCAAATGCAATTTTGTTGAAGCGCGGTATTGACAAAGCTACTAACTTCTTAGTAGAGAAAATTGCTGAACATGCTCGTCCTGTAGAAGATTCCAAAGCTATTGCTCAAGTTGGTTCAATCTCTGCTGGTAACGACGAAGAAGTCGGTCAGATGATTGCCCAAGCAATGGATAAGGTGGGTAAAGAAGGCGTAATTTCCCTAGAAGAAGGGAAATCCATGACCACCGAATTGGAAATCACCGAAGGGATGCGCTTTGACAAAGGCTATATCTCTCCTTACTTTGCTACCGATGCAGAACGGATGGAAGCTGTCTTTGATGAGCCTTTCCTCCTGTTAACCGATAAGAAAATCGCTTTGGTACAAGACCTCGTACCCGTACTTGAGCAAGTAGCGCGTGCTGGTCGTCCTTTAGTAATCATTGCTGAAGATATTGAAAAAGAAGCTTTGGCAACTTTGGTAGTTAACCGCCTGCGTGGTGTACTCAACGTTGCTGCTGTTAAGGCCCCTGGATTTGGCGATCGCCGCAAAGCTATGCTGGAAGATATCGCTATCCTCACCGGCGGTCAACTGATCACCGAAGATGCTGGTCTAAAATTGGATAACACCAAGCTCGATAGCTTAGGTAAAGCCCGCCGCATCACCATTACCAAAGACAACACCACAATTGTTGCTGAAGGTAACGAAGCTGCTGTTAAGGCTCGGATTGACCAAATCCGCCGTCAAATTGAAGAAACCGAATCTTCCTACGACAAAGAAAAACTGCAAGAACGTCTAGCTAAGTTGGCTGGTGGTGTTGCAGTTGTGAAAGTCGGTGCAGCAACCGAAACCGAAATGAAGGATAAGAAGCTGCGCTTAGAAGACGCTATCAACGCTACCAAAGCTGCTGTAGAAGAAGGTATTGTTCCCGGTGGTGGTACAACCCTCGCTCACTTAACTCCTCAACTGGAAGAATGGGCTAATAGCAACCTCTCTGGTGAAGAATTAACCGGTGCGTTGATTGTTGCTCGTGCTTTACCTGCACCTCTGAAGAGAATTGCTGAAAACGCAGGTCAAAACGGCGCTGTAATTGCTGAACGTGTGAAAGAAAAAGAATTCAATGTTGGCTACAACGCTGCAACCAACGAGTTTGTTGACTTGTTTGATGCTGGTATTGTTGACCCCGCTAAGGTAACTCGTTCTGCACTGCAAAACGCAGCTTCCATCGCTGGTATGGTGTTGACAACCGAATGCATCGTAGTTGATAAGCCAGAACCCAAAGATGCTGCTCCTGCTGGTGGCGGTGGAATGGGTGGCGGCGACTTCGATTACTAATACTTTCTAGCCCCCTATTTGTCAAAACAGCTGCTTCCCTTGCGGAGGCGGCTGTTTTTTTGTGTTATTAAATCGCAGAATTATAGTAAATAAATTGATATCGTGTAACACCCAAATCACTTTTTAGAAATTGATGCTGCAAGTAATTTTCCACTTTTATCTTGAGCTTGCAATTCCTGAATAATATGCTCAATAATACTACTTAAATCTTTCCGGCGACGTATAGAGCGATTTCGGTCAAGTTGGCCGTGTTTCAATAATTCTCTAACCTGCTCCCCTAACTCAATTAAGTAAATCCTTAGTTGTTCTTCACCCTGTTCACGTAAAATTTGCCGACATTCAGCAATGATAATATTGCCATTTTCTAAATTTTTACTTGGATTTGGCTGCTTTTGTTTTACGTCGGATGAATCTTTACTTTTATGAGCATTTAAACTATTAGCTAAACATTTTTCTACAGCCTTGGCAACTTGCGGATCGGATTCTACAAGTTCTGCAATAGCCCTTAATAAATTTGCAATTTGTGATGCTTCCATTATTTACCTACTCTCTGAATCACTTCTTTAGCTAACTTCACCATAGATTCGTGAGAATCATCATATTTTTGTTTATATGTCAAATAATTACTCAATTCTAAACCTTCTGCAATTTTTGCTCTTTCTAAAATTTTCGTTTCAAAAACTGGTAGATAGAAAGGATTAACAATAATAGAGTTTAAATTTTCACTTTGGGCTATAGTTCGGTTGTAACGAGAAATTAATGTTCCTAGTGGTTTTAAGTTATGTACATAATCTCTATTAAACTTTTCAATATGTTCAAGTAATAAATCTAATCCATGAATTGACATTCGGTTTGGTACACAGGGTATTATACAAGCACTACTAGCTAGAAAGGCACTTTTAACTACTGTGTTAATATTTGGGGCACAGTCTATTAAAATATAGTCATAATTATTCAATAAAGGTTTGAGGATTGTACGAATAAGCTCAACGGGTTTAAAGTTAAAAGAATAATAGCCTGATGGCAATTGTTCCTGAATTTCAAATAACCTTGGGCTACTAGGTATCAGATGTAAGTGAGCAAAAGAATTTCTGTTTCTAACATTTGAAATATTTTGCTTAACTATAAAATTTTCATTTTTAATATTTTCCAAAAAATATTCAGGATCTTTAAATAAATAAGGCAGTGTCAATTTTTTACTTTCAAATTCTTTTTCCCAAATATCTTCAGACATTGAAAGCACTAGTCAAATTACTTTGAGGATCAAGGTCAATAGCAAGTACACGCTTTTTATACATGGTATCACCTGCTAAATATTCGGCTAATGCCATGACAATAGTAGTTTTACCTACTCCTCCCTTGAGGTTGCAGATACTAATCACTTTGGCTGTCATAATTTATGATTAACTGGGAAATTTTCTGGACTACATTTATAGATTTCCCGGAAACTCAGCCAAAGTAACAGGTTTCAATGTTCAGACATGAAAATTATCTCTATTTTCTCTGCGTCTTTGCAGTTCATTAAAAAGCGGTTCTGTTTACATACTTGATCGCACAAGTTGACATTTTGACTAGCACAAGCATAATCTTGCTTAATTTTTCGCTCTGTACAAAAACATTCAGAAAAAACTTTGCGCTTTTGCGCCTTTGCGTGAGATTATTACCCCTGCTACTACACAAAATTAATGAGTGAAATTCTCGAAAAAGAAGTTGCTAATAATTGGCATGGCAAACTTAATTTAGTCTACGCCGATCGCAAAAATACCACCCAGCTAATTTACAACCACCAGCAAGCACCGCTAAAAGTACAGCGTCCGTTTTATCCAGAAGGCGAAAAAGTCTGTCATAGCGTCATTTTACATACGGCTGGGGGAGTTGTGGGAGGCGATCGCTTGTCTCTTAATTTTCACCTCCAACCCCACGCACAAGCATTAATCACTACAGCTGCCGCTAGTAAAATCTACCGCAGTAATGGACTGCAAGCCAGACAAACTATCGACATTAAAGTAGATGCTGGCGCTTGTTTGGAGTGGTTACCCCAAGAAACAATTTTGTTTAATAGTGCGATTTATCGGCAAGATTTACGGGTAGAATTAGCAACCGAAGCCAGTTGGATAGGCTGGGAAATTACCCGATTAGGGCGCAGTGCTAGAGGAGAAAAGTTTTTGCAAGGAGAATGGCGATCGCATACCGAAATTTGGCAGCAAGGTGTACCCTTGTGGATCGATCGGCAATATTTACCTGGTAGCGAGGAAGTTTTTCACAGTCCCCACGGCTTGGCTGGACAACCAATTGTAGGTAGTCTAGTCTGGGTGGGTAATCCAGTTGACTCAGAAATAGTGGCAAAAGCCCGTAATTTATGGGATGGTGCAGGAGAGGTGGGAGTGTCGCGACTCCAACATGGACTTTTATGTAGATATCGCGGTGCTTCGTCGTCTGAGGTGCGAAACTGGTTTACGTCTGTTTGGCAAATGCTACGGGTTAATTTTTTGAGTCGTGGTAGCTGTGTACCTAGAGTTTGGCAGGTTTGAACGAAGCACAGAGGAGGAACAATGCAACTTACCCCACAGGAAAAAGATAAGTTGTTAATTTTTACTGCTGCTTTAGTGGCAGAAAGACGTAAAAATAGAGGTTTGAAATTAAATTATCCTGAAGCAGTTGCTTATATTTCTGCTGCAATTTTAGAAGGTGCAAGAGATGGGCAAACTGTTGCGGAATTAATGAGTTATGGCACTACTTTGTTAACGCGAGATGATGTGATGTCAGGTGTGCCGGAAATGGTGCATGAAGTGCAAGTAGAAGCAACTTTTCCTGATGGGACAAAGTTAGTGACTGTGCATAATCCGATTCGTTAATTTGTCAGGGAGGAAGGTATGATTCCAGGGGAAATTATTACGCCAGATGGAGAAATTGAGTTAAATGCTGGGCGTGAAACTATTAAATTACTAGTAGGAAATACAGGCGATCGCCCGATACAAGTCGGTTCACATTTTCACTTTTTTGAAGTTAACTCTGCCTTAAATTTTGATAGAGAACAAGCGCGAGGAATGCGTCTGGATATTCCCGCAGGTACCGCAGTTCGTTTTGAACCAGGGGATGAAAAGGAAATTACTCTTGTACCTCTGGTTGGTATGCGTCAGGTTTATGGATTTAATGGCAGAGTTAATGGAGGACTTTAAAGGAAGAGGTTTTTAACGCAGAGGGGCGCAAAGGGAAACGCAAAGGTACGCAAAGTTAGAGAGTTAGAGTTTGTTAGCGACACGTTTGATGCCGTCTTTGAGGTGGAGAACGTTAAAGTTGAGAATGAGTCCGAGTTTGCAATTAGTGAGTTTGAGATAAGTTAAAAGTTGTACGGAGTGAATTGGGTGAATAGATGCTACTGATTTAATTTCAATAATTACTTTATTTTCTACTATTAAATCTAATCGATATACACAATCTAATTGCACTCTTTCATATTCCAGTGGTACGGGAACTTGTTGACCAACATTAAATCCTCTCTTCTTCAATTCGTAATGCAAACACTCCTCATAAGCTGACTCCAACAACCCCGGCCCCAATGCTGTATGCACTCGCATCCCACAACCAATTATCGCCCCACTCAAATCATTCTCATCCATACTCCGCGTACCTTTGCGCTTACCTTCGCGCTACTTTGCGTTTAAACTCAATTCTACTCTCATTTACCAGGAATGTAATATGCCTTACAATATGTCTCGTCGCGCCTACGCAGAAACCTATGGCCCCACAGTAGGCGATCGCGTCCGACTTGCGGATACAGAATTATTTATTGAAGTAGAACAAGATTTCACCACCTATGGCGATGAAGTGAAATTTGGCGGCGGTAAAGTCATCCGCGATGGAATGGGACAATCGCCCATTTCTAACGCTGATGGTGCTGTAGATTTAGTAATTACAAATGCTTTAATTCTGGATTGGTGGGGTGTAGTTAAAGCCGATATTGGGATTAAAGATGGCAAAATATTTAAAATCGGTAAAGCGGGAAATCCTTATATTCAAAATAATGTCGATATTATTATCGGCCCGGGAACCGAAGCTTTAGCTGGGGAAGGGATGATTCTCACAGCTGGAGGTGTGGATTCCCACATCCATTTTATTTGCCCGCAGCAGATAGAAGTTGCGATCGCATCCGGAATTACTACCATGATTGGCGGTGGTACAGGCCCCGCTACAGGGACAAACGCCACTACCTGCACCCCTGGCCCTTGGAATATGTACCGGATGTTGCAAGCTGCTGATGCGTTTCCTGTGAACTTAGGATTTTTAGGTAAAGGTAACGCCAGTCAACCCCAAGGACTTGTTGAACAAGTAGCAGCTGGTGCAATGGGGTTAAAGCTACATGAAGACTGGGGAACCACACCCGCCACTATTGACACTTGCCTCAGCGTCGCTGATGAGTATGATGTACAAGTGGCAATTCACACCGACACCCTCAACGAAGCCGGATTTGTTGAAGATACGATCGCAGCTTTTAAAAATCGTGCTATCCACACCTACCACACTGAAGGCGCAGGGGGAGGACACGCACCAGATATTATCAAAGTTTGTGGCGAGGCGAATGTTCTCCCATCTTCCACCAATCCCACACGCCCTTACACCCTCAATACTTTAGACGAACACCTGGATATGTTGATGGTATGTCATCACCTCGATCCTGCGATCGCGGAAGATGTCGCCTTTGCTGAGTCTCGTATCCGTCGGGAAACCATCGCCGCCGAGGATATTTTGCACGACTTAGGCGCGTTTAGCATGATTTCCTCTGACTCCCAAGCAATGGGGCGGGTAGGGGAAGTAATAATTCGCACCTGGCAGACATCTCATAAAATGAAGGTGCAACGGGGAATCCTTAACCCACAGGGAGATGAGCAAAGGGCAGACAATTTTCGAGCAAAAAGATATGTTGCCAAGTACACCATTAACCCAGCCATTACCCACGGAATCGCCCAGTATGTGGGGTCAGTAGAAGAGGGGAAACTTGCAGATTTGTGCTTGTGGCGACCAGCATTTTTTGGCGTGAAGCCAGAAATAGTCATTAAAGGCGGAATGATTGCATGGTCGCAAATGGGCGACGCTAACGCCAGCATTCCCACACCGCAACCAGTACACATGCGACCGATGTTTGGTAGCTTTGCGGGTGCGCGTCACGCCACGTCATTAACTTTTGTTTCTCAAGCCGCGTTAGAAAGAGAAATTCCCAGCAATTTAGGTTTGAAAAAATCAGCCGTAGCAGTTTCCGGGACACGCCAAATAACTAAACGAGATTTGAAGCTCAATGATGCACTACCCCATATTGAAGTAGATCCAGAAACCTATGAAGTTAGGGCTGATGGCGAATTGTTGATTTGTGAACCTGCGACAGTTTTACCAATGGCCCAAAGATACTTTTTGTTTTAGTCCATGACCGAGCAATCTACAGATTACGATAGTCCTTGGAAAGAAATCATTGAGCTATATTTTACCCGCTTTCTGGAATTCTTTTTCACACAAGCTTACACCGCCATTGACTGGACGCGACCTTATGAATTTCTGGACACAGAACTGCAACAGCTAGAACCTGATGCAGAAATTGGGCGGCGTTTCGTTGATAAAGTCGCCAAAGTTTGGCTACTGGATGGTGAGGAAGCTTGGGTATTGGTTCACGTAGAAGTCCAAGGACAATATGACAGCCAATTTGCCGAACGGATGTACACCTACAATTACCGCTTATTTGACCGCCATAAAAAGCGAGTCATCAGCTTGGCGGTATTAGCCGATGAACAAGCAAATTGGCGACCCTCCAGCTACGGCTATCAACTGGGAGGATGTCGCATCAGCTTAGAGTTTCCCATAGCGAAGTTATTGGACTATGAACAAACTTGGGAAACTCTAGAGCAAACCACCAACCCCTTTGGGATAATTGTGATGGCGCATCTCAAAACCAAAGCGACGCAACGAAACCCAGAAAGTCGGCTACAGTGGAAACTAAGCCTAGTCAGAAGTCTTTTTGAAAGGGGATATAGCCGAGAATATATTCAAGAATTATTTCGGTTTATCGATTGGGTGATGGTTTTGCCAAAAGAATTGGCAAGTAGTTTCAAAACAGTAGTGAGAAATTACGAGGAGACAAATAGAATGCGGTACGTAACTAGTATTGAACGTCTAGCAAAAGAAGAAGGGATTATTGAAACTGCTAGAGAAAGCGTGATTGAAGTTTTAGAAACTCGCTTTGGAGAAGTGCCAAGTGCTATTGTGGAAGCTATCAATGGCATAGAAGAACCATCGGTATTAAAGACGCTTTTGAAGAGAGCGATCGCAATTCCTTCAACATCAGAATTTCAGCAACTCTTAGATAATATTAGTTCTGGAGAATGAGCGATCGCCTGTTTTGTGGTGAGAGTGCGATCGCAATTCCTTCCACATCAGAATTTCAGCAATTATTAGATCATCTTACTACTGGAGAGTGAGCGATCACTTTTCCTAAGAACATGAGCATTAAGGATTAATGCTAGAAATTTTTGTACAGTATTACGTGTGGAAATTAGCGAACATCACTTGGCTATACCAAATTTCTAGCTTTTCTTTTTCAATTCACTCATTGGTAACAGTAAATTATCCTCAATTTCTTGTCTTACTTCACGGCTTACATAACAATCGCTATTCAGGCAATTAACTAGCAACTCATTAGCATTATAATAATTTAATAAGAGTTCTTTTTGAGCATCAGTAAACTGCCAATCATATCCAATATCGCAACATCTTATCATTACTTTCCTTAAATCTTCAGCCCAATATTGAGCTTTATTTTTCCATTGATTTTCATCTTCTTCTAATGTCGGTAATTGTTCATAAAGCTGCTTTAGTAAATGTTGAAGATTGAACTCAGTAACACAACGTAAAGTACTATAAAGAAAAGCTTCAACCTGATCTAAGTGTTTAGACTCAAAACTTATAGCATTATATAAGCAATTTATAAGATTATGATCTATGGCAATTTCACGCAACTCTTCATTGTCATAATAATCAAAGTTAAAAATTAATTCTTCATCGTCGGATAAGCGTGAATCAAGCGCATATGGAAGAGTAAGGTAATAACCATTAAAACAAGGCAGTATTTCAAAATCGAAGTAAATGGCTCTAACAGCGGAAGGCTTGTATGGAATTTTCACAGAAATAGATTTTTTGTTAAGCCAGATGAGAAACTGCTGTAACTTCTCATCACCAGCTAAAATTGCGTCAATCTCTCGTTTTATTAAACGTAAAAAATCATCAGCTTTTCGCATCATACCTATACTTAGTAAAAATACTTCTTTCCACCTTTTCTCTGTTATATGTCTAACCAAAATTTCCCATGTATAATTAGCCACGATTTCTCTTGCAGCGAAATATTCTTGAAAAGTTAGGTGAGAAAAGGAATATATGCCCTTTGCTCGTTCAAGCATTAGACCGTGCTGAGCTTCAATAGACTTCAAAATTGCTTCGCTATCAAGTTCTAATTCTTTGGATTCAGTACAAGCATCGCGCAAGTTGTAAATGAATTCAGCAATATAAGTTTCAACAGTTTTTTGTTTAAAAAAGTAGTCCTTTTGCTCAAAAGTAGTTAGGGCAATTTGGCTCAACAAATCTAACTTGCGGTGTAACGACAGATTTTTATAAACTTGATCGCGCTCAATATTGCGTTTGGCATCCCATTTTTTCACTAAAACATCTACTCCTTCCTTGTAAAGTTCAGAGCGATTAGTTGGAAAATCTGAGCTTTCTCCAAATACTAGACATAGTAGGGTTAGTAATAATGGATTAGTTGCTAATTCATGAATTGGCTCATTATCTTTAAGTTTTTGAATGAACCTTTCGCTCTTCACTGGATCGCTTAACCGGAACCAGCTTTGAGCAAAAATTGCAATTTGCTCTTCGTCAAAATCTGATACTTCGACCTCTGTAAACCTTTCAAAGGTGTATTCTTTGGCAGCTATCCGACAGGTGATGACAAACTGATTTGTATGAAACTGATCGGAAATATCTCTAATTCGCTGTAAGACACGTTTTGTATCTTCCTCTCGGACTTCATCTAAGCCATCCAATAAAACCAATAGCTTACCCTGTCTTAAAAGCTGGTCTGCTTTAAAACTGGCATCCTGTACTCCACAAAACGCCAATTGTTGAGCAATATATTCCAACACATCTGGCTGTTTGGGCGCTTCTGCAAAATCCTTCAGAGTGATGAATAAGGGAACTCGATTTGTCAAATACTGACCCTCAATACATTGCATAGCCAAATACTTCAAAAATGTAGTCTTTCCTGCGCCTGGTTTACCTAACACCATCAGTTTTTGATGCTGCTGTACTGCTTCTATTCCTGGTACTCGCTTCTCTTTAACTCTGTTAAGTCCAAACCGCTCAAAGTCATCTGGCTCAGAGTTTTGCAACAGTTCAGAAATATCTAATCGCCTACGTCCGGTGATTTTCTCCAGAATGTTGACATTGGTATAGATACCCCGTTCACCCGTTAACTCTATTGGTTGGGGCATATCTAGCACCCGCATTGTTCCACACTTTTCTTTAATGCTGGGTTTAACCTGTTCGCGGATTTCTTGAACTAAGGCATCAATATCAGATTCTTGCTCTGAGGCTTGTTTTACTTCAGATTGTCGATTTTCTTGAATTTCTTGCCACTCCAGCCCCAATTTTTTGCATATTTCAACAAATAAGCTGCTATCAACAGGCTTACGGTTAAAAAATTTATTGACTGGTTGACGGGTAACGGATAAAGCGTCCGCTAGCTTTTGCTGTGTTCCAAATTTGTCGATTAAAGCTAACTTTGCAGACTGAATACCTTGATGAGAAGCCTGAAGCGATCGCTTGACCATATTTTGATGAACAACTTTTTACCCATTTTAACGACGTAAAACAAAAGTTATACTTACCGCGTACATAACTCACACACCCAGGAAGCCTTGTAATTACATAGTTTGAGGGATTTTAGAAGGGCGTAAATACACTATTGCTTACTGAGGCGATCGCAATGCTCGAAACACTAATTCCCCTAGTTATCAACAAGTCTGTAGAAATTATTCTGGGGCTACTGCTGGAAAAATTCTGGGCTTGGGTTTTGAAGGATAATAACTATCAACGCCTGAACCAATTCCTGAAAATGCAGGTTCTAGCACTGTATCTCAATTGGGTTTTGCTCAAAAAACCTCTAAAATATCTACCTGAATCCGTACAAGAGAGTAATTCAGAAATTAATGATTAGTATCAAATAGGGAGAATATGGCACAGGCTCAAGGCTTACTTTCGCAGCTAAACCTGTGTCTATGTCCAACTATCAAAATGTTTACGATATATCAACTAGCTACCCATTTAGTTTGAAAATTTAACCCAAAATATTTAAATTAGCAAGTAATTATTGACCTAAGAAAAACTAGTAAATCTTATATAAGATAAAATAAAAAAATCTATTGCAGCTTTTAGGTAAATAATCTTTATTCAAGAGAAGGTTAACTAAAATTGATATAAATATATCTAAGATTACAAACGCCGAAAATTTTACCGAGACCCGCTACATGAACTCACAAAATTCTCGCTCTGACAAAATTTTAGTGGTAGATGATTCTCCAGATAATGTGTTTTTAATCAAAACTATTTTGGAGGAAGAAGGCTACACAGTTAGCACAGCAGAAAATGGTGCTTCGGCTTTAGCACAACTAGAAGCATCTCCTTGTGACTTGGTATTGCTGGATTTAATGATGCCGGGAATGGATGGTTACGAAGTTACTCGGCGTATACGTGGAAATACTGCCATGCAGCAATATATCCCCATACTGCTGATTACTGCTCACGATGCGCCAAATGTTGCTAAGGGATTAGATTTAGGTGCTGATGATTTTATCCGCAAGCCTGTGACGGTGGATGAATTGCTAGCACGAGTGCGATCGCTCTTACGCTTAAAACACAGTATCGATGAACGCGATGAAATTGCTCGTCAGCGCGAAGATTTTGTTTCCCGTCTCACCCACGACTTACGCACCCCCCTAGTAGCCGCCGATCGCGTCCTCATGTTGTTTCAGCAGGGTGCTTTAGGAGCATTATCGCCGCAAATGGAGGAAGTGATCGCGATCATGGCGCGTAGCAACACCAATTTGCTGTCAATGGTGAATACCCTATTGGAAGTTTACCGCTTTGAAGCTGGTCGCAAAACCTTGGCATTTCAACCAGTGAACCTCCGCCAGTTATTAGAGGAGGTGGTGGGAGAATTAACACCTTTAGCTGAAGCAAAATCACTGTCGATGAATTTAGAAATTGCTCAAGAGTTAACCATCAACTCAGTTATGGGCGATCGCTTAGAATTACATCGACTATTTACTAACCTAATTGGTAATGCCATAAAATTTACCGATTCTGGCTCAGTAAATATTCATCTTGGTTCAACAACCCAAAGCAGCAAAAAGTCGTATTTAAATGCTGTGGAAAATTCCACTTTTAGTGAATTCCTAATTGTTGAAGTAGAAGACACAGGCCCCGGTATTTCACCTGAAGAACAAACCACATTATTTGAGCGTTTTCGCCAAGGAAGTCACAAGAGTTCTGGTAGTGGCTTAGGGCTGTATCTTTCCCTGCGAATTGTTGAAGCTCATCAAGGAAATATTTTAGTTAAATCTGAGTTGGCTAAAGGTAGCGTATTTATTGTTATGCTACCTGTAAAAATATGAGCAAATGGTCATTTGTCATTTGTTAGAGACGCGATTCATCGCGTCTGTACAATTATCTTCCTTGTCCTCTTTGTCCCCCTTCCCTAGCCTCTATAAAAAACATGATTACTGAATCATCAATTTCTATCAACGATATTATTCGTAAACAGCGCGAATTTTTTCAAACTGGTAAAACTAAAAATATTGCTTTTCGCATAGAACAACTTAAAGTTTTGAAACGAGCTGTTATAGAAAATGAACAAGCAATTATTCAAGCGTTAAAAGCTGATTTAAATAAACCAGAATTTGAAACTTATGCTACAGAAATTTTAGTATATAAAGAAATTGATTACGCAATTAAGCATATCAAAGATTGGACTAAGCCGCAAAAAGCCGCCGTTCCTCTTGAATTTTTGCAATACTCAGCTAAGGTTTATCCAGAGCCTTTAGGAGTAGTTTTAATTATCGGCCCTTGGAACTATCCATTTAATTTAATGATTGCACCTTTAGTTGGTGCGATCGCGGCGGGAAATTGTACAATTCTCAAACCTTCAGAACTTGCGCCTCATACCTCTAGTTTGCTAGCTGGGATAATTGCTAAATATTTCGCTCCAGAATATATTGCATTAGTAGAAGGTGGTGTAGAAACCAGTCAAAATCTGTTAGCAGAAAAATTTGACTATATCTTTTTTACTGGTGGTACAAATGTCGGCAGAATTGTCATGGAAGCGGCAGCAAAACACCTGACACCAGTTACTTTAGAATTAGGTGGTAAAAGCCCTTGTATAGTAGATACGGAAATTAATTTAGAACACACCCTTAAGCGGATTATTTGGGGTAAGTTTATCAATGCTGGACAAACTTGTATCGCCCCCGACTATATTTTAGTTGATAAAAAACTCAAAACAAATTTAGTGGAAGGACTGAAAAAAACTATCAAAGAATTTTATGGAGATAACCCAGAAACGAGTCCTGATTATGCTCGTATAATCTCTGCAAAACACTTTGATAGATTAGTAAATCTTCTAAAAAAGGCTGAAGTTCTCATTGGTGGAGAAACGAACCCGGAGAAACTTTATATAGCTCCTACATTGCTTGAGAATGTCTCTTTAGATGATGCAATTATGCAGGAAGAGATTTTTGGGCCGATTTTACCCATTATTGAATATGATGACATCAAAGAAGCGATCGCCCTAATTAACTCTCGACCAAAACCCCTAGCTTTATACTTATTTTCGCAAAACAAAAACCTGCAACAGCGCATTTTGCAGGAAACTACATCCGGTGGAGTTTGTCTTAACGATACAATCATGCAATATGGTGTTTCATCTTTACCATTTGGCGGCGTGGGTGATAGTGGTATTGGTAGTTATCACGGTAAAGCTGGTTTTGACACATTTTCCCACCGCAAAAGCGTCTTGCAAAACTCGTTTTTATTTGATTTAAATTGGCGTTACGCTCCCTATCAAGGAAAGTTAGCTTTCCTCAAGCGATTCCTGGGTTAATTAATTCACATTTTGCTTTAACCCTCTTTAATCACTGTCGCCAAATAAAAATCTCAAACCCTTATTTTTCAAAACTTTTACCAATTTAGGTGTAGGTTGGGTTGAGGCACGAAACCCAACACCCGAAAACTTTGGTATTGTTGGGTTTCACTCTGTTCAACCCAACCTACATTTATTGTTCTCTTTCCAAAGTTATAGAAGAGGATTAAGCTGAATTTTTCATGAGAGAGTATGGTTGAATCAACACATCAGCAGGAATTCCTAATTTTTGATTTAAACGCCGAATCATCTCTAATGTTAGTGGTTGCTGGCGATTTAAAATTGCTGCAACCTCTTCCACACTTCCAATAATAGGTTCTAAATCGTGAGTAGATAAACCACGAGATTCAAGATAGTACAAAATAGCTTCTATCGGTTCTGGTGCTGCAATTGGATAGTGTTGTTGTTCGTATGCTTCTACTAGCGTTGTTAAAACTTCTAAGTAATCGCACTCTATTGTATTAGGTTCTGCATCAAATAATCTTTCTATTTCATCAAGTGCAGCACGATAATCAGCTTCATTTCGGATTGGTCGGAGTTCGAGCATACACATTACCTCAAATTGTTGCCGCATCTACGTTATCGTATTCAGAGTGCGTACCTACAAAGCGGATGAAAACAATATTAATGTCATAACGAACGTGAACAATTAAGCGATATTTATTGCCTTTAATATTAAAAACTACGCGATTATTAGCAATAATACTGGCATTTCGATAAGTAATTTTAATATCTGTCGGACTAGTCCATTCTGCACGAGAAACTTCATCATACCAAGTTTTGAGTGGCTGCTCGGCATCAGGATGTATTTCCCAAAATTGCCGTAAAGTACTGCGAGCAATGATTCGCATACTGGAATTATAATATTCTTTCAAATATAAGGGTTCTACCCAGCAAAAACCGGAGATGCTGGGTAGCGTCCTTCTTAGCGTATTTCTCAGCAATTCTTATTAATTACGAATTACGAATTACGAATTACGAATTACGAATTAATAACTATACCGTTCTTCCGCCCAAGGTTCACCCCGTTGGTGATAACCATTACGTTCCCAAAAACCCAGTTCTTCACTGTTGAGAAACTCTAAACCATTAATCCATTTAGCGCTTTTCCAAGCATAAAGATGGGGAACAACTAAGCGCATCGGCCCGCCATGTTCTGCTGGTAAAGGTTCACCAAATAGTTGAAAAGCAAAGAAATTTTCTTCTCGGACAAAATCTGCCATTGAGATGTTAGTAGTGTAGCCACCATAGCAATGTTCCATTACATGAACTGATTGGGGATCAACCTCTAACAAACTCATAAAGTCTGTAACTTTAATCCCAGTCCATTTAACATCAAGTTTAGACCAGCGCGTCACACAGTGAAAATCTGCTGTGAATTCAGATTGAGGTAAAGCCATAAAATCTGCCCATGTAAAAGTAGCAGGTTTGGCTAAACCCCAAACTTTAAATTCCCATTCTTCTATATTTATCTTTGGTGTTGCACCATAAGTTAAAACGGGAAAGCCTTTAGCCAAATATTGACCAGGCGGAACCCGTTCGTTATCTTCTTGCTCTGGTTTCTGAAAAAATTTTCCTAACATAATCTCAGAAAAATTAATTTTTCAAGATAATTGGTTTTCTTGAGATAATTTTCTAAGGATTTGAGCATCTGCGCTACTCAAAAAGGACATAAAATACCAATTGCGCAGAATACTAAAAATCCAGAAACTACAGATAGCTTAATTTCGATAAATTATTTGCTCATCACCCATAGGCAATAGTTAATGGAGATTGTTCAATTAACTATAACTATGTATGGATAATGCCATGAGAAAAGCAACGAAAAAGCGCCAACTTAACAGCGCTGTTCGTGCCTTTCTTAACTATCGACATTATTAGTCTTCTGCTTCTTCTTCTTCTTCAGCAGTTGGATAGACAAATGTAGAGCGTCCAGTCAAAATCGACTTACCTAGTGAAAGAGCTTTTTGCGCTTCAACAGCAGCTTTATGTCTCCAGTTAGCTCGGCGTTTATCTCTTTTAGACTTAGATGTTTTCTTCTTTGGAACAGCCATGATAGCGGATATCGCAATTCTTGACAACCTTTTTATTCTAAGCCATCAATTGACACTGGCAACATAAAAATGGGAATTGGGCATGGGGCATGGGGGATAAAAAGTCAAAAGTCAAAAGTCAAAAGTCAAAAATATTTCTGAATGCGTGAATTTTGAATTGATTTTGTCCTCCTTGTCCTCCTTGTCTCCCTTGTCCTCCTTGTCTCCCTTCCCTTGTCTCTCTTCCCTACTTTTTCTCTGTGGGCTTGGGGTCAAATAACAAAAGCGATCGCGCTGTTTTAAAATAAGTTGCCCAACGTTGCGCATCGGGACGAGTACGCCATTGTTGACGAGTTACTTCTAAGGCTAAAACTGGGGCGATCGCTCCTAGACTTTGTACGGAGACAATTACGGATACATCTGTAACTAAAATATCTTGGTCGAAGCTCCTTTGAGCTGCGGCTCTGGCTACTGCTTCTGCCCTTCTGAGTATGGTTTCGTAAGTTTCCTCTGGTAGCCGATCGATTGCCAAGTCAACTCTGGCTGTGTAAGCTCTCACCATCTGCGGGGCGATCGCCTCATAAGCAAACCACACCGGAACCGCCGAAAATAGCAAAACTCCTAACTGAACTATCCGGATTTTTCTGGCAATTTGGCTAATAACTGAAAAGGAAATGATCGATGATAGTTGATGAGCAACACTTCTACTCATGATTTTTTCGCTCCTGTCTACAGAATCTTTAATTTAAATTGAGTGAAAGTAATTTCCGGCTATTTTATGTAATAAAAATCACATACTATCAGGGTGACGCTAAGAATCTCCTAGACTATAAGACATAGGTTAACTTTGTTTTTTGGGCAAAGCCAACAGCAATTTCAAGCAAACAAGAAGCGACACAGAGGGGATGGTAAATTACTGGGCGATTACTATTGGCATCAATCAATATCATTTATTTCAACCTTTAAGTTGCGCTCAAGCCGATGCCGAAGCGCTGAAAGACTTTTTGGCTACAGAGGCAGGTTTTTTACCGCAAAACTGCCTACTGATGACGGATACCTCGCCACCGATAATGAGAGACAAATCTACTTATCCGACGCGCGAGAATATCCTGCTGTTATTAGAGGATTTAGCCGCAAATTATTGGCAACCACAGGACTATCTTTGGTTATTCTTTAGCGGCTATGCTATTAACCACAAGGGACAAGATTATTTAATGCCGGTCGAGGGAAATCCCGATTTAGTTCAGGAAACTGGCATAGAATTGCGATCGCTCTTACAGAGTTTGCAGCTAACTGAGTTAAATGTATTACTCATCCTGGATATCAACCGCGCTTTTGGTACCCAAGCTGATGCTCCCGTTGGTCAAGAAACTCTCGAACTTGCTCAAGAGCTACAATTAGCAACAATTCTTTCTTGCCAACCAGAGCAATTTTCCCACGAAAGCCGAGAACTAGGTCACGGATTCTTCACCGCAGCATTATTACAAGCTTTAGGTTCTGGGCATGGTAGTAACCTGGGGAATTTACTCAATCAACTGAGCATACTCACCCCAGAATTATGTCAGCATCATTGGCGACCAGCACAAAATCCCGTTGCGGTTGTGCCATCACAGCAGCAAGTAATTTTACCGCCATTGCGCAGTAAGATTACACCAGCTAGAAGCGACGTAGGAAACGTTATTTTTCCTGAAGAATCTTTTGCGGTAGCCCGTGCAGCACCTTCTCTCGCTGTGAATTCTGCCAAAACTGCCACAAAAGTTCAAACAACGAACAATAATCAAGCAATTTCTGGGTTAGAAACTACTATTAGTCCCAAATCTCCCCCAGGAAAGCCGCCACAATTTACAGCCATCAGCCAGAAATCTCCAAATCAAGCAGCCCAAGGGTTTGCGGGGAATGTAGCTTCCCCATCAGTGACACAAAAGCAATCCCAGGTACTCCCAGCTGCATCACAGACGAGTCATGAGGAACATTCTCTTCCCACCTCTTCCTCAGGTTTTATCTCTCAAGCACCTGGGACTCAGGTACAAAAATCATTTTGGAGCCAGCTTTTGTGGTGGCTAGGAGGAAGTTTATTAATCTTAGGTTTAGTTGCAGTAGTTTTTCTCCGCAATCAAACCAGATTGAAAACGTCTCAAGTATTGACCACATCGGCTAATACGGCGACTAATGAGGCGAAAGACCTAACTAATTTGCCCAATACTACCGCAGTCTCTAATTCCACTACCCCAACACCACCAACTCAATCGCCAACGCCAAAACCAACACCTACAGCTAAATCTACAGCCACAGTTGCGAATTCCGAATCGCAACAGCGCAATCAAGCTGTATTGGACTTGGCGAAAATGTCTTTGCGGGAAACTCAAGCCAGCGATTTAAGTTTAGCGATCGCTACTGCGCGGAAAATACAATCAGGGGAACCGCTTTACGAACAAGCCCAAGAAGACATTAAAATCTGGAGTCGGATGATTTTAGATTTAGCAGAAGGTCGCGCCCAACAAAAACAGTATGCAAATGCGATCGCTGCGGCACAATTAATTACTAAAGAAGAAGAACTGTATCCCAAAGCCCAAGCACTGATTAACCAATGGCGACTAGAAGCCAAGCAGTATGTTAGTAATAAAACTCTCTTAGATGCTGCTAATGCTTTAATTAGACCAGGACAAGCATCTACATATAATCGTGCTATTGAAGTAGCCAAGAAAGTTCCACCAGGACAACCAGGCTTTGATGTTGCTCAAAAATCCATCAATCAATGGAGCGAGAAAATTTTGGATTTGGCAAAAAATCGCGCTGTCAAAGGGGAACTGAATGCAGCAATTGAGACTGCAGCTTTAATTCCAGAAATGACATCTGCTTATGAAGATGCGCAAGAAGCTATTCAAAAATGGCAAGTAAGGCGGATCAAAAATTAGTCTGAGCGGCACATCAATATATTCTAGAGGGCATAGCATTGCCCATTGGTGTCAACTTAACACTAAAGCCGCTTACCACAAGGAACTGAAGTTCCTTGCTAATAGCCAAAGTCATCTGAAGATGACTAAATATCCTCAAAATCTTGAGTCTACTTCAGTAGACTTGGGCTATTAGCCTGAGAATTCATTCTCAGGCGGATTAGGAAGCTTAGAGTAAAGCTATTTCTAGCTCAAATTGACAAGTATGGGCAATACCCACCTGTGTCAACTTAACGAGAAACCCTTGCCAAGACTCGATTTTTCATTCCATCGCCTACCATTAAGCTCCGCGTTACCCCACCCCAGTTTTGTCTAAAGCCAAAACTTCCCCTCCCCTTGCCAAGGGGAGGGGTGAGGGGAGGGGTAAAAGGCTTGTGGGGTAAGCATTTTAATTTAAGTTGACACGTATGGGCATCGACCATGCCCCTACCATCTGTCGCATTCTGTTTTCAAATTGCTATCAAATTGCTCAAGAGTCCAGAATTAACTAGCAGCTTGCTTTAATTCTGGACTCTTGTTTAATTTATTGACTCAGATTTGAGAAATAATAACTTGCAACTTACAAATCAACTAATCACCAGAAAATCTCTCTTCTCTAGCTCCTAGTCTCTAGTCCCTAGTCCCTAACAGTACTGAGAAATATCCTCTCCACATTCATCAGCTAGATAGCATAACGCCCGGAAACGTAAGCCAACTACTTCCTCATATAAAGGATTCAGCTTACACATTGGCGGAATATGAAATAAAGTTTTGCCAAATAACTTAACATCACGCTCAAAAGGACACTGAGCCGGAATTAACTGACACAAGCGGTGCGCCAATTTGCGATCGCGTACTTGAATGCTGTCTACTTTTTGTCGTAGGGGCTGGAGGATATCGCCAGAAGACTTAGTAGCAGGATGTGGCAGCTGGTTTTCTGGGGTATTAGTAGCTTCTGCTTGGTTAATAGATACCCAGCTTGCCAAGAAAATTCTTTTTGTGGTATTATCGAATACCTTCATGGTTACTCCTCTATTTGATGGAGGGTATTCACCTTTACGATGAACATATACATAGTGGCTTAGACTGTTCCCGGAAAAATCTTGTTTCTACTAGATGCAATCTGATTGTTATCCGTAGCCACTTAAATCGGAACTAATTTATAGCTACGTCAAGTTAAACGCAATTTTCCCGAAATCGGAAGTGTGATCTTCCGATCTTGTTCATAACTTGACATAGTTAAGATTTTAGTGAAGACATCTATCTTTGGATTGATTTCGCAATATTTGTTACAAAACTTTATTAGATAGTATAACGCTGAGTAAAAATACTAACTGCTAGATTCTATACAAATCTGAAAGCTGATGCAGAATACTATTGCGCTGCCTGTCTGTAACAATTAAACAGATACAAGGTTATAGGGAAGTAAAGATGGGGTGAATGATATAGCAAGATTTTGGAGAAATGTTATTAGCTTGACAGCAATTTTCTACCATGTGCTGTTATATATGTCAACTAGCAAGGGAAAATTTCTTTTCCTCTTTCTCCTACTTTCTAGCCCCTGTCCCCTCCAAGACTAGATAACGCGAGTGATTATCCGACAATTTGCAATCTATGGCGTACTAGGCTTAACTTACCTGGGGTTGGCGTTGGGGTACATTCCTGGATTACGCATGAACCGTGCCACAATTGCCCTAGTGGGTTCTGCTTTTTTAATTGCGCTGGGCGCTGTAAATTTAACAGAAGCATGGCAAGCTATTGATGCTAACACCATCGTATTTTTGCTGAGTATGATGGTAGTCAATGCTAGTCTAACTTACGCTGGATTTTTTGGGCGATCGCTCTCTATATTATTGAGCATTACCCGCAGTCCTCTTGGCTTATTGATAGCTTTAACCTTTGGTAGCGGTTTCCTTTCGGCGGTGTTTCTTAACGATACAGTAGCGTTAATTTTTACACCATTGGTTTTAGGCTTAACTCAAGCCTTGAGTTTAAATCCCATACCTTATTTACTAGCGATCGCAGGTGCAACTAATATAGGTTCTGTAGCCACTTTAAGTGGTAATCCTCAAAACATTTTAATAGGTTCTTTCTCTGGAATTCCCTACCTAGATTTCCTTCGCGCACTCGCTCCAGTCGCCTTAATTGGCTTAGTGATTCAGATAGGCTTGCTATGGTTACTTTATCCTGATGTTCGTTCTACCCAGGCTTGTCAGCAATTAGCATCTGGAAATCATCGGATTTACAAACCTTTATTTAATAAAACATTAGTCATCACCACAGGATTACTTATCGCCTTTACTGTTGGCTTACCTCTAGCAGAGTCGGCTTTAGTTGCTGCTAGTTTGTTGTTGATTACGCGACGAATTAAACCACAGCGCATTCTCCAAAGAATCGATTGGAATTTGCTAGTAATGTTTTCCGGCTTGTTTATTTTGACGCGAGTTACAGAAAAATTAAATTTATTGCAATTCTTTACTCATGCAGTCAATAATCCTGCAAGTTTTTTGAGTGTAACTGTTATTTTATCTAATCTAATTTCCAATGTTCCGGCTGTACTCTTATTGCATCCATTGATCCCCAAGGATAATACCCAATATTGGCTATTGCTAGCAGCCGGATCTACATTAGCAGGTAATCTGACTATATTTGGTTCAGTTGCTAACTTAATAGTTGTCGAAGCTGCTAAAAATTTAGGCTATAAGTTAACATTTATCGACCATTTACGGTTTGGTGTACCCCTAACATTATGTACTTTAATCTTGACTTACCTCTGGATTCACTAAGTAATCAAAGATGATATGTTGATTACTCAATTCATTCTTTTCAAAAATTTAAGCTGAAAGCACCTGCTGAACTGTCAAGTTTATTTCGGGAAAAGTTTGAGAAACAATCCTTTGGTCATTAGTAAATACAGATTGCTGATAAATACTGTTGTCTAATAAGCACACTGTTATTTTATTTTCTAGAGGGTCAACAATCCAATATTCTAATACACCAAAAGCTGCATATTCAGCAGTTTTTTGCTTATAGTCCCGGTCAACAGACTCCGGACTTACAACTTCAACTAACAATGGTGGCGGAGTTTTGATAATAGCCGAAGTATTCTCAATACTTTGAGCTTGCTCATTAGTAATTACACAAATATCAGGCCGCCTGGGTTGTTTTTTAGTCAACACTTCTGTCCCATTAGGACGGGGTTGTAAAGGTAAACCCATTCTTTGAATTTCTAAAAAGAAGCTGATTAATAGTAGAGTGATAATCGCTTCATGTTTACCAGTACCAGGAGGCATTTCTACTAGTACCCCATCCTGAAGTTCATAATGCTTATCTGTTCCATCATCAAAATTCTGGTATTCTTCAAGAGTACTAATTTTAATTGGCGTTGTGGTCATGGAGATTACCTCCCAGGACTATTAATTTACATAGCATAATTAAAGTCTAAGAAAAATCCAACTTTTTTGCGCTAGTGCGATCGCATCCAACACAGAAAAGTATATAACCGAAAATCATCTACATTTATCGGCAGTACCTTATTTTTTCTCACGCCAAAACGCAAAGACACTCAGAAATAACTTTGCGTCTTTGCGCCTTTGCGTGAAATTGTAATTCTAAATACCTTACGATGCTACCTGAGCAGCAGTCCTAGGCCGGCGTCTTCTTCCATCGCTGACTTTGACAGGTGGCTCATCAGGAATCTGCATTAACAATGTTACTGTAGGTTGACATTGCAGTTCCCGACGGATAGAGCGTTGCAATTCTCTTTCTAACATCCCTTGTAAAGCACCCCAATCGACTTCCGTTTGCTCTCCTTCACCGGGTTGTGTAAATTCTGACCAACGAACGCCCAAAATTTCTTCAATTCGCTGTTGTACCCATTTTTGCAGGAGCGATCGCTCTATACTAGTTACCACACCTCTAAGGTGAATTTCTGGCTTGGCTAATAACTTACCACTCCAATCAATAGCTGCGGCGATAGTAACAATCCCTTCCGAAGCCATGCGCTGGCGTTCTTGTAATACCTTAGCGCTAACCATCCCAGAACTAGTAGTATCTACTAATTCAATTCCGGATGGCACTTTACCAGATACACGAATTGAGTCTTCTGTCAACTCCACAATATCGCCATTCTGGAGAATCACCATATTTTCTTCGGGAATACCCATACTTTGCGCTGTTTGCGCGTGCTTCACTAACATCCGATGTTCGCCGTGAAATGGTACGAAAAACTTCGGTTTGGTTAAAGCAATCATCAGTTTTTGGTCTTCTTGACAACCGTGTCCTGAAACGTGAATTCCTTTCTCCCGTCCATAGACTACGTTTGCGCCTTGAAGCATCAGTTTATCTATAGTATTTACAACGGCGATGGTATTTCCGGGAATCGGGTTAGCGGAAAATACTACCGTATCCCCTGGGCGAATTTTAATATGGGGATGCTCTTTATTCGCAATCCGCGTCATTGCGGACATTGGTTCGCCCTGAGAACCTGTAGTCAGAATCAACACATTCTCATCAGGAAGACTGCGGACAGTATGTAGCGGTTGCAACAGATGATCGGGACATTTGATGTAGCCTAGATTACGCGCATGGGCAATCAAATTCAGCATCGAACGACCGACAACTGTGACTGTGCGGTTGTACTTCTGCGCCAGTTCCAAAATCATGTTGATGCGATGGACGCTAGAAGCAAAGGTAGTGACAAATAATCGTCCTGGGGTTTGCGCGAATACCCGGTCAAGATTGGGATAGACAGAACGTTCTGAAGGGGTAAATCCGGGTACTTCTGAGTTTGTGGAATCGCTCAACAAACAAAGCACGCCTTTTTCGCCATGTTCTGCTAATCGTTGTAGGTCAAATTTTTCCCCATCCACTGGGGTGTGGTCGATTTTAAAATCTCCTGTGTGGATAACTATACCTATGGGTGTATGAATCGCTACGGTAAAGCTATCAGCAATGGAGTGGGTGTTGCGAATGTATTCGACAAAGAAGGATTTGCCAATTCTGACAACATCGCGGGGTAAAACAGATCTTAACTCTGTGCGATCGCGTACTCCAGCTTCTTCTAATTTCCCTTCTAGCATCGCCATTGCTAGTCTGGGGCCATAGATTACAGGTATTTCAAATTGTTTGAGGTGAAACGCAATCCCGCCTATGTGGTCTTCATGACCGTGGGTAACAATCATGCCTTTGATTTTATGGCGATTTTCCCGGAGATAGGTAGTATCTGGCAGGACAATATTTACACCATGCATCGCCTCTGTGGGAAAGGCTAAACCTGCATCTAATAAAATAATTTCGTCGTCGTACTCGAAAACACAGGTATTTTTACCAATCTCATGTAATCCGCCCAAAGGAATAATTTTTAGGGCGGAGCTTGTATCGTTTTTAGCCATTTGCTCCTTGAATTGTTGTTTGTGGTTAATTTAAGTTAATAAAGTTAGCATCTTGTATCAAAGACAACATTAGCTGTCTTATCCGGACATTCCCAAAGCAGCCTAGTTTAAATCAGATTTTTCTATTGTTTGTTCAATAAAAATGGATTTTACGCTGAAGGATTCATATTATAGCTATTCAGTCGTAACACAGGCATTGCTACTGTACCTGGTAAAAATTATGTATTTTCCTTGTTTCTTATGTATCTGTAGTAACACTGAACTTGCTAGCAAGTAACAAGCTGGTACTTAGATTAAACTAAGTTCTTTGAGAACCACCTCTAACTTGTGACTAATTTCTGGTTCAGCTTCACATAACGGTAGCCGAGTTGAACCAACCTCCCAACCTTGAATTTTTAATGCTGTTTTTACGGGAATGGGATTTGTAGTTAAAAATAAAGCTTTAAACAGTGGAAAAAGTTGCAGATGTATTTCAGTCGCCACCTCAATTTTTCCCACACCAAAGGCTTGGATCATCTGCTGTAGTTGGTTGCCTACCAGATGTGAAGCTACGCTCACCACACCTTTAGCACCGATCGCTAACAAAGGCAAAGTTAAAGAATCATCTCCAGCGTAAATCTGAAATTCTTTTGGTGTCAAGCGGCGAATTTCACTGGCTTGGTCTAAACTACCACTAGCTTCTTTTATACCAACAATATTATTAATCTCCGCTAACCGGGCAACTGTTTCTGAACTGAGGTTTTGTCCAGTACGACCGGGAATGTTATACAACAGGATAGGTAAGTCGGGACAGGCTTGCGCTACCGCCTGAAAGTGCTGGTAAAGTCCAGCTTGGGGCGGTTTATTATAATAGGGCACAACTTGTAAAGTCCCATGTACTCCTATTTTAGCTGCCTTTTGGGTGGCGGCGATCGCTTCTTTGGTGGAATTAGAACCACAGCCGGCGATGACTTTGGCTTTTCCTGCTACCGCCTGCAACACTTCCACAAACAGCTGATACTCCTCATCCCAAGTCAGGGTAGGAGATTCACCTGTTGTACCACATACCACCAATGTATCTGTACCGTTATTCGCTAGATGTGCTGCTAGTTCTGCCGCTACATCATAGTTGACACTACCGTCTGCTTTAAACGGCGTAATCATAGCGGTTAAAACTCTACCAAAATCTCCCACCCTTTTTCTACTCCTGATTATCCTTCTTATTGTTTGTCACTTGGTGGTTTTATTTCATAATTGTCAGTTGTCAGTTGTCAGTTGTCAGTTGTCTAAAACCAATGACTAATGACTAATGACAATTGACTAATCACTAATGACCAATGACTAATGACTAATAGCTAATGGTTTTAGTAGATTTTTCTCTACTAATAACTCAGCAATTTGCACTGCGTTTAATGCTGCACCTTTACGGATTTGATCGCCACATAGCCATAGTTCTAAGCCACAAGGATGAGAAATGTCTTGACGAATTCTGCCTACTAAAACTTCATCTCGACCAGTGGCTTCAATTGGCATGGGGAAGTGATTTGCCTGCCAATCTTCTACCAACTTAACTCCAGGAGAGTGGCTTAAAATTTCTCTAGCTGACTCTGGGCTAAAAGGGGTCTCAAATTCTATATTAACTGCTTCTGAGTGAGCGCGAAGTACGGGAACCCGCACACAAGTGGCAGTAATTCTTATTTGTTGGTTACCAAAGATTTTGCGGGTTTCGTTAACCATTTTCATTTCTTCTTCACAATAGCCCCAATCGGTTAAGGGGGAATTGTGGGGAAAGAGATTAAATGCTAACGGATAAGGTAATACTTCGGCAACTGGGGTTTTGCCGTCTAAAATCGCCTGAGATTGGGTTTGCACTTCTGCCATTGCTTTGGCACCGGCACCACTGGCAGATTGATAGGTGGCTACTACCAGCCTTTTGATTGGTTGAATTTGATGTAACGGACAAATTGCCACTGCCATTAAAATTGTCGTGCAGTTGGGGTTGGCAATGATGCCTTGATGGGACTCTGCGGCTTGGGGATTTACCTCTGGAACGATTAAAGGTACAGATTCTTGCATCCGGAAGGCACTGGAGTTATCGATGACAACTGCGCCTTGTTCTACGGCTTTTGGTGCCCAAGTTTTAGATGTGGAACCGCCAGCACTGGCGAGGACTATATCTATACCTTCAAAGGCGCGATCGCTTACCGCCTCTATTGCTAAACTTTCTCCTTTAAAGGAGATTGTGCGCCCTACACTCCTCTCGGAGGCTAACAATTTTAAATTTGCTACCGGAAAATTCCGACTTTCCAGTAATTCCAACAACTCCGTGCCCACGGCACCAGTTGCGCCCAAAATAGCTACATTATAGGATTTAGACAACCTTTCTTCCTCCTTTAAGAGGTTATTTTATGATTTATTGAACAGATGCAAAAAATACAAAACTTATTTCCTTAAGAAATCGTAATAGTAAAAACGATTAACATTAAATATATTTTTATTGCTTTTTTATGCTTCCAAAGGCTTTGCCAATGGACATTGTTTAAGATTTTTTGATTTTAATAAATTTAGTCAAGCTTGGCTTTTTGCTTATTTACTTTCTTTTGCTGACATTCATATTTTGTTACTTTTATTTAAGTTATATTATTATACAACGAATTTATTAGCGATCAAAGAATTAAAATTCTGTAATTAATTATTGTTGGGGTTTCATAATTTTCCAGTTCAGTCACCAATTTTGTCTGAGAAATTGTGCTGTCTAGATGATGGATGTACTATGATCCAAGTGAACGAAAACCAGCAAAACAATCAACTGAGCGATGCAGTAGTGCCATCGGTGCCAATAAATCCCAACTGGAAATGCAAATTTCTACTTGAAGACCAGGATATCACGCTGTTAGCCCTCTGAATCATAAATCCACTTATGTGCTTAGATATGGAGTGTGCAACCCCCAATATCAGTAGATAACTTTATGGTTGGGGATCGGGCAACAGTCTTGAGGATGGAGGCGATGGGTAAACTTATTGCACTAAAGTGTTCAGTCATTTGCCATTAGCAGTACACTGGATCTCTGCTGCCGGGCAGAGATTGAGAGTAGGATTCTCATCATCCCCGATCCAGCCAAGAGATAGCAACGAACAGCAGCGAGCGATCGCCTGTGTGTCTGTACTCGGAGTTAAAAATACCAGAAATTCAGAGACAAAGCATGAAAGTCACCCAGGAAAAACTTCCCGCCAGTCAAATAGGGCTGGAAATAGAGATTACACCAGAGATTACCAAACAAACCTACGAACAGGTAATTAAAAACCTAGCCAGTACCGCCAATATTCCTGGGTTTCGCAAAGGCAAAGTGCCTCGGCAAATATTGCTACAGCAACTAGGTACCACTCGGATTAAAGCCGCTGCCCTAGAAGAATTAATTCAAGATGGCATAGAAAAAGCTGTTAAACAAGAAGACATTAAAGCTATTGGGCAACCTCAGTTACGCTCTGACTTTGAAGAATTAATTAAAAATTATCAACCAGGGCAACCGTTAATTTTTTCTGCGGCTGTGGATGTAGAACCAGAAATCGAGCTAGAGAAATACACAGGCTTACAAGCCAAAGCTGAGGAAATTAAATACGATCCGGCTCGCGTTGATGAAGTTCTCGATCAAGAACGGCAAAAACTCGGCACTTTGATTCCCGTGGAAGGGCGTGCAGCCCAAATTGGCGATACTGCGGTTTTAGATTTTAAAGGCGTATTGGCTAAACCTGAGGGTGAAGACGAATCCGCAGAACCTACCCCGATTCCCGGCGGTGAAGCCTCTGATTTTCAAGTGGAATTATACGAGGATCGGTTTATTCCCGGATTTGTCTCTGGGATTGTGGGCATGAATCCTGGGGAAACCAAAGAAATTTCTGCTCAATTCCCCGATCCTTATGCCAATGAAGAGTTAGCAGGTAAACCAGCTGTGTTTACCGTGACGCTGAAGGAAATTAAGGAAAAAGAATTACCAGAATTAGATGATGACTTTGCCCAAGAAGTCAGCGACTTTGATACCTTAGCGGAATTAAGAGCTTCTTTAGAAGAGCGCTATCAAAAAGAAGCAGAACAGAAAACCAAAACCAATCAGCAAGAAGCTTTATTAGCAGAACTACTGAAGCAGGTTAAAGTTGACTTACCCGGAACTTTAATTGAGCAAGAAGTCGATGCTATGCTGACACAAACAGCTATCAGGCTGTCGCAGCAAGGATTGGATGTGCGGAAATTATTCACCCAAGATATTATTTCCCAGTTACGGGCGCGATCGCGCGATGAAGCCATTGAACGCCTACAACGTTCCCTCGCCTTACGGGAAATCAGCAAACGCGAATCTCTCGAGGTGACAGACGCAGAAATTCAAGCTAGAGTCACAGAGTTAATTCAGGAGTACCCAGACGAAGAAGTAGACGAAGATAGACTGCGTTCAGTCGTGGAAAACGAACTAGCCACCGACAAAATCATGGACTGGCTTTTAGAACACTCAACAGTTGAACTTGTTCCTGAAGGTTCTTTAACTACCCCAGACGAGGAAGTAGAAGCAGAAGCAGAATCAGAAAGCACAGCAGAAACTAGCGAAGCGGCTGCAACTGAAGGAGAATAGGCATTAGGGAGACAATTGTAGAGACGCGATTAATCGCGTCTCTAGCCAATGCCCAATGCCCCATGCCCCATGCCCCACATCCCAAATTTCCCGCTAGAATGGTTAACAAATGTTAAAGAAATCACCACATCTGGTGCTATCTTCGCGAGATACTGGGTTACACGAGAAAAATTTAGATAAGGCATAATGGTTAACACATAGCCCAAATAAAAATCTAAATTAGTGAAAGAGACAGCGTATTGCTGCTTCGATGTTTGTCCCACTTAGTTGTCAAATGTTTTTTTATGCTTTTATCGCAGTCGGGAAATTACCCAATTAACAGCTTAAGTCGAATCAATATCAATTCTCACTTGAGCGGCCCAAACAACATTGTACCGATGGTGGTAGAACAATCGGGTATGGGAGAAAGGGCATTTGATATCTACTCCCGCCTGCTTAGAGAGCGGATTATCTTTTTGGGAACGCCAATCGATGATGCTGTTGCCAATTCGATTGTTGCTCAATTATTATTCCTGGATGCTGAAGACTCTGAAAAAGACATTCAGCTATACATTAATTCTCCTGGTGGTTCGGTCTACGCAGGCATGGCAATCTATGATACAATACAACAAATCCGTCCTAATGTTGTAACTATCTGTTTTGGGTTAGCCGCTAGCATGGGGGCATTTTTGCTCACAGCAGGGACTAAGGGTAAGCGTATGTCTTTACCCGACTCTCGGATTATGATTCACCAACCGCTTGGTGGTGCGCAAGGGCAAGCCATTGACATCGAAATTCAAGCCAGAGAAATTCTTTACATTAAGGGTAAATTAAATCAGTTACTGTCTGAGCATACTGGTCAACCCTTAGAAAGAATTGAAGCAGATACAGAACGCGACTTTTTTATGTCGGCAGAAGAAGCGAAAACCTACGGTTTGATTGACCAAGTCATTTCCAGACAAAATATTCCCACACCAGGGGAAAACGTCACCATTCTGAAATAAGAGGCTGGTATGTCTAAGTACGACTCCCATTTAAAATGTTCGTTTTGTGGCAAGTCTCAAGAGCAGGTGCGTAAATTGATCGCAGGGCCGGGAGTCTACATCTGCGATGAATGCGTTGACTTGTGTAATGAAATACTTGATGAGGAATTACTCGATACTAATGGTGCGGCCGCGTCGCAACCAGCACCTAAGTCCGAGCCTCCGCAAAAACGCCGTACCCGCTCTTCCAGTCTTTCGTTTAACCAAATACCTAAGCCTAGAGAGATTAAAAAGTATCTAGACGAACATGTTATTGGTCAAGACGAAGCCAAAAAAGTCCTGTCAGTGGCGGTTTACAACCACTATAAGCGGCTGGCAATAGTTCAGTCTAAAGCCAGCGGTAAACCAGGGACAGAAGACGCTGTAGAACTGCAAAAGTCGAATATTTTGTTAATCGGCCCTACTGGCTGTGGCAAAACACTCTTAGCGCAAACCCTAGCCAAAATTCTTGATGTCCCCTTTGCAGTTGCTGATGCCACAACTTTAACAGAAGCAGGCTATGTAGGCGAAGATGTGGAAAACATCTTGCTCCGACTGTTACAGGTGGCAGATTTGGATGTGGAAGAAGCCCAACGGGGAATTATCTACATCGACGAAATTGACAAAATTGCCCGCAAGAGTGAGAACCCTTCAATTACCCGCGATGTCTCTGGTGAAGGCGTACAGCAAGCTTTGCTGAAAATGCTCGAAGGCACGATCGCTAATGTACCACCCCAAGGCGGCCGGAAACATCCCTATCAAGATTGCATCCAGATTGACACCAGCAACATCCTGTTTATCTGTGGTGGAGCCTTCGTAGGTTTAGAGAAGGTTGTAGATCAAAGAGTGGGCAAAAAGTCAATCGGCTTTGTACAACCTGGAGAAGGGCAAACCAAAGAAAAACGGGCAGCAGATACGCTAAGGTATCTAGAACCGGATGATTTGGTGAAATTCGGCATGATTCCAGAATTTATCGGGCGGATACCGATGGTAGCCGTGGTAGATCCCTTAGATGAAGAAGCTTTAATGGCGATTCTCACCCAACCACGCAGCGCCTTAGTTAAGCAGTACCAAAAACTGCTGAAGATGGATAATGTCCAATTAGACTTTAAACCAGAAGCTTTACGAGCGATCGCGCAAGAAGCCTATCGCCGGAAAACTGGTGCGAGAGCATTACGGGGCATTGTCGAGGAACTGATGTTAGATGTCATGTATGAGTTACCATCTCGTAAAGACGTAACTCGCTGTACAGTGACACGAGAAATGGTAGAGAAGCGTTCCACAGCCGAACTTTTAGTACATCCCTCTTCCCTACCCAAGCCAGAATCGGCATAGTAGTCAAGAGTAGAGACGCGATTAATCGCGTCTGTACAAGAGAAAGGACAAATGATAAATGCCTTACATTAATGTTCGTGGTGTTGAGCATTATTACGAGTGGGTGAGAAAACCATCTAATTCCTGGGTAAAGCCAGTGATGGTTTTCATCCACGGTTGGGCTGGTTCGGCTAGGTACTGGCGCAGTACAGCTAATGCTTTAGTAGATCAATTTGATTGTTTGCTGTATGATTTACGAGGATTTGGGCGTTCTCGTGGTAAACCAAGTATAGTCCAAGCTAGCGAATCTGTTGCCGAATCGCGATCGCTTGTTGAAGAAGCAGCAGCAATTCAGGAATTAACTTATGAATTAGAAGAATATGCTGATGATTTGGCTGCATTGTTAGAAGAATTGCAGCTTCAGCCTGTTTATATTAATGCTCACTCGATGGGCGCATCAGTTGCAGCTTTGTTTTTTAACCGCTATCCCCAGAAAGTTGAACGGGGAATTTTGACTTGTAGCGGAATTTTTGAGTACGACGAAAAAGCCTTTGCAGCTTTTCATAAATTTGGCGGCTATGTAGTGAAATTTCGTCCTCAGTGGTTAGGAAAAATACCCTTTGTTGACAGGATGTTTATGGCGAGGTTTCTGCATCGCTCCATACCCAAAGCAGAACGCCAAGCTTTTTTACAAGATTTTCTCGAAGCTGATTATGATGCGGCTTTAGGGACAATTTTTACTTCTGTGAGTAAAGCCCAATCGGAAGTCATGCCCCAGGAATTTGCTAAATTGACAGTACCAGTACTGTTAGTTGCGGGGGAGTATGACAAGATTATTCCGGCTGCAATGGGGCGACAAGCTGCGGCGATGAATGATAAGGTTGAGTTTGCGATGATTCCCGATACAGCGCATTTCCCTATGTTAGAAGATGCGTCTACTTACCTGCGGCGTGTTGGGGAGTTTTTGCAAATTCCCATAGGAGTTGATTAAGGAAATGACGATTTTCTATGCTGAATGCGCGGATGGGTAGGTGTGGAAAATAGGATTTTGGCACACATAGCTGAAACTCCTTATCTGTAAGACTTTCACAGATTAATTACTTATCTATCGCCCGCGCACCTTACACAGCAAGGCTTTCAGCGATTTTTGGTTTGCTTGTTCTCTATTGCTTGTGTTATGATTTACTCGTCCGCGCACCAGAACCTTGAAAACCTCATATTGCTTAACTTTCAGGCTTCCGCAGTTGAAATTTCATTTACTCCCTATTAGGGATTGAAACCTTCTTCTTTGGTAAGTAAAGGATATCTACCAGCAGGTTGAAATTTCATTTACTCCCTATTAGGGATTGAAACTGTGAAAGAAGATGCTCTCAAACTTGCTGCATGGAGTTGAAATTTCATTTACTCCCTATTAGGGATTGAAACAAGAGCAGTAATGGGGAGCAGGCTTGAAATCTATTTTGTTGAAATTTCATTTACTCCCTATTAGGGATTGAAACTGTTTTTGCCTGATTTAAAGCTGCTGCACCTTGGATGTTGAAATTTCATTTACTCCCTATTAGGGATTGAAACATCTTGAAGTTGATACAGAAGATTTAAAAAAAGCGTTGAAATTTCATTTACTCCCTATTAGGGATTGAAACATTTTCATCTTGCAGTTTAGGAGAGATGCCAAGGTTGTTGAAATTTCATTTACTCCCTATTAGGGATTGAAACACATATTCAACGCTTAATCGTTGGGAAAATAAAGTTAAAATTTCAATTAATTGCTATTAGGAATTTAAATTTATTAATTTCTTAATTCCTCAATTCCTTCACTTTTAAAACCTCATCTAACCAAGCTAAATTTTCTGGTGAAATCCCAGGTACAGGTTCTTGACTATAATCAATCACTAAATCATAATTACCTTCATCGTAGAGTTCACTAATTAAGGTTTGAATATCTACTAAAGGTTCTGTATCACCTTCACGTAAAGGTAACAGAAAAGAAGGTATAGGATTTGGTAAATTAAATGGATATAAATCGGCTTTAGGACGTTTGGTGGCACTACTTACCAAGATTCTATAGTCAGTTTGCAAATTATTTTGTAGTTGCTGTATTGGCTTTCCATCTCGCAGCAAATCAATTTCTACTAAATTGGTATAACTTCCTAAAACTTGTAACCGCTTTTTTGTATATGCATTTCGTCCTTCACCTGGACGTTTGTTTTTTGGCGAGAGAATTTCAATTATAGTTACGACTTCTTGCGTAGCTACATCTCTCACTTCTAAGTAAGTCTCTTTGACGGTTTCTGGCATAGGAACATCAACTGTTACAGATGCGATAGATGGTGATGCGACAGCAATATTAACTGGTTCTGGTGATGATTTTTGTTGCGTATTCTGCACCGCGACATCAGCAACACCAACTAGTAAAGAATCTTCATCAATTGTTTGGTAGATTCGCTTTTCAATGGCAACTTTATATTTAGGACGCAATTGGGGATTCAATTTTCGGAAAATAGCGGCTATGAGCAGATTGTGGATTTCTGACCAAAATAAGGGATTCTCTAAATATGGGTTCATCCCCGGAAATGGTGAAGCCATGATTACAACCTTTAATAATTACTAATTCGTAATTCATAATTTTTGGGTAAATTGCATTCGGTTTACTGTTGTTTGAGAAATTAATAATTTAGAAAATAGCTAATTTACTCAGGGCGTCAAAATATTATTTAATTACTAAAATTTAAATAGCGATCGCTAATCCAGAATAATTAATTTTGAATTACAGGATATTTTAGGTAAATGAGGTACGCGCTTCGGGGCATGGCAGTGCCAATGCCCCTACAATTAACGATTATCTGTACCTCACTAACTTGCAATTCGCTGTACGAATTACGAATTACGAATTACGAATTATTTTATCGTCCTGCCAGAATTTGTGCAGCAGTTAAATCCAAGTTTGAGAAGCTGGGAGAGATGAGGCGTTCTTGGTTGGGGAATGCGATCGCTCTCCTAATTTCTTTTCTCTGCGCCTTTGGGCGAGCAAAAATAACCACAAAGGACACAGAGATAAAAATTAACCTAAACCCAATTCCCGTTTTAATAAATTAATCGACTTAGCACCAATATAATTATCAACCTTAATCAACTTAGGCGGACGAATAATATCTTCCGCAGCAGCTTGTACTGCTGCTTGCACTAGGGCAAAACTCGGTTGATCGCTGATAATTACCTCAGCCCGCTTAACGATCGCTTGCAGTTTGTAAGCGTCTTTTGGTTGGGTAGTCATCACCAGTAGTTCATCTCCCCGCAACCCATGAAGAATCACTTCAGCCGCGCGGGCGATTCCAGAACTCAGGCTAACTATGCCGACGCAATTTTCTTTAGGTAAGGTTTTCAGCAGGTTGAGTTCTTTAGAATAGTCATAGATATCTAGAGGAATCACCCTCACCGCTTTTGGCGCGGCGATGCTTTCTACCTCGCTAATAAAATACCGACTAGTGACGACTGTAGCCGAGGAAGTTTTATCTAGAACAGATGATAATTCTTCCATTCGGATCAACTGGATCGGTATGCGCAAGTCTTTTTCTAATTCATAAACCATTAACTCCCCTGCACCGATGTCGTAAGTAGGTACAGCTACAAGCACTTGGGCGCTACAACGCAAGCGCCAATCTATTTCTGCTAAAAATAATTCTCGCGCTTCCGACAGCGAACAGCCTTGAGAAAGTAGTTCATCAAGTGCTTGCTGGACAATTTTATCTGCTTCGGGATGTTGTTTGAGGATTGGTGATTGCAATTTGCTACCACCCTCATGTCCTTGGGCGCGGACATAAATCCCCGAACCAGCTAGACTTTCGACAAATCCGTCTTCTTCTAACTGACGATAAACTTTACTAATTGTATTGCGGTGTAAACCTGTTTGCATTGCCAGTGCCCGCGTGCTTGGTAGTTTATACCCAGGTGGATATTGCCGGGAAGCGATCGCAAACCGGATTTGATTAAACAGCTGGGTGGATGCGGGAATTTCACTGTCTGGCTGAATACGGAACTGAATCATCACCAAACCTCTTAAGTGCTAATAGCGGCATGTTACCAGCTGCATCTGCTACTTGGAATTTCTCTAAGGAAAATCTTTCGTATACTGACTTTTGTTAGTTGATAATCTGATGGCAGAAAGCTTCGAGATACTGGCATATTTATATCAAATGTTCGTGCAACCCTGGTAAAAACTATTATGACAGAGCAAGCAATCGACACCACAACAGTTCAAATTTCTCAAGATAATCTTTCAATAGTAGCTTACTTAGCACAACCACAGGCATCAGGTTCTTACCCAGCAATTGTCGTGTTGCAGGAGATTTTTGGGGTGAACGAGCATATTCGCGATGTCACAGAACGGATCGCCAAAGAGGGTTATGTGGCGATCGCTCCTGCATTGTTCCAACGCCAAGCACCGGGCTTTGAAACTGGCTATACTTCTGAAGATATCGAAATTGGTAGAGGCTATGCCATGCAAACCAAAGCCTCTGAGTTATTGGGCGATATTCAAGCGGCAATCGATTACCTCAAAACCCTGCCAAATGTTAAAAAAGATAGCTTTGGCTGTATTGGCTTTTGTTTTGGTGGTCATGTAGCATATCTTGCTGCTACCCTACCAGATATCAAAGCTACTGCTTCCTTTTATGGTGCAGGAATTACTACCCGTACACCAGGGGGTGGTGAACCGACAGTAACCCGTACTCAAGATATTAAAGGTACACTTTATGTCTTATTTGGTATGGAAGATGCTAGTATTCCTGCGGAACAGGTAGACGAAATTGCAGGAGCGTTAGAAAAATACAAAATTGCGCACCGTGTCTTTCGCTACGATGGAGCTGATCACGGATTTTTCTGTGACCGTCGCGCCAGCTATAATCCTAAAGTTGCAGCCGATGCTTGGGAGCAGGTAAAACAACTCTTTGGTCAACTGGCCTAAAAACCTCCGCCATCAGTTGTCAGCCATCAATAGTCAGCAGTTAGCCCAAAACAACAGATCCAGAAGGTTCTCTAGTTGTGAATTTTGGAAACCAAAAAACCAAACTAACCGACAACTGACAACTGACAACTGACAACTGACAAATATTAATTTATCTTCAAACGTCATGAATTCCGAATCGAAACGTTCTCAAACAGCCAACTCGCCATTTACAATGGACGATTTTGCCAAAGCGCTAGAAAAACACGATTACCAGTTTCAAAAAGGGCAGATAGTGCATGGTAAAGTGTTCCAGCTTGACCCTGATGGCGCTTATGTTGATATTGGCGGTAAATCGTCAGCTTTTATTCCCCGTGATGAGGCTTCTTTGAGAGCAGTTACCGATTTATCTGAAGTTTTACCACTGCAAGAAGAACTAGAGTTTTTAATTATCCGCGAGCAGGATGCAGAAGGACAGGTAATGCTGTCGCGCAAACAGTTAGAAATTAAGCATATTTGGGAAAAATTGGCGCAAATGCAGGAAAATTCCCAGACTGTACCAGTGCGGGTGACTGGGGTAAATAAAGGTGGTGTGACTGTGGATATTCAATCTTTGCGGGGATTTATTCCGCGATCGCACTTGATTGAGCGTGATAATTTAGAAGCACTCAAAGGTCAAACTCTCACTGCTGGTTTTTTAGAAGTAGACCGCAATAACAAAA
The DNA here is from genome assembly GCF_963889195.1 of Calothrix sp. FACHB-168. Taxonomy (NCBI): domain Bacteria; kingdom Bacillati; phylum Cyanobacteriota; class Cyanophyceae; order Nostocales; family Calotrichaceae; genus Calothrix; species Calothrix sp. FACHB-168. The sequence goes on from NZ_CAWPNJ010000012.1 coordinate 71,881, forward strand.
AGCTGATCCTGTCCCAGCGTCTAGCGACCCGTTCTAGCAGCTTTAGCTTATTAGAACTCGGTCAATTAGTGGAAGGTAAAGTCACAGGTATTAAACCTTTTGGCGTATTTATCGATTTAGATGGTGTCAGTGCTTTACTGCATATTAAGCAAGTCAGCCAAAAGTTTATTGAGTCTCTAGATAAAGTATTTCAAATTGGTCAGCCAATCAAAGCAGTGATTATTGACTTAGATGAAGGTAAGGGAAGAGTTGCACTTTCTACCAGAGTTTTAGAGAATTTCCCCGGTGAAGTTTTAGAAAATATGGATGAAGTGATGGCTTCAGCTGAAGCCCGTGCTAATCGTGCTAGTCAAAAAGCTGACCAATAGCTGCTTTTATTCATCACACAATTGATTTTCATTTTTGAGACGCTTTTCTTGCTAATTCCTTTTACAGCAAGAAAGCGTCTTTGTATTAGGATAGTTTGCTTTTCATTGTATAGCTGTTGACTGTTGACCGTTGACTGTTGACTGAGTTAAAAGCCTTGTATTGTCAGGGTTTTATCTTAGCTTGATGTTCTAATTTATCTGGCTACAGCGATAGTGTTGAACTAACAATTAGTTTGGGAGCGAATTTCTTGTAAAATATCTGAAATTTCTGCTTCTGATTGAATATGTCGTGCCAAAACTTGCGCAGTAGCCTCTAGCACGCGGTTAGAAAATAACTTAGCTAAATCTTGGCGTAAACCTTGCCCAATATAAAATTTAATTAATACTTCACAAGACATATCTCGACTGTCTGCTATTTTTTTCAGCGATTCTAAGGTATCTTTAGGGATTTCTAGAGATACTGTTTCATGTGGGCGTGAATGCAGTTGTAATATAAATTCTTCTTCAGGGTTGTTCATAAAGTTTTCTCTCTGTACGAGTAGCAGGACGAGCAGAAATGATGCGGGTTCGTAATCCACGTTCTACATAAACTACAAGCAACAAGCGTTGTTCAAGGGAATACCCTATGATAAAAGAGCGTTGTTCGCTATTAGAAGCATTAATCGGGTTTGCATCACCAGTTTGGTAGAAGGGATCGAAGAAAACCTCTGTGGCTTCTTCAAAAGTAATGCCATGTTTTTCGATGTTGCTTTGGGCTTTATTACTATCCCACTCAAACTCAACACCTTGTAGGCGATAAACAATATCCATGCGTTTATTTTATCGTCATAGAGGCGATCGCATTTTTGGTGATTATGGAGAGAGCGATCGCACTACAAGATCTGCGATCGCTCTTTGAGTTTTTCCAACCCGCGATCGCACTTCTCACCGATCAGCCTTGTCCCACATCGCTAGCGTCTGCAACCGATGACTCATCATCACCCCAAAATTTTCCGACCTCTGTTGAGGGGTCATCCACAGCCGTCGAAAGCTCTAAATAACTGTTGTAGATATGCAACGTGCCACTTTCATCTGGTGTGCCATACTTCTCTCCTGGGAATTTGTAATATTCAAACTCAACCCTGCTCTCATCGCTATATTTCTTGTCACCGACCACAATATCGCCATCTGAAACGCTACGGTTAAATGTTGGATCGTAACGCCCTATATTTTCAACGTTGACGTAAGCGTGGTACGACTCGAAATACCAAAATGCCTCTGTGCCATGACTAATCGTGTTTCCTTCACGTTGTCCACCTGGTATTACTCCTCCTCTCACTAACGTGTATCCACTCGTAGACTCTCTGGTACATCCTTGCACAGACTCGCATAGCAAATCACTGATATCGTTACACTGCCATTGAGATCCATAGTTGTCGCCTCCCCAATTTTTTTCACCCTTCAACTTCTCCACTACTGCTTGTAACTGTTGAATTGATGTCACTTCCTGCTTAACAGGCACTGGTGAACTCTCATCTTCCGGTTCTTCCTGACGCTGTACCGACTGTCCTTGAGTTGACTGTGCCGCAGATCGTGTATTTATCTGTTCTACCACCTGGGATGCTACCCGATCTGCTTCCTGCTCATACTTGTCCCCAGGCTCCCCAATGGTCAATTTTGCCTGGAAAGGTGGTAGATGAGGCTGTATCGGTGCTGATACTTGTTTATCTGGAGCATGAATGGGAATATTAGCAAAGTTGTGACCTAAGTGCGATCGCTTTTCCCATCTCTGCACCCAGAAGTCATCCATCTTGGCTTGCAACAGGCCTAATCTTGCTTGTTCTTCAGGAGCGATCGCGCCATACTTTTCCTTAAGTTGTAGTCCAAAGGCTTCCTGCTTATCCTGATTGAAAGCTTCGTTCTCTATTTCTTCCTGTGTAGGAGGTTTCTGGGAATTCTGTTTTGCTTGGATATTATTCGGGCGCAAAGCTAACTGCGAAATACTTCCTTCCTGAGTTGCGGATTTTCTGGAAGAAGATTTGTGGATTTTTTCATGCTTCATAATAACGCCTCGTTTGGGCTACTTGGCGACTTATGTCTTGTGTAATAATCCCGTCATCTTGGTACTGGTCGCCATAAATATTGATTATACATACAGTATTATATTTAACTGTTAATTATTTTTGCGCATTAGATATTAAAACTGAATTATCAGCTAGGCGATCGCCTGAGTTAACAACGCTATCACAGCATGAATAGAGATAATCCTATCCATTAACAATTCCATTACATAACTGCAAATATTTTTTATCTATTACCCCTGTCCAAAGCTTTAGGTGTTTTAGCTCCGCAAAAGCAATTTTTCTTGTTGATAGCGATTTCTCAATTCTGCTAACTTTTCTGCATTAAAAGCAAATTGAATCGACTCAACTAGTTCTACCCAACTATGTAACATAGCCTCTGAGTGTGCTTGAGAGAATTCATCAATAAAAAATTCTCCCCACCAATGAGGCGCTTGCTTGTGGCGATGGGGTTCATGTTGCTTACGCCAGCGTCTACGCCATTTTGCAACATCGCTTTGCGTCGGTGCTTTTACACCCAAAATCGGCGGAAAATCAGCATAGCTCACAAATTTACTCACGCCTTTACCATGAACGTAAATTATGTAGCGCCAGCATTCCACTGTATATATATCTTCACGATTAATTTGGAATCTTAAACAAATCGCCTCTTCGGTGACAAATCGCGCTAACGGATGAACGATCGCTGATTTATGAATAATTTTTGATTCACGGATGACAAGCGCTTTGGGCTTGAGGGATGATAACATAAGACTAAATTTCTGTTTAAAAAGAATGGGATTTCTGCTTAAAGGGAATGCCTTCTGTTTAAAGGAAATGCGTATCGTTCTCACAGAGAACATCTGTGTAAACAGAATGTACGCGATCAACTTCAACGCAATCGCCCTTTAGTTTTCCAGGCCAGAGGGCGATTGTTATTATTTAAGCTATAATTATTAAACGACTCATATAAGTCATTTGTCAAGTAAATTATGGGAATGGTTCGGTTAAAGATTAGAGAATTTGCTGCGGAGAGGGGTTGGACGCTGAAAGAGGTATCTGACCGTTCTGGTGTGGTGTATAGTACTCTCAGAACCTACGCGCGATCGCCTGGACTAGCAACTGTAGATTTTACCGCAATTTTGAAGTTAGCACGCACTTTTGACGTAATGATTGAGGAATTAGTTGAGGTCGTGCAGGAATAATTTATGCTGAAATGAGCCTAATATTAAGGTAAGGGTGGTACCTCAAAATCATTAAACAAGCAAATATCGAAAGATGAAGTACTTAATGCTCTGACTAGTTTACCGTCGAGAGTCAGCAAAGTAGCACCTACTTGTTGTGAAAGCGCAACATAAGAAGCATCATAGGCTGAAATGCCATAATTTAAAGCCATAGTAACTGCATCTGCCATCAAATCGACTGTGGAGACAACATGTAACGGGAAAGCTTTAATAGTAGCTAAATCTGCTTGTACCTCACTAGCAGTATACAACTTAGCACGGACGTATTTCCACAAAGCGTTGGCACACTCGATGTAAAACAGGTCTGGGACATAGATTTCAGTCTGTGGATTAGCGAGATGTCCAAAAAGTTGATTAACTTTAGCAGTTAGTGGATCAGCAATAAAATACTTGATGCACACACTAGTATCTACTACACATCTGAGAGTATTTGTCATCTGTCGCGGTCTTCTCGAATCAGTTCAGTACTATCAGGTAATCCAAAGTCTGCTGGATTTACGCGACGACGACTACTACTTTCCTCTAAAAGTTTCAGGACGTTTTTGCGTCTTTCTTCTTCTGTTTGTTGTGTCTTTGTTTCCAAAGCATTCTGCAATATTGTAATAACTTGAGCGTCAATTGAGCGATGTTCAGCTTGAGCTAACTCTTGCAATCGTTCATATAAATCATCGGGTATATGTAGAAGATTTAAGATAGCCATTGTTCGACCTTGTCAAGGGATTTATTGGTAATAATACCATGATTTAATTTAGCAGCGTATTGCTATATCTAAACATTAGAAATTAAAGCTGTTTCTAGCAATAAAGCTTGTTGTCTCTTGGGCTGAGTATTTCTTGTTCCTGGTAGTAATCCAGCCGCATACAGAATTGCTACAATCGATAACACACCCATGATTGTATAAAGAATCATATTACTTGTGGATTCATTGCTTGTTTGATATATATTAAGCGATGGTGCGATCGCTTGTGTTGGTACTAAGTTTGTTGCAGATTGATTTGGATTTAAATCTCGTTTTATCTCGATAACTGTTTGATATCTAGTACTAAATTCATAGCGAACCATTTTTGATAATATATTTGCTAACCAATCGCTAACTTCTGCTTTATCTCTCCAGACAATTTCTCCGTAAATATCCAAGGTTAAAGCTTGAGGTTCTAAACCTGTGAGTGCTTCAATAGCAGTCATCCCTAGCGCGTAAATATCACTATTAAATCGGGGATATCCTCGCATTTGTTCTATTGGTGCATAGCCTTGGGTATATATTTGTGTTCCTGGTTTTTGTAGCTGAGTATTTTGAGCAATAAATTCTTTGACAGCACCAAAGTCAATTAAAAATAAATTATCGTCTTTATCTATAATTATATTATCTGGCTTAATATCTCGATGAATAATATTATTTTCATGGACAAATTCGAGAATATTAATTAATTTATCGATAATTTGGATAACTTCAGATTCTTCGAGATTTTGCTGAGATTGAATTTTTTCACTTAAAGTATTTCCCTGGATATATTGTTGAATTAAATAGAATTCTTGATTTTCTTCTACATATTCAAAGAAACTCGGTATATTCGGATGTCCGTTTAATTTTTGCAGAATATTTACTTCTCGTTGAAAGAGATTTTTAGCTGTATTCACCGCACTTGCTTTAGTACTAGAAAACGTAAAATGCTTAACTGCATAATGCATTCCAGATTGTAACAAGTCATTCGCTAGATAAGTTTTGCTAAAACCACCTTCGCCAAGTAATGTAACAATCTCATAACGTCCACCGATAATTTTAGATATCCCTGTATTCATCTGACAGTACCCTAGCAGAGATTGTCCCTAGTAATTCCATTAAAAAATACTTACTCTGTCTGCCGTATCAGCAAATATATTTCACTACTGCACCCTAACTATCTATGTTTAGCATGGCTAAAACTCTAGTGATACAAGCATTAAGTCAAGTATGTAACATATTTTATACTACAAAATACATGTTATGATGAATTTTACACACTGAGAAGTTTTATTACATATAGGTCATCTACTAATTTATTTTAAAAATTGCTAAATTATGAATCAACTTTCAATACGTTCTGGTGTATTAATAATTGGTGCAGTTTTATTATTACTTTACTTAATTAAGCCTTCATCTATACCTTGGTTTCCTTATTTAATAGTTTTAGGTTTTGTCACTTTAACTATTAAATCTACGATTGATGGTGTCAGACTAAAGAAAAATTTACTTCAACAAGTAGATACAATTGAACAAAAAATTCAGGCTGAATTAATCCAGAAAGTTCAAGGTATTAGCAAGTACCAATTAGAGAAAATTAATAAAGTAGCTTTAATAGAAAAAAGATGTAGTGAAAATCCAGAATTAAAAATTTGGGAAAGACATAAGCGTTCCTATCAGTTACTTCCCAACTCCCTTTTAGCTCTCGGTTTACTAGGGACATTCTTGGGAATTACAATGAATTTATTCTTAATCGGGAGAAATACTGGCGGCGAACTGCAATTACAACAAGCCTTACCAGATATTATCGGTTCAATGGCGATCGCGTTTGTGAGTAGTCTTGCAGCTTTAGCAGGAAGCGTGTTTTTAACGAAATTTCATCCGAATTATGATTTAGATATAGAAAAAGATAAACTGCTGATTTCTTTAGAAGATTACCTAGATAACGATTTCTTGCTATCGCAAAATCAGCCAACTGTAGTAGAAAAGATAGAAGTTTTAATCAAGTCTATCGATAAATATTCTCAAAGCTTAAATAGTTTTATCACCACTTTACCAAAAAGCACTCAAGATTTTCAAAGTGCTGTCACCACAGCAACAAATACACTTAATACATCTGCGAATAATTTCCAAGCTGTAGCGAATCAATCTTCGCAGTCGATGCAAACAGGCGCTAATGTTTTAAGCAGTGCAACTAACAACTTAGCAAAGTTAACTACCACTTTCTCTGATATCACAACTTCTCTACGTAACTCAACAAATTCTTTTGATAACGCCATAGATAAATTACAAGACTATGCAGATAATATAAAAGCTATTGGTCAGACTTTGGTTAATAATTCCTTACAAATCCAAAACTTAATTCAAACTAATCAACAAAACCTCACGCAAGTAAGCGATCGCCTGGTGCAAAATGCCAATACACTGTCAACAAGCAGCCAATTTTTCAACACTAATGTATCCCAGTTAACAACATCTTTAACGCACCACACTGGCGAAGTTGGTACACACAATAATCGCTTGCAAAGTTTGGTGGGAGTAATTGAAAATACTACACAAGCTTCTCAGACGAATATAACGCAATTAGTCTCAGCATTAAATCAAAATGCATCGCTATTAAATAATCAAATTAATCAATTACAAAATATTACTGAAAAATTTGAGCAAAACAATCAAGCTATGCAGCAAATTCAAACTAATATGACTAATTTAGTAACTGCATTAGCAAGATTACAATAATCTTGAGTTAAACCTAAACGGTGAAAATAATATGCCAAGAAGAACAAGAACTGTACCGATGAATGATACTTTTAGTATCTGGACTTCTTTTACAGATTTAATGTCTAATGCTTTTATGATTATGACGCTACTGTTATTATTAGTAATAGCAAGAAATTCAAAAAATAATGATGTTCAGATAGGAACTGGTGCAGATGAAAAGCCAACAATTATTGAACTACCATCAGCAAAATATGAATTTCCTTCTGGTAGCGCAGTTTTACCACGTAATTTAAAAACCGATATTGGTCAAAATGGCATTATTTTAAAAGAGATTGAAAATAATATTAAACAAATTGAAAATAGTAATAAAAAAGTTGATGTTATTGAAGTTATCGGTCATACAGATGGTGAAGAAGTTGGTTATTTAAAATGTAGTAATCAAAACGGCGGGAATTTAGATACAAAATTAGAAGAAGTTGCTACTCGTAATCGCGATGTTTCGATTTTATGTCCAGGTTCTAATGCCGATTTAGGTTTAATGCGCGCCTTAGCAGTAGTAAAAGAACTACAAAATGTGCAACGTCAACAAAAATCAGGACTTTTCAAGCAGCTAAAATTTCGAGCCTATTCTGCGGCGCAATTGCTGCTACCAGACGATCGAGGATTTGCGCCACCAGACAGAAGCGATAATCCCAAGCGCCGACGGATTGAAATTCGTTTCGCTCAGTTGGGACAGTATAAAACTATAGGTAATAATCGCTAATACATTTGATTTCGGGCAAAAATCTTCAATTATGGTACAAAATCTTGCAACAGCTAATGCTATATTTATTTAGGTATATTTTAAATAGTCTAAATACTTAGAAAATTATTTATTCATTGGGAATTATAAATATAACGATTTAATTGGTGAGGTAAACATGGTTCTACCTTTTATTCTAGGTGCAGCAGCTTTAGGAGCAGGCTTATTTGGAGCTAAAAAAGGAGTAGATGCTTACTCAGATAACTCAAAAGCCAAGAATTTACAACGTGATGCACAGGTAGTTTATGAGCGTGCAGAACGTAAATTAAAGTCTTCACGACAAGTAACAACCGAAACACTAGAGCATTTAGGACAACTCAAATTGGAAGTCTGGGATACACAACTTGGACGTTTCGTGAAGCTTTATGAGCAATTAAAAAACGTTGAGTTAACCGGACAAGCGAATACAGATGAGTTTAACGCGGCTAATTTTACTAGGGATGAATTAGCTCAGATGAAAGATATTGCATTAAAAGCACACGAAGTTGTCGTAGGAGGAGCTGGTGCAGTTGGAGCAGGAGCATTAGCAGGAATTGCTAGTTATGGAGGTGTTATGATGCTTGCCTCCGCATCAACCGGAACTGCGATTAGTACACTTGCAGGTGCTGCTGCTACTAATGCTACTCTGGCATGGTTTGGCGGAGGCTCAATCGCTGCTGGTGGATTTGGTATGGCTGGAGGTATGGCTGTCCTTGGCGGAATAGTAGCAGGCCCTGTCTTAGCTGTTGGTGGTATGTTAATGGCTGCAAAAGCAAGTGAAAATCTAGCGAAGGCTCGCAGCTATAAGGCAGAAGCAGATAAGATGGCGAAAGAAATGGAAAAGGCTATTAGTGTTTTAGATGCCATCACCAAAGTAGCCAACAAATTTGATGAAGTCATCATGCGACTGTCAACAGCTATGATACCCGTACTAGATGGTTTGGAAAGTACAATTATTGCCTCAGGTAAAGATTTCGCTAAATATAATCAGTCACAAAAACGTCAAGTATATCTCACCGTTCAGTTTGCTCAAGTCCTAAAGCTTTTACTAGAAACTCCGCTACTCACCAAAGATGGGGCTTTGGATGAAAGCTCCAATAAAGCTTTAAAGCAAGGACAGTCATTCTTGAGTCAATCCTAATTTATTAATGATGGCTCAAAAGCTTTAAGTTGTAGCCTCAATTACTCCTGACTAAAATAAAGGTTTTAAGTTAGGAGTTTTGTTTTTTCTGCCTAGAATTTTTTACTAAAAAACTCGCCTTGTATTGGTATCAAAAATGCCTAAAAATGCCCAAAATCAAGAATCAGTTTATTCTGCAACATCTTTTGCATCTGGTCTTTACGGTGCTGTAGAAGCTCAACAAAATGCAGCAGCAACTGATGCTATAAAGCAAGGAATGGATTTGTTCAGAATTGCTGCCGAAAAGTTGGGAGCAGTTGACCCTAAAATTTCACAAGGGAATTTATTTGAATATATAGAAGCAGCTAAATTTAATGCAGATGCTGCTTTAAACAATTCCCCGCTCAAGGCAGTTGTAACAGCTGCTGAGGGTGAACCTCACGCTGTTGCTGATATCTTGATTAAGAAGGGTAATCTAGTGATCGAAGAAGTTCAAGCTAAGTCTATGGAGAAAGCTAGTAACCTGACTCATGCTATCAGCAATCAGAAGTATCAGGGAATGCAAAAACTAGTGCCTGATGGTAATGCTGAAAAAGTGAGGCAACTAGCTGAAAAACGCGCACAATCCGGAACTATCAAAGCAGAAGAATATGCAGATACAGCTAAAAATACTACAGATAGGCTGAAAGCAGAGAAAATCCAGTCGGAAGGTACATCTTATGAAGAGAACCTTTGGGCTGCCAAAAATCCTGATATTTACGCAGCTATCACCGAAACAAAGTATGTTGCTAAAGAAGCAGCCATTACAGGAGCTAACGCAGCAGTCGCTGGATTCGTAGTTGGTGGAGTAATTTCAGCAGTAAAAAACAGCTATGCTGTTTTCAAAGGCGAAAATACTGCCGAAAATGCGATTGTTAGCACTGTTAAAGATGCAGGTCATTCTGGACTGCGTGGTGCTACTACAGGTGTAGGAGGTACACTAATCAGGTATGGAGCTACTAAGCTAGGTATTAAAGCATTAGCTAAATCTAATGTTGCAGTTACTATTGCTGCTGGTGTGATTGATGTTGGAGCATCTGTCTACAGCTTTGCTAAAGGAGAAATTACAACTGAGGAGTTAATAGAAAGAGTCGGTCAGACTGGAACCTGTACTACATATAGTCTGTACGCAGGCACAGCAGCAGGTGCTATTTTTGGCCCTGTTGGTGCAATAGTAGGAAGCATGGCAGGCTATCTCATAGCAGCGAGTATCTATCAATCTGCTGCTGCTATTTTTCAACAGGCTCGCCTAGAAGAAGTTGAAGCTGAACGAGTAGTGGCTATGTGCCAAGCAGCTTGTCAAGCTATGGAACAACAACAAGATGAGTTTGAGCATCTTTTTGAAGCTAACTTCCAGGCTCGTTCTATGGAGTTTGATGCCTGTTTTGCCGCAATAGATGCGGGATTAACGTCGAATAATATAGAATCTACAACTCAAGCTCTGGCAGAGCTTGCCGAAAAGTTCGGCAAAACACTGCAATTTGAAAACTTTCAAGAGTTTGATCAGTTTATGACTAATTCAGATCAACCTCTAATTCTTTAAATTTTTACCTTATCTGAAAAACGGAGAGGGGGAGATTCGAACTCCCGGAGGTTTTAGCCTCATCCGATTTCAAGTCGGACGCAATCGACCACTCTGCCACCTCTCCAGTAAACTGTCTAGCATTTTGTGTATCTGCTATGCACAGGCTTTCATAGATTAGCACAAAAGCTGACAGATAATACTATATCTCACATCTACGCAGATTGCACTACTGGACGCGATCGCTCGTAAAAAATTTCCTCGGACACTATCTGGTAATCGTCACCTACCCAAACTAGGGAGGCTTGGGACACCACACCCGCCTCTAGGGTGACTAAAGAGAAATTACGCCGCTTTTTGCCTTGAATTTCCACTATTCTGGGTACGCTAGCCGCATTTAAGTAAATTGTTCCTTCTGGACTTTTTAGCAAAGGCTTGCGTAACTCCTTTTTCGTGTGCCGCAGATTATGGTGCATGTGTCCAAATGTCACCAGAGGAATGGTTTTACCAGCGTTGAGAGTCTGGGAAATCGCTTCGCCCAAATCGGGATCGCCAAAATCGCCGCCAAGGGGGAGCCAGTCTTTACCACAGGGATCTTCTGGGCGATCGCCTAAGCCACTAGGCCCGTTGTGTCCCAGAAAAATAATCGTATCGTAGGCAGCACTTTTGACCGCAGCCACAATTTTATTTGCTGATTCTTCTAAATCCGTTACACCGTAACGTTCTTTGCAGATGTCAGCATATCTCCATTCTGGCCCGCCCCAACTAAAAGGACGACCCCCAACTACAGTTAAATTCCACTGGGGAAAATCCAACTTCCCATAACCGACATGGGCGGAACCTAATAAATCGAGCTGTTCTTGAACCCAGTCTTCCTTGGTGCGATCGTAGGGACACTTTTTCCGTCCCCATTCTGTGGCAGTGTACCATGCATCGTGGTTGCCCATTACAGCAGCTTTGGGAATATCAATAGAAGCGATCGCTCTCACCACCTCCACCGACTCATTGCCAAAATCCCCCACAAACAGCACTAAGTCCACACCCAAATGCTTGAGTGCAATTCCATCGTCTTCTTCCCATTGGTCGTGAACGTCGCCAACTACAGCTATTTTCAGGTTTGTTGATTTTGTTATCTCACTGGTCATGCCACTGTCCTTGCCGTCTACTTTTAGGATAGGCAACTCAGGAGGATTTGCACACATATTGGGGCATGGGGCATGGGGCATTGGGCATTGGTAGTTTGTTGACTATGCCCCTAGTTATTAAATTAAGCTAAAAGCCTTGGAAAATCCAGTTTCTTGCCTCTTGCTAACAATGAGCATAGGCAGAACGTGGAATAAGAGTTGTATTTTCAGTTTAGGGACTTCCAAATAAAAAAATATTCCAATCATTAACTTACCAAACCCGCAACTCGTAGGGGCGGGGTTACCCCGCCCCTACAATTTGGCATAATTTATTTTTTGGAGTTCCCTTACACCAATGCCCCATCCCCTATGCCCCATGCCCAAAGCGGCGGAGCAACTATCTCTGTTTCCCCAAGCAAAGATAAAGTTCTCCGCCGCTTCCATAAAGCTTCTAGGATTTTTGGTGAAAACCACTATATTTTTTGGTAAAAACTACTATAATTAATCCACAGCACAAATACTTGCAACCTTAAGTAACCCCTAACTGTGTTTAAAACTGCACTTGTCGATCGAGAAACAACCCATCCGGGTGTACTACCACTGGATTTATTTGCGGCGATTGAAAGCCTCAAAAAAGAACTCAACGCGGTGATTTTAGCCCATTACTATCAAGAGCCAGATATCCAGGATATTGCAGATTTTATTGGGGATTCATTACAACTAGCTAAAGCCGCAGCTAATACTAATGCAGATGCGATCGTTTTTGCTGGCGTTCACTTCATGGCAGAAACAGCAAAAATACTCAATCCTGATAAATTGGTACTGCTACCAGACTTAAATGCTGGTTGTTCTTTAGCCGATAGTTGTCCGGCGGAAGCCTTTGCAGCCTTTAAAGCCGCCCATCCCGATCACCTAGTGGTTTCTTATATTAACTGCTCTGCGGATATTAAAGCCATGAGCGATATTATCTGCACCAGTTCCAATGCTGTGAAAATTGTCCAGCAAATTCCGAAGGATCAGCCGATTATTTTTGCTCCCGATCGCAATTTGGGGCGTTATGTCATAGAGCAAACCGGACGAGATATGCTGCTGTGGGATGGTAGCTGCATTGTCCATGAAACCTTCTCAGAAAAGAAAATTGTCCAGTTAAAAATAGCCCATCCCGAAGCAGAAGCGATCGCACACCCAGAATGCGAAACTAGCATCTTGCGCCACGCCAACTATATTGGCTCTACAGCAGCTTTACTCACCTATTGTCAAAACAGCCCCGCACAGGAATTTATCGTGGCTACAGAGCCAGGAATCATTCACCAAATGCAAAAACTGGCTCCTCAAAAGCGGTTTATTCCTGCGCCACCAATGAATAATTGCAATTGCAATGAATGTCCGTTTATGCGGTTAAATACTTTAGAAAAAGTGTATTGGGCGATGAAAAATCGTACTCCGGAAATCACCATGTCTGAAGATATTAGATTAGCAGCTTTGCGTCCAATGCAACGGATGTTAGAGATGAGTATTTAGGTAAATTCATCAATTAAGTTTTTATATTATGTAGAGGCATAATTCTATTGTCTCTACATACAGCATATTTCCGGTAAATGAGGTACGCGCTTCGGGGCATGGCAGTGCCAGTGCCCCTACAATAAACGATAATCTGTACCTCACTAACTGGCAATCTGCTGTATTTTTTTGCTTTGAAATAGTTGGATTATAAGCATCAGTCTTGTGTTTATACCAATTTAAAAAAAGAATGCGACAGTAGGGGCATGGCATTGCCATGCCCTCTAAAATATATGGATAAACTTTGGCGAGAATATAGGTTCTGAAGTCAAATGTAGGGTGTGTTGTCTCAGGGAGTAAACGCACCAAAAACAATTCAACGTGCCCTACCAAAGAGCGATAATACAAGCTACAGGCTGGTAATTTATGGTCAGTATTTATGAAATTAGATAATGTTGTCCCTTGGGGTAGAACTCTTGAAGAGTACAAGCTGATGTTTGCTTTATCAGATGCAGATCTGAAGAAATCGATTCTTGGGTGTGGTGATGGCCCTGCAAGCTTCAATGCTGAAATGACAGAACTCGGATATTCAGTTGTTTCGATTGATCCTATCTATGAATTTGCTGCTCAACAAATCAAACAACGAGTTCAAGAAACTTACGAGTCAGTAATAACACAAGTTAAACAAAATTCAAATAACTACATTTGGAAGAACTTTCGCAATGCAGATGAACTTGGTTATGCCCGTTTGGCTGCAATGGAGAAATTTTTATCGGACTATGAAACTGGTAGAAAAGAAGGGCGCTACTTACCCCAATCTTTACCACATCTAGAACTAGCCAACAATCAATTTGAGTTATGTGTGTGTTCCCATTTACTCTTTCTTTATTCTGAGCAACTATCGTTAGATTTTCACATTGCATCTATTGATTCTCTGCTGACAATTTCTCCAGAGGTGCGGATTTTTCCCTTATTGAAACTTAATTGTGAAATATCACCCTATCTTGAGCCAGTGATTCAAAAGTTTTCCAATCAAGGATTTGATGTTCAGCTTCAGCCTGTTGCTTACGAATTTCAAAAAGGGGGTAACCAGATGTTAACTATTAGAAAACAATTTAAGGTGCGTTAGCCTACGGCATAACACACCCTACGAAAATTGATATTGTTCATCGCAATTTTTTCTACTTTATTTATCTAACAACTAACTCCATATTGTCTCTGCGCCTCTGCGTCCTCTGCGGTGCAATTTTAAAAGATGGGGAGGTAAATTTCCCCATCTTGAGATAATTCCATTACTGACCTTTTTGCGCTTTCGATTGAGCCGCCTCACTAAATTGCTGGTATAACTTAACGCGGCTTTGTGCTTCTGGATAACGACTATGGCTTGATGACACCTTACTCATTAAATCTGAAGCTTGTTGCCATTGTGCAGCTAAAGCTGACCATTGTTCGGGAGTTGTGGCTGTTTTCCCAGATGCAGAAGCTTGATTAGCAATCCGCACTGCGACTGCAAATGGATCGTCTGCAGGAATGGTAACAGTTTTGCTGACATTTGGATTTGCGGCTGGTGCTGCTTTTTTATTCGCTATGTTTTGAGAAGCATCTGCATATTTTTTATATAGCTGAACGCGGGTTTGTGCTTCTTGATAGCGACTGTGGCTAGGTGACACCTGATTCATTAAATTAGAAGCTTCTCGCCACTTACTAGCTAATTCTGAATGCTGCTGTGAAGTTGCGGCTGTTTTCCCCAATGCAGAAGCTTGATTAGCAATCCGCACTGCGTCTTTGAAGGGGTCTTTTGCAGAAAGAGTAGTATTTTTGGGATTGGAAACAGTTGCGCCTTGGAGATTGACAGATGAGGGTTGAGAAGTTTGTGCAGAAATAGAGCTTTCCTGTTTTCCTTCTAACCAACTGTAAGCACCCCAAACTAGCAACAGCAGTGGTAAGCATAAGCCAGAGACTTTTAATACCTCCATTGGCAAAGAGCGCTTTGGTATATTTTTACTCAAGAACCTATTTTGGGTTCTGCGGCGATGTCTTCTTTTAAAGATGACAAATCGCAAAGAATTTGGCTTCGGTAAGCTGACTTGAGCTAGTTCACTCTTAGTCTCTTTGAGGTTTTGAAAATCATTAATTAGTTGCTGAATTAGACCTGGTTGTGGTAATGTAATTTCCTCTGACCAAAGCAATTGACCATCGCGATCGCGATAAATTTCCGTTAACCAAAGTAATTGTTGTTCCCTGACAATCCGACTGTTAATATTCACCCGGCGGATATTACGCGGTGCAATAGACTCAAGAATTTGCCGAATTTTTTGCACTACAGTAGATTGTTCTAGTTGATCGACTGTTTGAGCCTCACACAGCAGTTGTAAGACCCCATCTGAGAAAATAGCTCTAGTTCGCACGCCAGAAGCAACTAGTTTTTCGTTCAATATTTGAATGATCGCCGCAACGCTACCTTGGTGTGCTTGCCAAGCGATATCGTTTATTCGATCTGCCATTTTTAATTTAGTGATAAATTTTCCACCCTGATTTGTTAAGGAACTCATTTAATTTATTTAGGCTAGTATGTTTATGCAAAACATCGCCTTATTTTTGATTTTATGAGTAAAGCTACAAGGTTGACACATAAAATCTTTAAAATAAGGTCGAATTTCTATCTTTAGGCAGAAGGCTGAATCTGCAACAGTTAGTTTAGTCCTCATTTTAGGTAATTGTCCACCTGTTGAGGATGAAATATTACCTGTTTTAGGACATCTATTTGCTGTTTATCATACAGCTAAAAATTGATTTCTGGCTTGTTGTTAGGGTACGTAATTATACTAAATTTTTATGTAGACAAATATAGATAAAAGTAAAAATTCTCCGCATCAATACTGATAAATTTTGGTGCTATTCATGTACTAGTTAAATTAAAAGGGTGGTAAACCCACCCCTCTGCTTTACTTGCGTTCTGGATGACCTGTTTCTTCGACTGTATGCACACCCATCTGGTTAATTGCAGCAATCATCTGATATAAGCGTCCCAAATCCCGTTGATTGAAATAGAGAACAAGACGAGGTAATCCTAATGTTTCATCCTGTCCTTCTTGGGATAATGCCTGACTTTTCTCGATTTTATCTTTCACGAGAATATCGCTAAAGTCAGCATTGAGTTTTTCTACTTCAGCTGCCGATATATCTGTTGTCAGACGAATGACCAAGCGATCGCCTACATAGCGGCTAGAGTGATAAACCTGGTAAAATCTGGTAATTGCCTCGCAAGCTACATCTACGCTGTCTGTAATCGTGTAAAGACTCGGATCTTCAGGACTGACAAGACCTTTTTGTACTAGCTGTTCATCGATATATTCACCCCAAGAACGCCAGTAATCGCCCCCAGGATGATCTATTAACACTAGCGGAACAGGGCCAAATTTACCTGTTTGGCTTAATGTCATGCATTCAAAAGCTTCGTCTTGAGTGCCAAAACCGCCAGGAAATAAGGCTACAGCATCGCTTTCTTTTAATAGAAATAATTTGCGCGTGAAAAAATATTTAAAGTGAATCAGCTTAGAATCGCCTTCAATAAAAGGATTCGCTTGCTGCTCAAAAGGTAATTGAATATTTAAGCCAAAGGAATTTTCTCGTCCTGCACCTTCATGGCCTGCTTGCATAATACCGCCGCCACCGCCGGTCATGACCATAAATCCCAGCTTGGTAACAGCCTGCGCAAACTGCATAGCCATGTGATATTCTGGGGTTTCTGGTGCTAGGCGAGCCGAACCAAAAATAGTTACTTTACGGATGTGTCGGTAGGCATAAAAGAGTTGAAAACCCCGTTCCATGTCTGCTAAAGCAGCCGACAATATTTTCCAATCCAGACGCTCAATATCACTATCAGCTAGACGCACTATGGTAGCCAGTGCCTGTTTGATGAGTTGCTGATTTTTTAACGTCGGTAACCGATCGATTAATTCAGCGATGTCCGCTTGGAGAGACTCTAATGTATCAAACGACGCAGATGAAGCCATGATAACCGCTGCCACAATGGTACTATATTTTATCTAATTTTGGAGCGCTATGTATCAACTTTTGCCAGGTTTGTTGATGAATAACAGTTTTGATATACCGCACTAAAAAGCACCTGTGGTTAAGGATTAACCAAGGCGCTAGTAACGCTTCTCTATGAGATGCTTGGCGTCGCTAAAATCAAAATTCCTCTGAGCAAATTTTGATTGTAGAAATCTCGCCAGGGACTTTCAGCAAAATAAACAATTAAAAAGCTGTTTAAGTAGCTTTATGAACTGCGTACACCAGAACACATAAAAAATTCATTAATCCCCCTCGAACCCCTGCTTTTTTAACCTTTCCTAGCCTCAGCGCCCCTATTTTCCAGCTAGCCATTCACGCCTGGTTTTGGCACAACCACGCATGAAAATCTATCTTTCCTCTGCCCCATGCCCCATGCCCCATGCCCCATGCCCATTTTCAAGCGAGTTCGGCTTTCCATCTGTTGTCAATGGTAGCTAGGCGATCGCAAAAGGCATTAATATTTCCGCTAGTTCTGCTCAGGATAGGTTCAACAACAGCAGTAATTACGTTAAACAGTTTGATAGAGACGCGAAATTTCGCGCCTCGCAAACTTGTTTACAAAAATTGACCTAAAAGTTAGAACCAAGGGAAAAATCAACAGGATTTTACTACCAATTGAGATTCAAGAAGAAGAAGAAGAATCAAGATACTTTTCCAACGTGGTAGCTAATGTACTTTTAGGAACGGCACCAACGACCATATCGACTTTTTGCCCCTCTTTAAAAATCATTAGTGTGGGAATGCTGCGGATGCCATACTGACTAGCAACATTAGGATTCTCATCAGTGTTGACTTTAACGACTTTTATCTTACCTGCGTACTGCTGGGCAATTTCATCCACAACAGGAGCTACCATCCTGCATGGGCCACACCAAGGTGCCCAAAAATCAACTAAAACAGGTACATCACTGTCGAGTACTTCTTGCTTAAACGTAGAATCTGTGACTTGTGCGGCTGCTGACATGCCTAAAAACCTTTGCCAATTATATTTCTGAGTTTCGTGAAAATTCTACCATAGCAAAAACAGCTGCTTAGAAGCGAAGGATGTACATTTGCAAAGAAGCTATTGAATATTTATTTATAAAAACATAAGGAACCGCCCGAACATAGTCCGGGCGGAGTGTGGTGTGAGGAGTGAACGGAAACATGCGTCTCCGCTATCTCTATTGTAGGCGACATATGTAATTTTTCCAGCCATTGTTGAAAATGCTGGAAAAATTTCTTGAAGAATTTGGATATTAAGAATTAAGAGTCAAGAGTCAAGAGTCAAGAGTCAAGAGTTAATGGTCAATGGTCAATGGTTGTTTGTCAACAGCGATTTTTTCCATATCCCTAGCCCCTAGCCCCTAGCCCCTAGCCTAAGCGCCCTTTTATTTACCCATACCTAGTTGTTGGGCTTTTTGGTAGACTTTGCCTTCAGTGAGTAGAGAAGGAGCAATCACAACTTCAACTTGTTGCATTTCTTTGATATTTTTAGCTCCTAAAGTACCCATACTGGTTTTTAAGGCTCCTAAAAGATTATGAGTACCATCATCTAATCCAGCAGGGCCGATGAGGATTTGCTCTAGAGTACCAGTAGTAGCAACGCGAATCCGGGTACCACGAGGTAAGACAGGGCTAGGAGTAGCCATTCCCCAATGATAACCCCGTCCCGGAGCTTCGGCGGCTCTGGCGAAGGGAGAACCAATCATCACGCCATCAGCACCGCAAGCAATGCATTTGCAAATGTCTCCGCCAGTGATTAAACCACCATCTGCAATTACAGGAATGTAGTTACCAGTTTCTTGATAGTAATCATCCCGTGCGGCGGCACAATCGGCGATCGCAGTTGCTTGAGGTACGCCTACACCCAATACGCCACGAGAGGTACAAGCCGCACCAGGGCCAATTCCTACCAGTACGCCAGCCGCTCCGGCTTTTAATAGATTTAATGTCACTTCGTAAGTTACACAATTGCCCAAAATTACCGGAATGGGCATTGTCCGGCAGAATTCTGCCAAATCTAAGGGCGCAATCGATTCTGGTGAGAGGTGGGCTGTAGAAACTACTGTAGCTTGTACAAAAAATAAATCTGCTCCAGCTTTGGCTACAACTTCGCCATATTTACTGGCTCCAGCTGGTGTAGCACTGACTGCGGCTATTCCACCTTGTTGTTTAATTTCCTGAATACGCTTTTCAATTAATTCCGGCTTTACTGGTTCAGCATATAGTTCTTGCATCAGGTGGACAAATTCATCTTTGCCCACAGCCGCAATTTTATCTAAAATTGGATCTGGGTCAGCATAGCGAGTTTGGATACCTTCTAAATTGAGAACTCCTAATGCTCCTAGCTGTGATAACTTTACAGCCATCCGCACATCTACTACACCATCCATCGCACTAGCAATGATGGGAATTTCTCGCTCAATGTTACCAATCTGCCACCTGGTATCTGCCAAACTCGGATCGAGTGTTCTCCTGCCAGGTACTAGTGCAATTTCATCAATTCCGTAAGCTCTCCGAGCTGTTTTGCCCCGCCCAAGTTGAATGTCCACGCTGTAACTTTTCCCAAATCTTTGTTTAAGCTAGGGTATCAAATTGTGGGCAAAGTTGGTGCAATTTTTTTTCAAGTTACTGTCACTATCCACAGGGACAAATATCACCGAAATTTGTTAATTAGTTTCTGTGCGATCGCTGTTGCAGTTGATTGTTCAGGCTGCTAATTAGAAAATAATTAGCTTGATGTGCCAGTTGTTACCAATAAAGCTGCTATTTTAGCAGTGAAGGATGAAAATAAGGCATTGGGCATTGGGCATTATTCGTGTTCTTGACTTTTCAATGATGAGAAATGGCTTTGTCTAGGTTAATTTTCCGAAAAATATAATTTTTTACCTTTAGGATATAGCTGAAAGTGGTAAGTATTCTACATGGAATTTGAATGGAACCCAAACAAAGCAGCGCTCAATGTTGATAAACATGGTGTTTCCTTTCAGGAAGCTGCAACCGTATTTAACGATCCACTATCTGTAACTTTTCCCGATCCGGCTCATTCCATAGGAGAAAATCGTTACATTATCATTGAGATGTCTCGATATAGAGAACTTTTAGTGGTTGCACATACTGATAGAGGCGAACAAATACGAATTATCAGCGCCCGAAAAGCTACCCGACAGGAGAGGAAGTTTTATGAAGAAGGAAGTTGAGAACGAAATGGAAGACGAGTTAAGTCCTGAGTACGACTTTACCCAAATGACAGGAGGTATTAAGGGTAAGTATGTTGAGCGATATCGTACAGCAACAAACTTAGTGCTGTTAGATCCTGATGTTGCTCAAGCTTTTCCCAATGATGAAGCAGTTAATGAAGCATTAAGATTATTGATGCAAGTTGCCCAACGTCAGCAGATACATACTACGATGCCGCAAACAGAATAAAAGCTGCTGTTAGTCTTTCTAGCTCTTTAGCCGTTGATATCTTCTCCAAATTTTTTCTATTGCCATTAACTGCAACAAGGTTCAGCTATCTGGCAGCCAGAATTGTTACCATAGATTGAGATTAGATAATGAAGCCTTGATCCAAGCTGAAACCTTAGAACTATTAGAATGGAATCGCCTCTGCCAGCATCTTGCGACTTTTGCGGCAACTAAGTTAGGGGCGATCGCGTCACGTCAGCTAAAAATTCCCGACTCTCAAGGGGAAAGTACGCAGTTGTTGGAGCAAACAAAGGAAGTTTACCAACTAGAAAGCCGTCTCTCCCCCAGTTTATCGTTTGAGGGAATTCAAGATATTGGGGATTCTCTGGAACGAGCAGAACTACAAGGGATTTTGGCAGGAGATGAACTGTTAGCGATCGCTACTACATTAGCTGGCAGTAGGAATTTACGGCGGATAATTGACAACCAAGAAGATTTACCCATCTTGACGGAGTTGGTTGCCGATTTACGCACTTATCCCGAACTTGAGCAGGAAATTCACCGTTGTATCGACGAACGGGGACAGGTAACCGATCGCGCTAGCCAAAAATTAGGGGAAATTCGCACTGACTTGCGGAGATTACGCAGTCAAATTACGCAAAAGCTGCAAAATATTTTACAAGCTAAATCTAGCGCTGTCCAGGAGCAATTAATTACCCAAAGAGGCGATCGCTATGTCATCCCGGTAAAAGCGACACACAAAGACGTTATCCCCGGTATTGTCCACGATACCTCTACCAGTGGGGCTACGCTGTATGTGGAACCGAACAGCATCGTCCCTGTAGGTAACCAATTACGCCAAGCCATTAGAAGAGAGCAAACAGAAGAAGAAGTTATTCGTCGCGCTTTAACAGAACAAGTAGCCGCAGTTAAACCAGATTTAGAAAGGTTATTAGCAATTGTGACTACCTTGGATCTGGCTACAGCTAGGGCGCGTTACAGTTTTTGGTTAGGTGCAAATCCCCCCAGATTTATTAGCTGGGAACAGCAAGAAAGTATTACCTTACGCCAACTGCGTCACCCGTTGTTAGTGTGGCAGCATCAACACGAGCAAAGCTCACCAGTAGTCCCCGTAGATTTGCTGATTAATCCGATAATTCGGGTAGTGACAATTACCGGGCCAAATACTGGCGGTAAGACTGTTACCTTAAAAACTTTAGCTTTGGCGGCATTAATGGCGAAGGTGGGTTTATTTATTCCCGCCCGCGAACCTGTAGAAATACCTTGGTTTGACCAAGTATTAGCAGATATAGGTGACGAACAATCATTACAGCAAAGTTTATCGACATTTTCCGGTCATATTCGCCGGATTAGCCGGATTTTAGAGGCTTTGGGCAATGGGGAACCAGGGACTGCGGACAAAGAAGAATCATCAATGCCCCATGCCCAATCCCTAGTATTACTAGATGAAGTAGGGGCAGGAACCGATCCAGCAGAAGGTAGTGCTTTAGCGATCGCCCTTTTGCAACATTTAGCTAACCACGCCCGCCTGACGGTAGCTACAACCCACTTTGGTGAACTGAAAGCGCTGAAATACGAAGATGAGCGTTTTGAAAACGCCTCAGTCGAATTTGACGAAAGTACCCTATCACCAACTTATCGCTTGTTGTGGGGCATTCCTGGACGTTCTAATGCCTTGACAATTGCTCGGCGCTTAGGTTTAAAACTAGAAGTTGTCGAACAGGCGAAAACTCACCTGGGAGGCGCAACCGACGAAGTTAACCAAGTAATTGCTGGGTTAGAAGCGCAACGCCGCCGCCAAGAAACCAAAGCAGCCGAAGCTCAAAAATTGTTGCAGCAAGCAGAACGGTTATATAAGGAAGTATCAACCAAAGCTGCCAATTTAGAAGAAAGGGAACGGACATTAAAAGCTTCTCAAGAAGCAGCAGTACAACAAGCGATCGCCCAAGCTAAAGGTGAAATTGCCCAAGTCATCCGGCGGTTGCAGCAAGGTACACCCACCGCCCAAGATGCCCAGCAAGCCACTAACGCCCTTAATCAAATAGGGCAGAAATTCCAGCCAGCAGCACCAGCCAAACCCAAAGTGGGATTTATGCCCAAAGTAGGCGATCGCATCCGGCTGTCTCAGTTTGGGCAAACAGCAGAAGTATTAGTGGCTCCCGATGAAGATGGAGATTTGACCGTGCGTTTTGGCATCATGAAAATGACCGTCAAACTCGAAGACGTAGAATCTTTAGATGGTCAAAAAGCTGAACCAACTGTCAAATCTAAACCAGCACCCGCACCAGTTACCCCAGCCGCCCCACCAGCCTTAGCAATTCGGACTTCTAAAAATACAGTAGATTTGCGCGGAAAACGGGTACCTGACGCTGAATTATTGTTAGATAAGGCAATTTCCGAAGCAATAGGCCCGATATGGATAATTCACGGACACGGTACAGGGAAACTACGGCAAGGGGTGCATACCTATTTACAACAGCACCCCAGAGTCAGCAAATACGAAGCAGCAGAACAAGTAGATGGTGGTAGCGGTGTTACCGTTGCCTATGTGGATTGACCAAAGAAAGGCAGATTTAATCTAACGCGGAAGTCCCCACCCACGGGCGTAGTAGGGTGGGGTAGTGACGCTTGGACGACGAAGGCATCCCACTCCCCCTAATCAAGCGTCAGGTTGATTAGGGAGTGGGATGCTTGATAGCGGAGCGTTAGCAAGTCCGCGAGCGTCGGAGTCGTCAATCCTTGGGATTGATAATCTGTCAATCCAATCCTCAACCAATTGAGTAACTGTTTTTTCTTTAGTTTCTGCATAAAGCCTGAGTTTGTCGTATCTTCTTTGGGATAGTCTAATTCTGATAGATTTTTCCTTCATAAATGTATCCATAGTAGTGATACATTTATGCTATCATTAAAACAACTAACATAGGTCTACATGGTAAGGCATGGGCTGTTGACTGTTAGCCAGGTGTTTAGAGAAGTAGTCCTTGCACGTTGATGAACTCGCTCACCGTTTGCTATCATGCATCCAAAAAACAAGA
The DNA here is from genome assembly GCF_963889195.1 of Calothrix sp. FACHB-168. Classification (NCBI taxonomy): domain Bacteria; kingdom Bacillati; phylum Cyanobacteriota; class Cyanophyceae; order Nostocales; family Calotrichaceae; genus Calothrix; species Calothrix sp. FACHB-168. The sequence continues at coordinate 95,583 of NZ_CAWPNJ010000012.1, forward strand.
GTGCAAGATACCATGTGGTATTACCTTGGATGGCACTCCATCCATAGTCCGTAAAAACCAAACGGCACAAAGAAAATTTATCGCCTGTGGAAGACGGGCGACTGCCTACTGAGGGAGTGTAAGACCATCACCGACTTTAGTGTCGGATATCCTGCCGATATACCTAACATGGCAACTGCCGATGAAGTGGGAAACTCTGCATGACGAATAAGACCGTCCCTGAGTTGATCTAAGAGTTGGAAGCCCCAACCTCAGTGTTGGCGCAGCCTCTCGCAGAGAAGCAGGTTGGGGTACTTCACAGTAAGACAGAGATACATGCTGATTACCAAAACGATCAAAGCAAGCCTTACCTTCTGACTGATATAGCGAGAGGAAACTAACCTCAAGGCTTGAGAGTCTGTTTCAAAATAGGTAACAGCAACCGTCCTTATTAGCCCGATCACCTATGCTAAAAGTTATGCACTCGGCCACTAATTCAGCCACTCCAAATTCCCAGTGGGAGGATTTAATTAAACTCCCAGCCCCGAACACGGTTCAGTGGGATAACATTAAAACCCAATTGGACTTAGTGCTGTTGGCGCTCGAAACATTGACTGGCATTGGTTCCGAGGCGATGCTCTCGGCCGCAATCGAGCTGAATTTGGAGTCAAGAGTGCCGGATCGCGTGGCTTTGTGGCGATTGCGCCAGTCAAATCCGCTACGCAAAGGACAAGGAGGACGCAAAAAACTTGATGTAGAAGAAGCGCGATCGCTAGTTCTCATCATCTGCTACCTTGCCAAACAGCACCAAGAATTAATTCGTCGTGCTGTCGGTTTATTAGAACAAATGGCGGAAAATCACCAGGAACCTCACCAAACCGCTTTACTTGGCGATTATATTGATGCTTTTTGCAACACTTACCAAGAGCGCATGGAAGAGGACGATAAAATTTCCACTGATTTACTCACCCATCTAGCACTCAAACTGCTGGTAGATTTACTGTTTTACAGCGCCCCCGGTGGGCATCGCCGTTTGTGGTTAGCACTTATAGATCGTTCCACGCAATTTTAGATTTTCGATTTTCGATTGCTCCTCCAAAATCCCAAATCCAAAATCACCAATCATCTCCTTCGCAGTTTCTGCCATGCCTCTATCAAATTCTGTCATTCGTCGCTACACACCCCCCACTTGTACGCTAGAAGTCTTCGCGCAAGACTCAGCTTTGTCTCGGTGGATGGGCAAAACTGTCCTCAAGCAGTTAAGCTTTGAGCTGCGTTTTGACGATCCGCGACTGCCAGAAGAAAGCAGATTCCCAATTCGGGGCGATCGCGATCAACTTGAAGCTTTATGTGATGCTGTCACTAGTTACGTACAGCAATTTCTGCACCAATCTCCAGAAAGTTTTTGGCTCAGTTTTACCGGGCCGCAAGATTCTAGTAAAGTAGCTGATAATTGTGAATTATCAGATTTTGCCGCTTCTTCTGTACCAGCTACTACTAAATCAATCAAATCTTTTCCTACTTATCTACCACAAACAAAAATATATTTAGAGCCAAGTAGCTATTTAACTCACAATCTGTTCCTTGGTTCCCTAGCTAATCAGACATCCGGGCCAGTAATACAGCTTAGTTTGCTGCAACTATTTGATTTAGCAACTGCCTTAGATGAATACTCAGCAGATATCATGGCGTTGCCAAGTCTCGAAAATACTCGGAGTTCAACTGTGCGTTTCCCTACTTGGGCACCCGCAGCAGCAGTATTAGTATTAGGTGTAGGTTTATTACCTATTACCTGGCAATATGTGAATAATGCCAAGCCAAAACAGCAAGTTGCTACAAAAACTACTACAGATTCATCAGAAATTGCTCTGCAACCCTCGCCATCATCCCTCAATCCAGAAGCGAGCCTTTTACCCCCAGACAATTTACCACCAGTACCACCAATAGGTTCTACTCAACCATTACCTGTAGTACCTACCGCATTGCCAACAGCGCCTAGTTCTACCCTTACCAATCCATCAGCCACATTACCGAATTCTAGCTTCCCGACCGCTCAAACAACAGCTAATTCCAAATTACCTAAAAGCAATCAACCATCTGCGGCTTCTAGTGTATTTGGCATACCTGAACCAACTAGCCCAACTCTGACGGCGAATTCTCCCTTTAAAGCCTCTACTAGCGGACAGCAAATTGCCATTCAACCAAATCCCACAGCTAACCGTCCAGGTACAACTAACCCAGCAGAACTAGCTCTACCTAAAAGGCGAGAATTACCACCCAGCTTAACTGCTAACAGAGGCAGCGTTAACCCAAATGTTGTCACAACAGCGCCACCACTTCCCACCGTCCCCAATGAAATAGCCAGTTCCGCCAAGGTAGATGGAGATTATAATCCTGCATCTACTACCTCTACAGTCACAACTGGTAGCACCTTAGCTGAGAGATTGCGGAATCAACGCCAAACAGTCTCATCTAACCAGCCAACCAGCGATAGCACATTATTTGATACAGTTCAGATATCAGAAGCTAGACAATATCTCCAAAAACGCTGGCAACCACCTTCTGGATTGCGACAAACCCTAGAGTATAGTTTGATGGTAAATGTTGACGGTACCATTGAACGCATTTTTCCTTTAAATAAAGCAGCCAGAGAATTTGTTGAAAATACTGGAATGCCTAATATCGGAGCGCCTTTTGTTTCAGCTAATAAAGCTGGGCAAAATATGCGAATGCGAGCTGTACTTACTCCTGATGGTAAAGTTCAAATTTTCCCAGAAAACTAATAATTTAGGGAAAGTCTAATGCCATTGAGAAAATCAGTTTTTCTTAGTAGAAGTTTGAGTAATTGCGGTAAATTGCTTTACCATTTAGCTATTTCTTACAGTTAACTAAAGTGGTTTGAAATTTTCCGTAGACTCAACTTTTACTTGGGGAATAACTAGTTAATACCAATTCAAAATTCAAAATTCAAAATTCAAAATTCAAACATTGTTATTCAAAGGTAGTTAGTATTGAGCCTGTTCTGGTGACAATTTAAACCATGTCACAAGGGGTTTGTGTATTAGACTACATCCTTTCAACAACTGATACCAATTAAAAAAAAGAATGCGACAGATGGTAGGGGCATGGCATTGCCATGCCCTCTACAATATAATTGATGTGCCTAAATTTTGACACGCATTTGTGTAGTGTCTCGTAGAGAAGCACAATAAAATAGGCTGGGAAAACCAGCCCTGAATTTTTGCATTGCATTTGATATTTTAAAAATTCGGAATTCTTAATTGAATTCTAGAAGATTGGCGGATAAATAAACAGATTTAAGTTTCCCAATAATTGATGTCGAATCCTTAATTATGCATGAGGAATTCTCATTTAATAACGGGATTTTTTGGTTTTTGATTTTTGCTTTTTACGCCGCCGTTCTGTAGAAGCAACAGCATGATCCACTGGATAACCGACAACAGGAATTACCTGATATTTACGTTCTTCTTCTAATTTTTTGATTTCGGTGTAATCCACCCAGTGAATGCAATCTACTGGACAAGTATCTATTGCTTCTTGAATAACTTCTTCTGCGTCTCCATCCTGACGAACTACACGCGATCGCCCATAATCTGGTTCAATGTAAAAGGTATTACGAGCAACATGAGCGCAGTGCTTACAACCAATACAGGTGATTTCGTCAACATAAACACCCTTTTGACGCAGCATTCCGCCTAATTCTGGTTCTAAACCAGAGCGTTCGGGCGCATCTCTTAAAAAACCGCCTAACTCTGGTTCTAAACCGGTGCGGTTGTCTTCTTGTCCTTCCGGTGACGGCAGAAAGTCATCCATTACGCACTCCAGCGTTGTACTACCAGACGAATTGAACCATCTTCTTGTTGTTTTTGTTCCGCAACTTGAAAGCCAACACGAGCGGTTTCTTTGACCACTGTTTGATAAGCATAACGCTGAGTTACTTGGCGCAAAAATCCATCAACAGAAAGATTTTGTTGCCAATATTGCAAGTCAGCCACCAATTCATATTCTTGGCCATTCCATCTAAAGCCGATATCGTAGCCATTTTCTTGCTCAATGGAAACTTCCGCAGGATGGGTTTGACCGCGATAGCCACGTACCTCACGGGGGCCTGGTTTCCAGTCTATACCTAATTCAGTTAAAGCATCTTTTAAAGATTCGAGGTTACGGATTTGAGTTTTAATCTGGCTAAAATGTGACATGGTGGTGGTGAATTAACGACACTAAACTATTTTGAACAATTACCAATCACTCAAAGCGGTTTGCGTATTAGCCACACCGGCTTGCTGTACCATAGTGGCAAAAAACTCAGAGGTTGGCTCATTAGTAAGTACCTGTCCCAGCTGCTCTTCTATAGCGGCTGTGACTTCAGCACAAGAAGCACCTATAATGCCAGTGACTTTCTCTTGTACCCGACCATCTGGATAAATTATGAATTCTAATGTCTCCATGCTCTTGGCCAACCACGATTAGTACGCTTGAATTGTACTGCCTTAGCAGAGGGCTATTTATATAGCCTTCGGAACATTTTTAGTTTAGATACAAAGTTGCCATTTGTTAACTAATGTTCCATCTCTCAAAATATATATCTCAGAAAATTTACAAAAATTATTAATTTTGCAAGTCTGTACATTGGTCTTTAGTAAGTTTCTCGTAACCTAATCCATAAGTCAAGCTGAGAATTTAGCTTGTCAGGGGTGGGGAAACAGCCTTAAACAGAGGCTTTAGCGGTAGTATAGTCTGCTAGATTATTTATAAAAATATAAGATTTATTGAAAATGTTTATCATTATCATTGATAGAGCATTGGGCATTGGGCATTGGGGAGCCAGTGCGTTGCGGGGGTTCCCCCCGTTGAAGCAACTGGCGTCATTGGGCATGGGGGTTTTAAGTGGTGAGAGCGATCGCATTTTCTCCACTAGTAAGTTTATGTAAAAATACAGTCCATGCAAGTATGAATAATTAATTAACTAATACTTAGTTAAAAGCTATAATTTTGAAGAAAAGCGATCGCTTATGGAGTCCAGATTAAAAAACAGCGATTACCTTTCTGTTCGGTAATTTTTGCACCTAACTGATGATAAAAACTTAAACCGCGACTGTTACGAGCATCAGCATTCCAAGCAATATGAGTACAATCATTTTGCTTGGCTATTTCCGCAAGACGACTCATCAAAGCTGCTCCGGCTCCTTGGCTTCTCATGTTATCATCTACATATAAATCATCTAGCCAAATACTCGGTTGTCCTGCAAATGACGAGTATCTAAATCCGTATAAAGCAAATCCAATTTCGCGTTGTGCAATCTCTGCGAATAAAACGTAAGCAAAGGGAATTGCACTAAATAGAGTTTTGTGGATTTTGTCTTCTGAAACTTGTAAAACACCAGAAAAAGCGCCAATATTGCGGTCAAATTCGGCTTTCTTTTGAATGAATGAGAAAATCAGCGAAACATCTTCAGGGGTAGCGGTTCTGACTTTCATCGATTAAGTTTCAAGCTGCTTAATGATTATTTTTCTAATAGTTTAACTCGTTTATTGATTGTATTCAGGATTAATTATATTTTTCCAGTTCTCGGCTTTCTTATTCATCAGTGAGGAGTCATTAACAGTCACTTCCAAGATTCCACAAATAAAAGCTTCTTCTCCAAACTGCTGATAGTCATTGATTAACAGTATATGACTTGGAGTGAATTTACCGTTTTGAAGTACTTTCCTGTTGTCTTCAAAACGATACTCAATATTTTCACTATAGCCGATATATCTACGCCCGTTAATTTTATTAGTCATTATATATATACCGCTTGTCATGGCTAAATTTTATATTTTTTTCAAATCGTTAATTTAGCAATTATAGTCGGTATAAAATATGTATCTCAACCGTGATTATAATGATGTGAAAGGCTGGTTGATTTGTCACGCGATCGCATGATGAGCCTCATCCCAATTTAAACAGCATTGGTGGCACATTAATATATTCTAAAGGGCATGGCAGTGCCCACCTGTGTCAACTTAATGTGAAACCCCCATTTCATCTAGCTCCCATGCTCTGCGTGGGAGCGAAAATCTGTGGGCTGCTGCCTCGATTTATCAGCTTTCGAGGCAGAGCCTCGCAATACGCATTTCCAGCCTCTGGCTGGAAACGAGATAGAGAAAGGTTTTGAACTTAAGTTGACACCAATGGGCACTGCCATGCCCCTACCATCTGTCGCATTGTTTCACGACTTACGCATCTTCAGGATTTAGCTGTCTTAACTCATCAGTTGTGTATGTCCCGATAGGACTCCATACTAAATAAGGAAGCAGTAATAGCGCGGCTAGCCAAGAAATTGGAAAAACACAAACCGCCAACACCACGCTGAAAATTAAACCTGCTAGCCCAATCTTTTCTCCTACATCTAGACTACGTAACCGCAACATTAGAGGTATATAAGCCACGGTAATTATCTCTAATAATAGATACAAACCCATTAGCAACCAAGTAATTGTACTTCCTGGATTTTTTTGCCAGACAATATTAGCTGAAGCTGCACCGCAAACAAAAATTATTGTCCAAATTAGGGGTATTAATGGCTCAAAAATTAGCCATTGGGGACGGCTTAACAATGCAAACCATTTAACATCACGAGGGGTGATGAAGAAACTACCAAGTGCAATAAAAAATGTGACAGCCCCAATCACTATCCAAGATTCAACCATGCTGTTCACCTCTCTATGCTTGTAAATTTTGACAAGCCTACATACACTGCAAGTTTGGCAATTGCAGATAGAGGTTAAATCAGTCGCGAGTGGGAATGTTCAAATCTATAGATGGGAACAGGGAACAGGGAACAGGGAACAGCGAACAGGGAATAGGGAATAGGGAATAGGAAACAGCCTTTTAAGCTTGTAATCAACAATCCAAAATCCAAAATCTAAAATCTAAAATTACTCTTGCGCTCCTGCTTTTTGCAGACTCCGCACGATAGTTCTAAATCCATTAAAGTCAGCAATCATTAAAGCAGTATAACCACCGCGATTTTTTAAATTGACATCAGCCCCAGCTTCAATTAATGCTTGTACTGACTGCTGAAAACCTCCTGAAGCCGCCCACATTAATGCTGTAGCCCCGGCTGAGTCTTGAAAATTCATATTCGCGCCTTTGGCTATTAATAGGCGCAAAATTGCTGGATGATTACGTTGTGCTGCTTTTAACAAAGCTGTTTTTCCGTCTTCTGCTGGGATGTTAGGATCGGCACCGTTATCTAATAATACTTTTACTGTCTGGCTGTGTCCTTGGAATGCAGCTAGGGTTAAAGGTATCTCACCCAGATTTTTGTCATGAATGTCTCCACCGTGGCGTATAAGTGCTTCTACGATTTGGCTGTGTCCTTGTAACGCAGCTAATAGCATGGGTGTATCGCCCAGGTTATTTTTAATATGTACATTTGCGCCTCGATTTAGCAAGGCTTGTGCTATATCTAAATAGCCTTCCACAGCCGCAATATGTAAAGCTGTTTCACCATCACTATCTTGGTGATTGATATCAATGTCTTTATCTAATAAAGCGGTAACAATTTCTACGTTCCCTGCGGCGACTGCGGCTGATAGTGCAGTTCCACCATCTTGATTTTCTGCGTTGACATCAACTCCAGCCGCTACAAGTGTGTTCACAACTGCTAAATGTCCCAAGTCTACGGCGATTGTTAACAGTGTTTCACCTTCTACATCTTGGGTATTGACATCTGCACCATTTTGGATAAATGCTTCAACAACGGCTGCATGTCCCTGCTTGACTGCTAGCTTTAAAGCTGTATCATCATCTTTATCTGTGATGTTAACTTGGGCACCAGCAGCTAGTAAAACTTTGACTATATCCACATAACCTTTAAGTGCGGCTGCCATTAAAGCTGTACTACCATCTTCATTGGTAGCATTGACATCTGCACCTCTAGATATCAAAAGCTTGACAATATCTAGCTGTTTGGCGCTAGCAGCTAGCATTAAAGCTGTCAATCGGTAACGTTTTCTCGGTAGGTTAATATTCGCCCCAGCATCTAGGAGCGATCGCACAATTTCCGTGTAACCTAAATTAGCCGCGAACATTAACGCTGTCGTCCCATCGCGATCGCACGAGTCTACATTTACACCAGCAGCCAGTAGCGCATTCAGCCGCTTGATATCACCGCTTTTAGCCGCCGCAAGCAGCAACATATCATTGTTTTCTGTCATCGAGAAATTCCGCACAGACGGTTATTGTTGATCTAGCCTCACAATTCAGTCTGAAATTGTTTATCCACTTTTGCAAGAGACTCCACCAACTAATTCACAATCAACAATAAAAATCCATCTTCCCTAACCCCTAGTCTCTTTTGAACCTTATACCGCGAATCCAAAGAAATAGAGTTATGCTAATTTTTATGAAGATTTAATAATCGAGCGATTAACCTATGGATTTGGCACTTTCTCAATCTACCAAGTATTGGCTGAACTTCTTTCACCCACTGCTGATGTGGTTATTACTTGCAGTATCAATTTATGCTGCTTATCTGGGGCTACAAGTACAACGTACTCGAAATGCACAGGGCGACGAAAAGAAAGAATTAATTAAAGGTAGATATAACATTAAACATTACCAAATTGGCTCTATACTCTTGGGTCTAATGGTAGCGGGTTCGGTTGGTGGTATGGCTGTAACCTACATTAATAATGGCAAATTGTTTGTTGGCCCTCACCTGTTAGCAGGTTTAGGGATGACTACCCTGATTGCTTTTTCTGCTGCTCTATCTCCTTATATGCAAAAAGGAGCAAATTGGGCAAGAATGACACATATTTTATTAAACTTTACTCTTTTAGGACTATTTGCTTGGCAAGCAGTCACTGGGGTACAAATTGTGCAAAAAATTCTCACAAATGCATAGTTAGTCATTAGTCATTAGTCATTAGTCATTAGTCAATGGTCATTAGTCAATAGATTGTGGATTATGGACTATTGACTGTTGACTGTTGACTGTTGACTGTTGACTGTTGACTGTTGACTGTTGACTGTTGACTGTATTACCGCTTTTTCTTAGAAGCAGAAAAGGGGATGCCTAAAGATTGATGAAAATCTTCTTGGACTTTGCGAGTTAAGCGCCGAGAAACTTGACGGACGATTTGGTTAAGTAAGCGATCGCCTGTAGATTGAATTAAAGACTTGGGTAATCGCTGAATAAACCGGGGAAAGTGAAGATCTACAGTCAAATCCAATTCCCACTCAACTCTTGTCACTTCAGCAAATTTACCGGGAACCTCAGCCAAATTTTCTACTAATTTCATTGATGCTCGATAATCTACGTCGTAACCGGGTGCTTGGTAATCAGGTATGGGTATAGTACGAATACGGTAGATTCCTTTATCGGCTGGTAATAATTCCAAACCGATTTTCGGTTCAACTTCATAGCCAAAAGAACCAAAACGGCCGATTATTAAAGCATAGCCATTTTCTCCCAGAGGTTGCACTTTCATGGGTTCAGCGCAGCGTGCAAACCATGAAGCATGAGTATTCAAATACTCAGCAACTATGACTGCTGGTGCAGACATTTCCATATAATCGCTGTAGCAACCATAAAATTTAGTTGGCGTTGCTATAGATACTCCTGTGAGTGCGTCGTCAGCTTCTGTGAGATGAGACGCTACAGGTAAAACTGTTTCTGTTATTTCTAATGATTGATATTCGCCGTTTTTTGAAAGCATAAATGCGTTCCTGTATCCTTTGGCGTTGGTCTATATTAATCGTTCCCAGCTGGCGTGGGTCATATCGCACTAAGATCCTATTTTGATGGAATCCTCATGAATCTGTCATGGACTTCGTAGAATCACTACAATAAAGAACTGAACAATTACATACTAGTTTCCCAGGATAGCGTTTATCATGAAAGCATTTGTAGCAGGGGCCACCGGTGAAACAGGTCGCCGCATCGTACAAGAACTGATAGCGCGCAACATACCCGTCCGTGCTTTAGTCAGAGATACTGAAAAAGCTCAAGGGATTTTGCCGGCTGAGGTAGATTTGGTAGTGGGTGATGTCTTAAATCCCCAAACCCTGACGGCGGCTTTAGGTGATAGTACAGTTGTGCTGTGCGCCACTGGTGCAAAACCCAGTTTTGATTTTACAGGGCCTTACAAGGTAGATTTTGAAGGCACAAAAAATTTAGTAGATGCTGCTAAAGCCAAGCAAATAGAACATTTTGTCTTGGTGACTTCTTTGTGTACTTCTTTGTTGTTCCATCCCTTAAATTTGTTTTGGCTAATTTTGGTATGGAAAAAACAAGCTGAGGAGTACTTGCAAAAAAGTGGTTTAACTTATACCATTGTGCGGCCAGGTGGGTTGAAGAATGAAGATAACTCCAACCCAATAGTGATGCAGGGTGCTGATACGTTGTTCGATGGTAGCATTCCTCGGCAGAAAGTTGCCCAAGTTTGCGTGGAAGCACTATTTGAACCAGGCGCAAGAAATAAAATTACCGAGATTATCTCTAAAGCTGATGCGCTAGCTAAAAGTTTTGGTGAATTATTTGCTAACGTCGCCTGATCTGACTATAGATTGCTTAATCTTGCGTTAACATGGATGGGTTTAACCTGTCTGGACAAAATTCACGCCTTTGGAGACAGTTATCAATTGTCAAGTTCACACAATTTGCAGCATTGCTGCGGTTAATCTTGACGAAAATATCGCCTTGACTATTGTTGTTAGCTAATAAGCAAATATTAAGGAGTCAAACTCTGAAAAATTTTAAATTTAAGGGTGTTGAAAAACTAATTGGCCCGATAGCTGCACTTCTCGGCTTTGTATACTTATTTCAATGGTATATCAATGGAGAATTGCGATCGCCAGGCGATCCTATCTTTGAAGCTAAACAACCACCCCTGGTGATGAAAGGCGGCGATCCTTATATCCGCGCCTTAATGCGAACGATTTCCGCCAGCGAAGCCAACAGTAATCGTCCCTATTCTCTACTTTATGGCGGTCAGCAGGTACGCGACCTCAGCCGCCATCCAGAAATTTGTGTGACTATTGTTACTGGCCCGAATAAAGGCAATTGCTCAACTGCTGCGGGAAGATACCAAATTATCAATACAACCTGGTATCGAATTGCACCACGCTATCATCCAAAACCGATGAATTTTATGTTTTGGGTGGCTTATAGTTTTGAAGCCGAATATCAAGATGTGGTGGTTTACCGTTGGTTAATTGACTCTAAAGTTTGGGGAGTTGATATTACCCAACTGCTGTATCAAGGTAAGTTAAAGGATGTTTTAAAGCGTTTATCACCTACTTGGACAAGTCTTGGCTACGGGATAGAAACCAATTCTATTAGTAGTTCTTTACCGCGAATTTATCAGAAACTTTTGCAGGAGGAATTACAATCAGCGAATCAATCTATATCACCAAATACTATTTTAAATCCCAGCCCCACTCCCACACCACAGCGAACCTCTCCAGGTAATAAAAATCAGACAATTCCTCCCTATAGAGGTAGTAGCGGCTCATTAGAATTGAGATTGAATAACCTCTAGTTTCCATTAATTGGTTATTTTAGATTTAGCTGTTGGAGAAAAATCTTGATTTTTTAATGTTTTTTGTGAAATCCACTTGATAAAGCCAGGAAATAAGCGGTAAATAGTTTGGGAAAAATTTGCAGAACCAACTAGGATTTCTGATTTTTTATTCTCAACTGCATCCCATATAGCATTAGCTACGTCCTCAGGCTTTTCAACTACAGGATTTTTGATAACATTCTCCAGTTGTTCGCGACGCTGATTTAAGTCTTGCAAATCCTTACCGCGAAAAATTGCCTTATCTAAAAAACTACTTTTAATTAGATTAGGATAAATACCACAAACATCTATAAGGTTGGCGATTTTTCATGCCTGTGTACAAATTAAGTTTGCACGAAAATTTTCCCAAAACCTTCTGACTATGGCTAGATGTTCGGAAATTTAAAAGCGCGATGTTTGATGACGCAATGCTAGAAAAGGCTAACGAAGATAAAAAATGTTATTTTGAAGAGAAAATTGTCAGGTTTATGTTAAATTTTAAAGTACGAGAGATGGATAGATTAATCGACAACTTTAATTAGTCCGCTTTGCAAAGCATTAAAAACTCGACTAATTTGCGATTTTTCTTGTTCATTTAAATCTTCTTTAGATAGCAGTGTGGACATCAACAGACGCTGATCCTGGCGTGTAATTCGGCGAATAGCAAAGATGTGATCTAAAACAGTTTCTAATTGCATTGGGTTTGAGGTGGTAGTTAGCATATTTTTAAATAAGATTTTTGGATTGCTATAATTAACTGTTGTTAAAATAACAAGGTTTTACAAAGTTTGACATTAGTGTGTCTACGGAATCACTACTATAATGTCAAGTTAAGATATATTAATTCAGTGCGATCTAGATCACAAATTTTGGGATATATTTACTCTCACTAAACTTCGGTATTTCAGTATTTATAGTTGAGTCTGGCGATAGTTTTGCAGATTCGTTGTTGCTAGATAGACTCTGGGATGTTGTATTTCTGTCGCTAATCTCTTAAAAGCAGCTTGCGATCGCAATTATTATCATCATACCCAGCATCGGCTCAACAGCTAATAACAGTATTTTTCCTGAAGTCTATTGTTATCGAATCAACAGCAATCTCCATATTGCATGAGTATTAAAAGTTATGACTATATACAGTAAATCGCGCAATCATCCTGCTGACTACTTTGAGAAAGCATTGTAAATGCAACACCTTACAGAATTCAGTTTTTACGCGCCTATATCGAGTATATTCGATTTAAATGCGTAGCAGCACAACAATGCAAAAAATACCTAGCAAATCCCTAAATTTTTTCCCCATAAGGTAGGGTAAACCAAAAGGTTGCACCTTTACCAGGACTACTTTTAACGCCAATTTCTCCGCCATGTGCGCTGATGATTTGGCGACACAAGTATAATCCTAAACCAATACCGGTAGAACGGGCGCGATCGCCTCTAGCATAGCGCTCAAATATTTGCTTGGATTCTTCTTCACTCATCCCTATGCCATTATCTTCTACTAAACAAGAAATTATTTCCCCTGCTAAACTGGCTTTTAAATTAATTTCCAAACCAGGAGGATTATGATTTAGCGCATTACTAATTAAGTTTTCAAATACCCGTCTTAGTTGTAAAGGATCTCCAATTACAACAGGTAAATCCGATAATATTAAGTTGTTTATAGTTGCTTGATTTTTTGCTAATAATGATGCTAAATCTTCCGTAATAGAGGTTACTAATTCGGCAATCTTTATCGGCTCGCAATTAAGGATGATTCCTTTACTTTCTGATATATGAGCTTCTAATAAAGAGTTAATTAAATTCAGTTGACGTTCACCACTCTCAATCATTCTCTCTAAAATATTACGCGGTAAAGAGATACTTTCAACGGGTAATTGTTGCCAATGTTTGAGTAACATCAACGTTCCTGTAATGGGAGTGCGTAAGTCATGAGATACAGCATGTAAAAACTCATCTTGACGTTTATACAAATCTTGTAATTCCAGCATTTTTTGCTGTAGTTGAGCAGTTCTAGCTTCTACTTTACGTTCTAAAGTTACATTAAGTGTCTGAATTTCTTGAAACAGCTTTGCTTGTTGAATTGCAATTGCTACTTGTGTAGCTAATTGTTGTAATAAATCTATTTCTACTTGCTGCCAATGACGTACTGAAGAACACTGATGTGCAACTAACATACCAAAAAACTCATCACCTACCATAATTGGCACTGCCAAAGAAGATTTTACTTGATATTTATCAAAGTAATAGACATACTTAGATGAAATTTGGGATTGGCTAATGTCATCAATTTGTTGTAAATTACCTTGAAAAAACAAATTTATAAATTCTTGAATACCATCATTATTTGGAAAAAATAAATCCATCACCGAATCCCTATTTGTCTCCAAAGATTCAGCAAATATTCTCCAGTTTGAATTATTATTAAAGTTACTAATAAATACTCTATCCGCTTGGAGAAATTGCCGCACTTCTGTAACTGTGGTGTGCAGAATCTCTTCTAAATTCAGACTACGGAGAATTTTTAAAGCAATTTCGGCAATTAATCGCTCGCGTTCGGCAATAATTTTTAATTGAATTTCTGCTTTGCGGCGCTCGGTAATATCGATTCCTAACCCAAAGAGAAAATTAAGTTCTCCATTTTCTTTAAAAATTGATTTACCGCGCCAATCAACAAGTAATTTATTTTGATTTTTGGTTAATACATAATTTTCTTGTATAGCTAATAGTTTTTGTGTATTTATTGAATCAAAAAGTTCTGCGAGCATTTCTTGCTGCTCTGGGGGGATAAAATTTTCCAGATAACTCATCCCGACAACTTCTTCAAGATTGTAACCCAGCGCATCAAGCATTACTTGATTCATCATTCTCACTGTGCCATCGGGATTAATAGCGACAAAGTAAGCTGGAGTAGTTTGCACAATTGTCGTATTAAAATCTCTCTCTTGATATAATTCAATTTCCGCTATCTTGCGTTCTGTAATGTCTAAACCAGTACCAATTACATAACTGATTTCTCCAGCATAATCTAATAAAGTAGTTGTTGACCAAGCAATTAATCGTCTTGTTCCATTCTTGGTTAATAAATATCTTTCCGATGTTTGCGGTATTTGTAATTTTTTCAGACGCTGAAATTCAGATTTAAATATTTCCAATTCTTCAGGCACTACAAAGATATCCCAATATATTTTACCTGCTACTTCAGCAAAATTATATTGAGTGATTTCCTCAAAAGCACGATTAAAGCGAACAATTTCCCCTTGGTGATTTACGACTATGACTAAAGCGCCAACTGTATCGAGAACAGCAGATACAAAGTTACGTTCTTGGCTTAAATCCTGAATTAGTTCTCGTAACTGCAAAGTCATTTGATTAAATGTACTGGCTAAGACTCCCATTTCATTACGTTGAAAGACTTTGATTTGGATATCTAAATCACCTTGACTAATTCTGGCTGCTGCTGTTGTTAATCGCTGTAAAGGTAAAACAATTTGTCTTTGCAGGTAAATACCTACTCCTACAGTTACTGCTGTGGCGACGAAAACAGCAGCACCCATAAATACGAGCATCTGACGAATGGGAGCATAAGCTTCATCTATAGGAAGTTCAACGACTACTTGCCATCTTAAGCTAGTAATTGGTGCTATAGCACCGATGACTTCTACACCTTTTAAACCGGGATATTTAGCTAAACATTTGTCTGCATTTGATTTATGTAATCGCAAAATTAATATTTGCTCGGATAAATCTCGAAATTTTAAATTTTCTAAAAATTCTGTTTTGGCAGCGACTAAATAATTACGATTATCAATCACATAAGCATAACCAGTTTTACCCACATGAGTTTGATAGATAAAAAATCTGAGAAACTTCAGATTTATCCGCGCTATTAATACACCATTAACTTCATCTTGGGTGTTCCGAATTGGTACGGCTAATGTTACCATTGGTAACTTGGTAACCGCATCTATTTCTACTGGACTGACAAAATCTTCTTGATATTTAAGAGCGTATAAGCTCCAAGGAGTTTGCGCAATATTATTGAGGTTGACTTGTTCATAAGGGGAAACTATAGAGGTAACTTTACCTTGATTATCTAAAATTGCTACTGTTTCATAGGCGTTATGATGACGAGTCAAAGCTGTCAGAAATTTTTGTTGAATTTCTGGCGATAAATCAGTTAAACCTTGCACTCTGGCTAAATAGCTAAGTTTGCGTTGTAAGTCATCTAAATAAGCATTAATTTTTGCTGCTGTTGCTTGAGAAACTTCTTGTTGTGCAACTTCTACTTGTTGCATTTGAGCTTTAAAGCTAAGATAAGTTAATGTTCCAGATACTAATAACAGAACTATAAATACAAGCAACACTAAACCATATCGTAATTTATTGGTGATAGAACATAATCCAGATACTGCTTGATGTGAGGTATGAGTAGGTTGGTGTTTTTTCATCACTACTCCTTAAGGAAAAACATCAATTTTGCCAGTGATAATATCTTGCTTAATAGATTTCACTAGTTCTGTTTGTTTAGGAGTTAATGAACTATTAAATGAGGTTAATTCTTGAGAACCCTCTAAAAATCCAAATTTATATTGCTTTCCTTCCCAACGTCCTTGCTGTGCTAAGGTTGCTCCTTCTAATAATAATTGGGGTACTTGTTGTACTACACGAGTAATAATATTATTTGCAAATAATTGATATTTATCCTCATCGCCAGCAATCGCATACATCCAAGTAATTACCCCTACTGATTTATGGCTAGCAGCTGCTTGAATCGCGCCAAGATTACCAAAATCTGCATCTGTAACTAAAATATCCACTCCCTTAGCAATTTGCGCTTGAGCAATGCTTTTAGCGGTATCTGGATCTCGCCAACTATTTACCCAGTTAATCGAAACATTAATATTCGGGTTAGTATTTTTAATACCACGCTCTAATAATATTGCTTGTTCTTTAGTAATTAATAAAGGTTCCCCACCAATAAAAGCAATTTTATGAGTTTGAGTTTTTAAAGCAGCAATTACTCCAGCTAAATAGCCAACTTCATTACTGCGAAATGCTAAGGCTCCTAAATTGCTATTATTACCGCCATAACTACCAACAATGGCAAATCTACTGCGAGGAAATTCTTTAGCAACTATTTCCGATGCCTTTACATAGTTACCGCCATGAATAATAATAAAATCAAATTCTTTTTGCGCGTATTGGCGGATAATTGCTTCTGCATTATTTGTAGTGACGTTAGCAGTGTAAGCTATTTCTGCGCCCAGTTGCTTTTGAATTAACTTTAATCCTGTATAGCCTGATTGATTCCAACTTTCATCGTCGATTGGGCCTGGTAAAATAATTGCTACTTTAAATGCACCTGCTGTAGTATTTCTAAATATAGATTCAGGTTTATGCTTGACGTAAGAACAAGCGGTAAGCAGTAATGTAACCAATACTCCCATAACTTTTACGGGAGAAATTTGTCTCTGTACATACATTACTGCCAGCGATCGCATAAATATATAGTTTGGATATAGGGATATACTTTATACTCTACTCAAAGGATATTAGGTGCGATCGCACACACTTAGATGAGCTGCAACTAATCCACAAAGTGTGGTAAAAATTATCTTTCTAGATACTTACTGACATCAAACTTATCATTAAATTGCTTCTGTCCGATCGTCAATAAATATGAATATTTTTTTTAAAAGTTTGAAGATAATTGTCGAAACGTAAAATATTGCGCCTCTAATCGTTTAAGTTAGCTACTTAACTGCTATTTAACGGCAACACCTTTATATAAATATCCTGAGATTTTGGGTATTTTGGGAATGTAAAATTGCTCAACCGTCAAATTAGCAAACTGTGCTGCAACTAACTGTCTGATATTGCGGTTGATGTTGCAACCGTCACCAATGAGTTGACTGAGGGAATTCAAGCGATGTTGCCAAACTTGAATATTTAATTCATCACTTAATCCATGTTCTAGAAAAAAGTACCTTCCACCTGGTTTGAGAACTCGATAAATTTCGTTAATCGCTTGAGAAACGTTGGTAATACTACATAAACAAAAGGTACTGACGACGCTATCAAAAGTGTGATCAGCCATTGGTAAATTCTCGCTATTGAGAACTCGATTATCGACTTGAATATGAGAAGATTGAATACGTTTTTGCGCTAACTTATTGATTCCGGGATTTGCATCGATTGTAATGAGCTTTTGTAGATGTTCTGGGTAGTAAGATAGGTTGACTCCAGAACCAAAGCCAATTTCTAGCACTTCTCCCGTGACATCTGCTAGAATTTCCCGACGATATGCAGACAATGTAGGACTAGACATAGCTGCATCTATAAGTCGCGGAGCGATAAACTGTGAATAGAAACCCATTGACTATACCTTTATTAAATTTATAAACTCTCAGTTTCTTCTCTTATCCTTGGCGTACTTGGCGTACTTGGCGGTTCATTAAAAAAATATTTTCACAATTCATATAGGATTGCTATAGTTTTACTGTAACAATAAGCAACCTAAGCTGCTTATTGGATTTATAATTCAATACTTTTCAGTGGCTTTGATGTTGGGTTTCGTTCCTCAACCCAACCTACTAGCGCAGCAAGCTTAATTTATTGGGTTGAGTAATTAAAGACTATGTTTATTGTTTGTGGATTTTCTAGATTGTTTTAACCCAACATTTTAAGCTTGTCACGCTACTACGTATTTTATGGCTTTTGGCGTTAAAGGAACGGTATTTGTTTATAGTTAAACTCGATTTTATTTAATACATAAATATGCAAATTGAAAGTAAGCGTCTACTGTTAGTACCCATCTCACCTGCATATCGAGAAATCATATTTCAGGAATTTACACCAGAAGTAACTGAGTATACCTATGCAGTTCCTTCAGCAAATATTGCCCAAACCGATAAATTTATTAGGCAATCAATTCAAGAGACAGAAAATGGTACTGAATTAATATTAGTAATTTTGCTCAAAGAGACAAAAGAATTTATCGGTTGTGCTGGCTTACATGCTATTAATACAAATACGCCTGAATTAGGAATATGGACAAAAAAATCTGCACATGGCAATTATTATGGCAGAGAAGCAATTTCGGCGCTGAAAGCATGGGCAGAAGAAAATTTAGATTACGAATATTTGCGTTATCCAGTAGATAAACGTAATATTTCTAGTCGGAAAATTCCTGAATCTTTGGGGGGAATAATTGCTACAGAATATGACAAAATTAATTTAGGTGGCAAGCGTTTACATACAGTTGAATATTGGCTTTATAAAGCGATAAAATCTAGCTCAAATATTGATTGTTGACTGTTGACTGTTGACTGTTGACTGTTGACTGTTGTACGGGCGGGTTCACAAATATCTTCACTGATCAACGATAATTCTCAATAAACCCGCCCCTACTAACTGTTGACTATATTTGCAACTTCAACGGGGATTAGCTACTGGTGGTGGAAACCAAGGATTACTACCATTAAATCGCACATCTCGGTCTAAACGACTGTGGAAGGTAGACAAAATAAAAGAATTTTCACCCTGTCCCATCAAATTAATAGTCCAACCAGGAACAGAAATTTTCTCACAAGCTGGTTTATTAATTGTTACACCTAAACAAGTATCATTCCAAGTGATTTGTTCAGCCCAATGAAACTTAAAACTATCAGCAGGTTTACCAGATTGTGCAACCGCCATTTTAATTGCTTCATTAACCAGATAAGGCGGTACGCTTTTGGGCGCATCAAATTGAAATCCGTTTTGCAAAGCAAAATACACCCACTGCTGTTTTGGTGATGAAACTTCCACCTTCCAACCAAAGATATTTTCGATATTAGGCATCGCGCCTTGTATTGGCATAGATGGGCTATCGTCGCCAGAGTTTCCCCATTTTACCGCTTGAACTCGCTCAACTTTCCAGAGCGATCGCGAAATTTGGGAACGTTTTGCCGCATCAGCTAAAATATCTGCAATTGTTTTCTCAGGTATATTCCCCACACTAGCAACTATATCTAATTCAAATCTATTCCCATTTAAATCGCTGCGATATACCCATTTTGGTGGTTCCTTCGAGTTTGGTTTATCGCTTTTGAGCGTAATCAACCATCCAGGGGTTTTTGTCGAATTACAGCGCTCATATATCTTAGGAAGGTCTAAGCAATTATTTTTCCATTCTTTTGCTTCAACAGACGTGATTCTTATCTTACCTACTGGTGGTTCGCTGAGTAATGTAGCATTGCTGATGACTTTTTGGCGCACATCTTTAGGTAAGCTTTCTAAGCCATTAACCCGAAAATTATTGCGCAAAATCTTTGGTGGTACAGCATGATATAACCACCGATGTTTACCACCGATAACGCTGACAGCCCAACCTCTCAAAGCAATTTCTTGACATTTCTCATTAGCTGCTGGCAGATTCAAGCAAGAATCAAATATATTATTTTCTATTTTCACAACCCGGACATCGCCTAGTTTTAAATTTAAGCGTTTCGCCATATCTTGACGAATATTTAAACTCACACTGCTGGGGATAGTTGATGATTGAGATACAGATTGTGATGGAGATAATTTACCAGGAGAATCAGCTAAAATATATTGATGTGTAAAAGTAATGGCTAGCGTCAATCCACCTACTATTGAAGCAATAGACCAAATAGTAGCTTTGGTTTTCATAACAAATATAAATAAGTTTAGTTGTGTAATTGCGATGACGATAGATACACAAATTTAGTTGCCGTGTTCAATTAGGAGTTGCAGCACATTAATCTATTCTAGAGGGCATGGCAATGCCAGTCCGCTACTATCTATTGCATTCTTTTTTCAAATTGGTATAAATAATTAAAGTTTGTAGTGAGGACTTTAGCCCAATTCAAAACTAAAGTCCTCACTACAAATTCAGCAATATTTTGGGCGTCAAGTACTAGCGAATTGCTTAGTAGGGGAAAAGTTGAGGGAATAAACCAAATAAGGTGAGTAAGGATAGCGCCAGGATCAAAGATGCTCCAGAACCTAAGGTTAATAAAACCAAATCCCTATTAGGACTGCGTAAGAAGGTTTGTAAAGTCAATCTTTGAACAGGCTTATAGCCGACGGTTACAAGTGGTAACTTATCGCGATAATCAGCACCATAACGCGCCATTCTCTCAAAAGGTAATTCGCCTTGAGAACGCTGGGGTAAAACCCGCCGACGTTGGTAAGGAACTGTATTATCACCAAAGTTTTCCAGATATTCGTCGCTGTTGAGCAACTCTTGAATAAAGCCGACTATTCCTTTAGTCGCCAGCACAATAGAAAAAGCGAGTTTTTCGCGATCGCTATAAATTCTCCGTCCTAAAACCCGTTGTACACAGAGTTCGACAAAACGGTAATTATTGTTAGCATCGTAATTCAACCGCCGAAACGAATCAGATAAAACTAATCCGCGAATAAACTCTTTAACTGTAATTTGTCCTGCTTTCAGTTGAGATTCAAGGAAGATTTGGCGATTGCTAGACAGCATCTGCTGTTCGTGGAAAATTTGGCGATAAGCTGCCAAAATCAAAACATCCATTTCTGTAGCTGACAGCAGGTTATCTGTTGTGTAAATTCTGGGCTGTTCATCACCAGGGATCTCAAAGCCAGTAACACGCTGGTTTTGAGATGAGGGAGCATACTCCAACAAAGGAATTGACATGATAAATACCTCTATGCTGTAAGCTGACATGCAAAATTCCGGCTTTGGTGAGTCGAGTTAGTCGCACCCGATCGCCACAGCTTCTAATTCGCAGTCATTTAACTGCTATCCAGATTCGGAATCTCAAAATACAGAATAAGCCTGTGTCAGAAATTAACCTTTCAAATTGCGGGAGAAAGCAGTATTTCTTAACAATCCAGAATAATTGGTAATTCGTGGTTCATAATTCGTAATTAATCTGGAATGCTACAAACAGTCTGACTTTTATCAACTGAAGCGCTACTGTTAATAGCCAACTGCTGATTCTCCCCGCCAAAAAGCTAGGGGATTCTGAGTGGGGCGGTAATCAGGATAAAATCGCAGCTGAGATTCCTTAATAGATTCAGGGGGCGCAATCCCTAATCCCAAGCAGAGGTGAGAAAGCGATCGCGCATATTTTTCGTGGTGTCCTGGGGAACCCGCATGAGCATGGGCATATTCATGGACAACTAAGAGCAGCCAGTCAGCTGGCAATACTCTTCCCACATCAATCAGGATGGTAATCGGATTGGTTTGCAGATTGCACAAGCCATCAATACCAAAAGACTGCGCAATTGGCGCTGCAAAGATTTGAATCGCAGGTTGTTCCCAAGGATGAAAACAATCGTGGCAAGCCTGAAGATAGTTTTCGAGTTTTGCGTTCACCGCCTCAATATGCTCGCCAATCCACACGCACAGAGGTTTGCGGTTTTCCATATCAAAAACCACATCAATCATCTCTGCATCGAGAGCTAGACTTCTCACTCCATAAAGATAATCTAGCCCTCGCGTAAATGGATCGGTACTGGTGGTGATGATTAATTTACCAACCAAAGAGTGAGAAGTATTCTGTGGATTCGGTCGCATTGCTTATCTGTTCAGGGTTCTGGTTTGAGAGATCAGCCTCATTGGAATTAGAGGTATCTGAAACATCTCCTACTCGGAACTCTGTACAGAAGGTAGCGGTGCTAAAACCACCAAATCTTTTGACTGTACTGGTACGCATCCGAATGCTAGGGCTAACAAACCAGAATCTCTCAATGGAACTCATGGTTTCGTACTCGGTGATCAGAACTAAGGCGTCCTCTTCATCCATTTCATAGCGCCCAGCAACAGGAACGATTTCCGCATAACCCCGTTCGCGCAACAACGAACCTTGACGGGGGTTATCGGCATCAGGAATCAGCGAGAAGACAGTCGAACCTTCATGGTTTTCATCTTCCCGATCCCAGCCCATTGCACCTTGCCAAGATACAAAAGCACCACCAATAGCCAGCTTGGGGTCAACTTGATGAAGTTCGCAAATTTCAATCACTTTTGGATGATCGGCTCCCAGCGCTTCAACCAAGATATTTGATTCCCCAGCTTCAGAACGCTTAAAGGCTAAGTGGTGAGTCGTGCGCTGCGATCGCCACTTACCTGTACTTAGTTGAAAAAACTCCATTGCATCCATAAATCAAACGCTAACTCCAAACAACAAGTTGAGCAACCCAATCATAGTTAATTATAAAACTGCTAGAGCCATCCTGAGTTAGAGATTTTGGGCATGGGGCATTGGGCATTGGGCATGGGGCATTGGGCATTGGGCAGGGGGACAAGGGGGATAAGGAGGACAAGGGGGACAACTGACAATTGTACAGACGCGATGAATCGCGTCTCTGACAAATTCGTTTATTCGTTAACGTCTAAAACTACCCACTTGTCAAGACCATGTAACTTTTGTTAACTTAATTTGCAGCAGAATAATCAAACTCATATTTCGACACACCAGAGAGTCAAACCTATGGATATGCCGATAGACCTTAATTTAGAACAGAAATTCAACCTCAAAGTTTACGAAGAACAGATTAAAGCATTGAGTCAAGAAGAATCACAAAAATTGCTTTTAGAAGTACTACGGCAGTTAATGGTCAAAGACAATATGATTAAGCATCTTCTCAAGGAGTCTTAAGTAGCTCTGTGAAATCAAAGCTAACTGGCTGAGGCTGTCATTTGTCCTTAGTACAAAAATTTCATTAATTCCTAGCTCATTCTCTGCGTACCTCTGCGCCCTTTTGCGTTAAAGTTTCCCCCCGCAATCAGCCAGGATTTTATGCAAAGCTGTACTTAGTTAACTTACCTCGATAACCGTGAGCCTTCAAACCGATAAAGACAAACCACAAACAAGCACCAGCACCAATCTCGTACCCGAAACCGAAAAAATTCTTTGTCCCCATTGTCTGCGTACAGCGACAAATGGCATTAAATGTAAGGGAATTTGTGTGGCTGACAGTGACTATTGATTCATCTGTCAATAGGATTTTCTGAACCTAGCGCTTTTCATCGTGCTTTTAAACGCTGGACAAAACAAACACCCCGGAGTTACCGAGAAAAACAGCGATCGCGCTCCCCAATTTCTTCATAATATCTGCGATCGCTCAAAAATATTTGATTTGTGAAAACTTTATTCTCCCCCTCTGCTGCTAACCCTGTTCATCATCAGGAATCCTTGTATCCGGAATATTCTTCAATCCCCAAGCAATCATGGTTTTCAGTACAGGACGAAGGCTTTTTCCTCGCTCGGTTAATTGATAATTCATCCGCCGAGGATGGTTGCTGTATGGTTTTTTCTCGATTAAACCTGCTTCTTCCAGAAATTTTAGGCGATTTGTCAATATATTAGTAGAAATACCTTCAGGAGACTCCAAAAACTCGTCAAAGCGTTGCTTTTTAAAAAATAGCATGTCTCTAATAATTAGCAGCGTCCAGCGATCGCCTATTAAATCCAGCGAACAAGCAATTGGGCAAGGTGAACGGCGAGATTGAGACATTGCTAAAACTAAATTTACTACTTACTTGCATTTTACAAGTGAGTTTTGCTATATTAGCTTGCAAGTTGCAAGTTACAAGTTAAAGAGATAACAATGACTCAAGTTTCACCAACTGCTAGAACTGGCAAAAACTTTGCTGTGACTGATTTGGGATCGTTTTCGCAATTACGGCAATTTACCTTTGAAACCCCAAAATTCCCGATCAAAGTAGAGGGTAAGGTATTTCTCAACCAGATACTCGATCTCACCAGTGCAGAAATTTCGGTGAACAACCTCGCACCCAAAAAATCAGTACCTTTTTATCACAAGCATCGCCTAAATGAAGAAATTTACATCTTTATTCGCGGGGAAGGCAAATTTCAAGTTGATGATTTTGTGTTTCCATTAGGAGAAGGAACTGTTGTGCGAGTAGATCCCCAAGGTGAGAGATGTCTGCGAAATACTTCAGATACAGAGGATTTGTGCTGGATTGTGATTCAATCAAGAGTAGGTTCTTTTGAAGACCACACCATTGAAGATGGCTTTAGTGTAAGTAAAAAAGTTACTTGGGTTGGCAAGCAGCAAATTTAATAATAGCGCTTAATCTATTTCGCCAAAATATTCGCGAATGCCAGTTATTTTGTCATCTTGAATATCAAAGGAAATAACATTGTTTCCTGTAAAAGGTTGGTTGCGAATGGTTCCCTGAGTTTCAAACTCAACTATCACGCTAGTATCATTACTGATAATATTTTTGGGCTGACTAAAAATCAGGCGATCGCCCCTTTCTGTACGCGCCTGGAATCTCGCAATTAGCTGCTGCTTATTCTCATAACCAAAAGGTGTATCTCGCTGCTGACCAACCGGTAGCCAGAACATCACCTCATCCGCCAGCATATCAATAAACGGTTGAAAATTCCCTGTTGCCCATCCTTTAGCCAGGTAGTCAAATGCTTGCTGGGCAGTCTGCTGAATTTTGATCCCCTCCATAAGCCTTCCTAAATAAGTACACTTTATACCAATTATTCTTGAATATACATAAAAATAGCCTGCTTTTGCAGGCTTTGTTTTGTGATTAAATCAAGCAATTTCAAGATTGCTCAAATAACTTCATCTCTTGCCACCAACGATTTAACGGATAATAAACTACAGGTGCCCACAAACTGCTGAGAATGGCAGAAGCTAGGGCGACACGCTGAAAATATGTCCAAATATATTCAGCTTTGCGATCGCCTGCCCAAGTCAACTCTAAGCCAAAAATTGTCTCGCAGATAAACGCCATTGCAAACACAATTAAAGCGATGGAAATAAAGTCTTCCTCAATGAAACGCTGCTTTTGCAGCAAACTCGTCAACATGCCCACAATCCCCAGAGATAAAGCATGGGTAGGGTGAGGCGAGGTCATAGCGTCTTGAAGTAACCCCATAACTATACCTGCCAATAACCCAGACCATACAGGGCGTTTCACACTCCAAGCTACCACCCAAATTAACAACCAATTAGGCCCGATCCCCAATAACTCCATCCCTGGTAAGCGAGTCGGCAACATTAACAAACATAACAACACAGATCCAACTGTCACCCCCCAATCCACAAACTGACGAGTACGCGGATGCCAACGCGCCATCGGCGGGATTTGAATTCGCGATTTTCTCCGCGCAGGTGATTTTGATTTTTTTGGGCGGCGACCAGTCAATACAGGGATCTTCATGGTGTTACAAGACTTGGGGGGAATTTAATTCGACTTTTGCGGTTGTGGGTTAGTTGGCGGTTGGGAATTTTCTGCTTCTGGAATCGGTTCTTCTGGTTTGGGGTAGACAGCCACCCAATCTAAAGACCTAATTGGCGGGAAAAGTTCTACTTTGGCAATTGATGCAGGTAGTTTCTTTAAATCTAGAGACTTAATTCTCCCTACTGCTACACCAGAAGGATACCTTTGACTGTAGGTTGATGTAGAGACAAAATCACCCACCTTAACATTGGGAACTTTTTCATAAAATTCCAACACAGCCTCAGCTGAAGAATCGCCGCGCAAAACGCCTTTAGCCGATGTCCGGCTAATTGTGACACCCACTTGACTCTTGAGATCGCTGATCAGTAACACCCGACTAGTATTAGGCGTAACGCTTTCTACTAAACCGACTAACCCACCTTCCGCTTTGACAATAAAGCCTTCTTGAATTCCCGAATTACTACCCCGATCTAGGGTAATTTGCTGCCACCAATGATCGGCGCTACGTCCTAATACCCGCGCGGGAATTGGGCGTGATGCAACTGGTTCTTTGGTGACATAACCCAACAAACTTTGTAGCTTTTTGTTTTGGCTTTCTAAATCTACGATTCGCGCTTGCAACTCCAAGGAACGGGCATCTCTGAGGCGTTCTTCAGGGGTTGGCCCGGCTTGTAACATTTGTGCTGGACGAGTAATTACTTGGTACATTTCTAGCAGTAAAGCACCTTGGGTTTCGCGTAATACCCAAGCGCTACCTAATGCCAAAGCAACTAATCCTAGCTGTAAGCTTTTGCGATCCCACCAACGACGTAGTAACACCATTTATCCATACCTTAATTTTTATATGTTTATATAATTTGAAAAATTTTTGGTTGTTTGCTTCTATTTATATAAAACCCAATATCAGATAGAGAATTCTAGATATTTAGAATCCAATATCTGATATTTTTGCTACATATTCCGAGAACGACCGCTAAATACCCGTTCCAGTTGCTTGAAGTTTTCCAAAACACGACCTGTTCCCAAAACCACACAACATAAAGGATCGGCAGCGATATGCGTGACGATACCTGTCTCATGACTAATGAGTGTATCTATGCCTTTGAGTAAAGCACCACCACCAGCCAGCATAATACCCCGGTCAATAATATCTGCTGCTAGTTCGGGAGGTGTGCGTTCCAATGTCCGTTTCACCGCTTCAATAATCACCGATAGCGGTTCAAGCATACTTTCACGAATTTCTGGGCCTTTAATAGTTACAGTACGTGGTAGACCAGAAAGTAAATGTAAGCCCCGGACTTCCATCATGGAATCATTATCATCATTGGTCGGATAGGCAGAACCAATGCGAATTTTGATGTCCTCAGCAGTCCGTTCCCCAATTACTAAGTTATGAACTTTCTTCATATATTGCAGAATTGCTTCTGTGAGTTCATCGCCTGCAATTCTTACTGACTCGCTCAGTACTGTACCTTGGAGACTGAGTACTGCAACTTCTGTAGTACCACCACCAATATCAATAATCATGTTACCAGTTGGTTCGGCTACTGGTAATCCTGCACCAATGGCTGCGGCGACTGGTTCATCAATTAAATAAACTTCTCTGGCTCCAGCTTGGGAAGCTGCATCCATGACAGCTCTTCTTTCTACCCCTGTGACACCACTGGGAATACCAATGACAATTCGTGGTAGAATCAATGACCTACCTTCATTCACACGTTGAATAAAACTCTTTAACATCAGCTCGGCTGTGTCAAAGTCAGCGATTACCCCATCGCGCAAAGGACGAAGAGCAACCACATTTCCTGGTGTCCTACCGAGCATTTTTTTAGCATCTTCACCCACAGCTAGTGCAATCTTTTCGTTTTGATCGATAGCTACTACCGAAGGTTCTTGGAGTACAATACCTTTACCTGATACATAAACGAGGGTATTAGCAGTACCGAGGTCGATACCCATATCCCACGATGAGCGAAAGTTCCTGAAAAGACCCACGCGTCCTACGCCCCCTATTTGCGATACTTGATGACTACGACGGTTAGAGTTAATCGTGCTGGATTTTATTACGTTTTTGATCCTTAGTCCAGTAAAGATAGATATTTTTTTGGATATTTTTTGAGAATCTTCACTGGCTGTCAGCCTAATATTTTTCGATCTTCTTTGAGTGCAACAATATATCCGTATAGTTTTCTACTTCATCCCTAGTATTTTGTATCATTTTTCGATACAACTTTATTGCTAAATCTTTAACATATTTTCAATAGTTTCACAATTCGCTATGATGGAATTCAAGATAGATAAGTACGTATGTACTGAAAGGGAAACCCATGAGTATTAATATTGTCACCCTTGTTGGTCGTGTAGGCGGCGATCCAGATATTAAATATTTTGAGTCAGGTAGTGTGAAGTGTAGATTGACACTAGCAGTAAATAGGCGATCGCGAAATCGAGATGAGCCTGATTGGTTCACCTTAGAATTGTGGGATAAAACAGCAGAAATTGCGGGTAATTATGTACGCAAAGGTAGCTTAATTGGCATTAAAGGCTCCCTCAAGTTTGACACATGGAGCGATCGCCAAACCGGAGCCAGCCGTTCTATGCCTGTCATTCGAGTAGACCAGCTAGAATTATTAGGTTCCAAGCGCGATAATGAAGGGGGCGGAGGAGATTTTTCGCCAGAAAATTTCTAAATATTTGGTCAACAGTCAACACTCTCATGCTGTTGACTGTTAACTGTTAACTGTTGACTGTTGACTGTTGACTGTTGACTGTTAACAACTGACAACTGACAACTGACTAATAACTAATTTGCAAAGTTACCGATGCTTCTACTTGCTGTTCGCCGCCAATTATGGGGGTAGAGACATCTGCACTATTAGCTTTGAAGGCTTCAGAACGCATTAATACAGGTGAAGGTGGTGGGGCGCTAGCACCGTTGATTTGAATACTTACCACTTCCTTAGAATTCAAACCTAAGCTACTAAACACAGCTTGAGCTTGGGCTTGGGCGTCTTGAGTGGCTTCTTTGAGAGCTTGCTTTTGAGCAGATGCGATCGCTTCATCAGTAGCAACAAAACTAATACCATTAATTTGTGTTGCTCCAGCCTTTACCGCATCGTCTAATAATGTACCCGCTTTATCTGTAGCAATCCGAAAACTGACAATATTGCTAGCCGCATAGCCAGTAATTCGCTGCACATTATTCGTATAACTATAAACTGGATTCAAGCGGATACCTGTAGTTTGCAACTTGTCCACATTCCGACTCTTAAGTAAAGCTACCACTGCTGCTGACCGACGGGCGGCTTCTTCTTGTACCTCTTGGGCTGTTTTACCTTGAATTTCTACACCCAAACTGACTAAAGATAAAGTAGTCGGAATTGATTCCATACCCCTACCGCTAACAGTAAGTGTGCGCCATAATTTTTCCTTTTCTTGTGCCAATCCAGGTTGCATAAAAGTTACACAGACAAGCATTGCTAAAGGTAAAGTTTGCCAAAATTTACCAATACGAAATTGGGAACCGGATAAAGCGGCTCTAGACATAAGATGTGCACTCCTCGGAATAATTAATTAGAGATGTTTGTCATGGTATATCTAAGCAATTGTCATTGAACGGTCAACTGTTAATAGTTAACCGCCATCAAGAGATTTGCACAATTCTCCCGAATTGACACCAATTGAATAGATACGATTTGTGTATTCCTACTGTGACATTGCTCAAGTCAAAAATTGGGATGGTTACATTTTTGGAAACTAAAAAATTGGGCATTGGGCATAGGTTATTAGGTGGGAAATATGTGCATTTAGCTTGGCAATGTCTGATGCGGTTGACAAATAACACCAATTAATATCTCAATTTCATGCCAATTTAGCGAAAATCTCTAAAAAGTTACTTCGGATAAAAGAGTAAAAATTAAAGAGAAGGATTATTACAGAACCAATGCAGCTTTTAAATGCAGTCAACTTCTCTTTTCCTCTGCTGGCAAGCACAACAGAAACAGCAGATAGCTCAATGGTAGTCGCAGCAGTACTATTGAGCTTAGTAGTCATCTACCTCGCTAGCAAAGTTGGTGGGGAGTTATCCAATCGAGTTGGTTTACCGCCTGTTTTAGGCGAACTCGTTGGTGGTGTAATCGTTGGTATTTCTGTCTTACACCTTTTGGTATTTCCTGAAGCTGGTACAGATAGTTCTAGTTCGTTAATTATTTCCTTCCTGCAAAGCACTGCTGGATTAAGCCCACAAGCGGCTGATAGCGTATTTACAGCGCAATCAGAGGTGATTTCGGTTTTAGCAGAATTGGGCGTGATTATCCTGCTATTTGAGATTGGCTTGGAGTCCAACTTAAAAGATTTAATGGCAGTTGGTATCCAAGCTACTATTGTGGCGGTAGTAGGGGTAGTAGCACCCTTTGCTGCGGGTACTGTTGGATTAATGACTTTATTTGGTGTGGGTGCTGTACCAGCAATTTTTGCTGGGGCGGCTTTGACGGCTACAAGTATTGGTATTACTTCCAAGGTACTTTCAGAAATTGGTCGTCTCAATTCTAAAGAAGGACAGATTATTCTTGGTGCGGCGGTAATTGATGACGTACTGGGAATTATTGTGTTAGCAGTGGTTGCAAGTTTGGCGAAAGATGGTGAAGTAGATGTAACTAAAGTCATTTATTTGATTATTAGTGCCACTGCTTTTTTACTGGGTGCGATCCTACTAGGTAATTTTTTTAACAAGTCCTTTGTCGCCATTGTCGATCGGCTCAAAACCAGAGGTGAATTGATTATCCCAGCATTTATCTTTGCCTTTGTGATGGCATATCTAGCGGCGGTAATTCAATTAGAAGCAATTCTTGGTGCTTTTGCGGCTGGTTTGGTTTTGGAAGAAACAGATAAGCGCAAAGAACTGCAAAAGCAAGTGATTCCCATCGCTGATATGTTAGTCCCCATTTTCTTTGTTGTCGTTGGGGCAAAAACAGATTTAGGCGTATTAAACCCAGCCATTCCCAGCAATCGTGAAGGTTTAGTGATGGCAACTTTCCTGATTTTAGTCGCCATTATCGGTAAAGTGATTACGGGCTTAACGGTGTTTGGTCAACCACAAATCAACAGGTTGGCAATTGGTGTGGGGATGATTCCCAGGGGTGAAGTTGGATTAGTATTTGCTGGTGTTGGTGCGGCTAGTGGTGCCCTCTCAAAACCGCTAGGTGCAGC
The DNA here is from genome assembly GCF_963889195.1 of Calothrix sp. FACHB-168. Taxonomy (NCBI): domain Bacteria; kingdom Bacillati; phylum Cyanobacteriota; class Cyanophyceae; order Nostocales; family Calotrichaceae; genus Calothrix; species Calothrix sp. FACHB-168. Next base: position 126,559 of record NZ_CAWPNJ010000012.1, read on the forward strand.
AATTATCATGATGGTAATCTTGACAACCTTTTTAGCGCCTCCCTTGTTACGGTTTGTCTTTCCAGACACAGACACAGCAACAGACTCAGAGAAACTAATTTTAGATGGTGCTGCTCCATCTTTAACCATAGAAAAACCTGCGTTGCTGGAGTCGGAAACTGATTTACGCGAAAGTTAACGATCCGCCTTGGGTAGAAACCCCCTGTTGATTTCACCTTAAGGTAGATTAAGACTGAGTTCTGAATCATTTTTGCTCAGAACTCAGTTACTAATTGCGATCGCTAATAGGTTGGTTGTTGAGCATTCTGTGTCAGTATTCTCCGAAGTATCTAGGGATTTAGCGGCGATACTAGGAAACTTCTCACTCGCTTACGCCGTCCCCTAAGATTGTCAATTTTAGTTTTTTATGATGACAATCAACCTTCGGAAGGCGATCGGTTTCCAGGTTGTTCCGATTTTCTCTCGCCACTTCCGTTAAGTTTCGCGCAATTAGGGATGACCCAGCACCCGCCTGAAAAAATCAGTTTTTTCTTGCCTGAACCAAGAGAATAAATTCATGGCGTTTCCTGACAACTGACGATTGTACAGACGCGATTAATCACGTCTCTAACAAATGACAAGAGAAGCGCAATAAACGTGTAAACTTATACATTGTTATCTATGTTGTGCTTGTGGCGCTCAAGTTTCATCAGGCAACAACAGCTAAATTTTGGTGGTGAAAGTGTGACAATTTGCCAATATCTTGAAATATTGACTATTCCCATGAATGCGAATTAGGAGAAATGGCTGTAAAACTACACTGGTTACTACCTAGTACTTTGGGGACTATCTGCTTGCTATCGTCACCAACCTTAGCAGCAAGGCTAGAATCTTGGCGTTTTGATAGCGACCAAAATCAACTAGAAATTAATACGGCTGGTGGTGTCCAGCCAAAAGCACAACTCATCTTCAATCCCACTCGTTTGGTGATTGATTTACCACAAACTGTATTTGGGCGTCCCCAGGTAACCCAAACAGTAGGTGGGGCGATTCGGTCGATTCGTGTGGGTCAATTTGACGCAGAAACAACCCGCATAGTAATTGAAATCACTCCTGGTTACACAATAGATCCCCAAAAGGTAAAATTTACGGGTATTAGCGCTAGTCGATGGCTAGTGCAATTACCGAGATTAGAAGTAGTTAAATCACCTACGCCCAATAATAATGTTTACAACGCTGTTACAACCGATCCGGGTAATAGACCTAGACCGGAATTTTCTCCAGTTGTCAACACTGCCACTGGGATAACTCAAATTGAGAACTTACGAGTGACAGGTGATGGGTTTTTCATTCGCACTAGCGGTGGTAACCCAAAAATTCAAGTTAATCGCACAAGCGATCGCCAAGCAATTAATATCGACATCTCCGGTGCAGCTTTATCTCCCAAACTAGAGCAGCGTGATGTCTTAATTAACCGCTATGGTGTCAATCGCATTACCTTTAGCCAATTGCAATCTCAACCGCCTGTGGTACGCATGACCATGCGGGTAAATAGCGATAGCCCCGATTGGCGAGCTAGTAGCAGCAGCGTGGGTGGGTTTGTGGTTCTGCCCAATAAGGGTACAGTAAGATTACCGGAAAATAATCAACCTCCAGTAAATTCTAATACTGATTCCCAGGCAACAATTCAAGCCATCGAACTCGGTGGCGATAATAGCCAACTGTTGATTCGCGCCGATCAGCCTCTATCAGCTACAGGTGGGTGGGATAGAACCAGTGGTCTGTTTCGCATCACCATTAACAATGCCAAATTATCTCCTAGAGTCACCGGGCCGACATTAAATGCTAATAGCCCAGTGTTACGGGTGAGAGTGCAACCCCAAGAATCGAATACTGTAGTTGTTCTAATTCAACCTGCTGCGGGAGTGCGAATTGGCGAACTCAACCAAAATAACGGGTTTTTGGCACTGCAATTACAGCGTTCTTCCCAAGTGAGACCGCCCATAGGGTTACCACCCTTACCATCACCTGGGAACACATTACCAGATCCCAGCATTCCTAATCCGCCACCCGCACCTCAGCCAGGCTCCCGTCCCCCAAACATTGGACGAGCTGTAGTGGTTATTGACCCCGGACACGGTGGTAAAGACCCAGGAGCAATTGGCATTGGTGGAGTGCGAGAGAAAGATATTATCCTACCCATTGGTAGAAGAGTAGCAGAAATCTTGCAACAAAATGGCGTGCAAGTGATTATGACAAGAAACTCTGACTATTTTGTCAGCCTACCAGGGCGGGTAGAAATGGCAGAGAGAGCAAACGCCACTGTATTTGTGAGTATTCATGCTAACTCAGTAGGATTGGGGCGTCCCGAAGTCAGTGGTTTAGAAACCTACTACTACGACAACGGTTTAGGTTTAGCTCGCGCAGTTCATAACAGCATTCTCCAAAGCGTGAATGTCCGAGACCGCAGAGTCAGACGAGCCAGATTTTATGTCCTGAGAAAAAGTTCTATGCCCTCGATTTTGGTAGAAACCGGCTATTTAACGGGTCGGGAAGATGTTGCCAATTTAAAGACTTCAAGTTATCAAAATCAAATGGCAGAAGCGATCGCTCGCGGTATTCTCCAGTACTTACGACAAAGATAAGAAAATAAGTAGTAACTTTTGGGTAATTTCACTTAAAGGTTACTTATTTTCTCTCACATCAGGGTCATCAAATCATCAGTCAATTACTCAATAAAATGTCAATAGTCAGTTGTCAGTTGTCAGTTGTCATTTGTAATTTGTGAGAGACGCGATCAATCGCGTCTGTACAATTGTCATTATTCTTCCTTCCCTTGTCTTCCTTGTCTTCCTTCCCATTCTCAATGCCCAATGCCCACTCGCCTTGAGCGAAGTCGAAAGGATGCCCCATGCCCCAAAACATTATTGCTGCAAAAAAATTATAAAATACCGCCTCTATTTCCGAGGAAATTAATCTCATCTTTACTCCTCGGCACACCCATTCATCAATATTTTTCTAAATATTAAAGAGTAGCTGTCACTAGCCTTAACAACCCAGTTGATAATAGTTTTATTTTTACACTCGGTGCATTAACTACTAACAATCAAAACAAATTAACAACAATTTTGGATTGATTACATCAGCTTAACTTTAGTTATCTTTTTTCTGGTGTCCCTTGACAATTTCTTGGCTAAAAATTAGCAATGGTAGCAGCATGGCAGAATTACAAAGATATGTTACAATGCTTCGCCATTAGCTGTGTCTTTAATCTCAGCGAGAAATGTTTTGCTGCATTCAATCTCTAGTGTGGGCGGTGACGGTGTGAGGAACGGACGACATTTTAATAGCCGAAAGGCTCCCATAAATACGAATTAGGAGAAAAAACTGTGAAATTACACTGGTTACTACCCGGTACTTTTGGAACGATCCTCATATTGTCGTCGCCGGTTTTTGCAGCGAGACTAGAATCTTGGCGTTTTGACGCTAATCAAAATGTATTAGAAATCAACACTGCCGGTGGCGTGCAACCTAAAGCACAGCTGATCTTCAACCCCACTCGGTTGGTAATTGATTTACCACAAACTGTATTTGGGCGTCCCCAAGTCACTCAGTCTGTAGGTGGTGCGATTCAGTCAGTGCGTGTCGGTCAATTTGACCCAGAAACAACCCGCATTGTGGTTGAACTGGCTCCCGGTTATACCATAGACCCGGAACAGGTAAAATTTACAGGCCTTAGCCCCAGCCGTTGGACAGTAAAATTACCTAACCCTAAACCTGAGCAAGTAGCAGTCTTAGCTGACGCTAACAGGCCGCAACCAGATGGATCGGGGGTGGTAGTTCCTTCTAATACATCGCCAATACAACCAACTAATCCATCAACTAATGTTTATAACAACGTAGTTAAAACCGGGCCGATTACCCCTATCAATGACCGCACCGCCGTTAACACTGCTACTGGGGCGACGCAAATTGAGAACTTACGGGTAACAGGCGATGGATTTTTCATCCGCACTAGCGGCGGTACCCCGACAATTCAAGTCAATCGCACAAGCGATCGCAAAGCCATTAATGTTGATATTACAGGCGCTTCTTTATCCCCACAACTACAGCAGCGCGATGTCTTGATTAACCGCTATGGTGTCAATCGGATTATCTTTAGCCAATTGCCATCACAACCTCCTGTAGTACGCATGACCATGCGGGTAGACAGCAATAGCCCTGATTGGCGCGCTCTTAGCAGTACTATGGGCGGTTTTGTGCTTTTACCCAACAGTGGTGTGGTGCGATTACCAGGAAATAATAATCCAGCACCTGTAAATTCTAATACCGACTCTCCAGCCACAATTCAAGCCATCGAACTCGGAGGAAATGGGACTCAACTGTTGATTCGTGCTGACCAACAGTTATCAGCTACAGGTGGATGGGATAGAACAAGTGGTCTATTTCGCATCACCATTAACAATGCTAAATTGTCTCCCAGAGTCACCGGGCCTGCGTTAGATGCTAATAGCCCGATTCTGAGGGTGAGAGTCCAACCCCAAGAAGCGAATACTGTAGTTGTTTATGTTCAACCAGCGGCTGGGGTACAAATTGGCGAACTCAACCAAGTTGGTAGTCAGCTGATAGCTCTACAATTACAACGATCGCGTTCAGTCACAGCGCCTAGAACTCCCCCCGTAGTTTTACCTCCACTACCACTACCAAATCAAGGACAATTACCAGACCCCGTCACAGATAATCCGCCAACTGTATCCCAGCCAGGCCCCAGCCCATCAGTCCCCAGAGGTAAATTATTAGTAGTAATTGATCCTGGACATGGCGGTAAAGACTCCGGCGCACCGGGTTTAGGTGGGTTGTTAGAAAAAGATGTAGTTTTACCGATTGGAATTCAAGTTGCGAGAATTTTAGAACGGAATGGTGTACAAGTCGTCCTCACCAGAGATGCTGACTTTTTTGTCGAACTTCAGGGAAGGGTAGATATAGCCGAGCGAGTCAATGCGACTGCGTTTGTCAGTATTCACGCCAATTCTGTAGATAAACGCTCTGATGTCAATGGTCTAGAAGTATATTATTACGACAGTGGTTATGCTTTAGCCGAAACAGTCCGCAATTCAATTCTGAATAATATTAGTACCATCAAAGACCGAGGAACCCGTAAAGCCAGATTTTACGTCCTCAGAAAAAGCTCTATGCCCTCAATTTTGGTAGAAACTGGCTATATGACTGGTCGAGAAGACAATCCGAGATTAGGTAATCCAGCATACCAAAGTCGCATGGCTGAAGCGATCGCCAATGGTATTCTCAGGTACCTCAAACGGATATAACTGGACGAGAGAAGAGAATAACTGTATTGGCGGGTTTACAGATATTCTCTCTCACCAATGAGCAATGACCAATAACTAATGACCATTGACCATTGACCATTGACCCACTAAATCCTGTATCTTAGTTCAAAAAACCTCAACCCAATATTTGCCCGTGTATTCATCTTCCATTTTTGAAGGTAATCTGAATAATTTTTCTGGACAAGAACCCCAACGCGCGCCTATCGGCATCTTTGATAGCGGCGTTGGTGGTTTGACCGTATTAAGACAATTTTATCGACAACTTCCTAACGAATCTGTTATTTATTTTGGCGATACTGCTCGATTGCCCTATGGCATTCGTTCTCAAGCAGAAATTTTACAGTATGTCCGCGAAATTTTGACCTGGATGCAACAGCAACAGGTCAAAATGGTGATTATGGCTTGTAATACTAGTTCTGCTTTAGCCTTAGATATCGTTCGCGAGGAATTTGATTTACCCATTCTGGGTGTGATTCTCCCCGGTGCAAAAGCGGCTGTAGAACAAGGTAAGCGGATTGGGGTGATTGCTACTCCAGCCACAGCTAAAAGTAATGCCTATAAGCAAGCCATATTAGAAATCGATCCTCATGTTCAAGTTTGGCAAGTAGGTTGTCCCGAATTTGTGCCTTTAATTGAACAAAACCGAATTCATGACCCTTATACGATGGAAGTAGCACGTTCTTACCTAGAGCCGTTACTCCAGCAACAAATCGATACATTAGTTTACGGCTGTACCCATTATCCCCACCTAGCACCTGTACTGCGATCGCTTCTTCCTGCTCATGTTAAACTCGTCGATCCGGCGGTGAATGTAGTCGCTGCTTGTACCCAAGATTTAGACATTCTCGGTTTAAGAAATACCCATCCGCCATTACCCACTCGCTTTGCTGTTAGCGGTTGCGGTCAGCAGTTTGCTCAATCAGGATTGCAGTGGTTAGGCTATACTCCCCTTGTGGAAGAAGTTTGCTTCACCGACGCTAAAGTTTCCCACCTATAACAAGAATTTTTGGGATAAACAACCATAAATCAAGAGTCAACAGTTAAGACTTAACTGTTGACTCTTGCGTATTGAATATTCATCATTGACTATTGACTATTAACAGCCTCACTCACCTTTGGTGTTACTGATAACTCTTGTTCGTGTTTTCCCTTATGGGAAAAAGAAATATTTGTAGTCTCAGTATTTTTACCTGTACGCTTTGCTAAAGCTAACAGTAGGTAGACAGTGAACAAATATCCAGCAGCTAGCATAAAAATCATCATAGGCATGTTTCCGTACATCATCGTTCTACCAGCACCTTTATCTAACGAATAAGCAATTTCATAACCCCAGCAAAATCTTTGCCAAACAAGCTAATTGTTGTTGGCTGCGATTTGCTATGCTAGACTACGCCGTAGAGTGACAACGCTCGACGGCTAACGGATTTATTATGGAAATTATTGGCGCAGACTATACATTTCAGAGCAAGCTAAATTGCCAAATAGCAATCCCTTGCTGCGCTCCTCAGCATTCTACCTAGTCCGCGTTTGGCTGCGAATACACAATTTAGCAAAGCAACGCCAACGCTCAATGTCAAGACAAAACGAGCATTTCCCCGAAGGGTAGCGCCTAGCTTCTACCAAAAAGTTTCGCAGGTCGCCAGTATAAATTCAGGAATTACTTCCTAGATTTCACCGCGACTATGTATTGACTCACAACTGCTGTATGCTAAATCACCTATCGGCAATTTAACTTTGGCGGGTGAATATCTGAAAAATTTAAAATCCCTAGATCTTAGCGTAACACAAGGTTCCTGACTTTTAAGCCATCTTCGCAGCTAAATTTGAAATTTTCTCAAGGACTTAACTGAACTCGCAAAAATTAGTCACCCTGAGATAAATACTTAGTAATTAATCTATTAAATGACTAAAAATTATACATAACTTTTATGGTGATAAAAGTTACAAAGTATAGTTTATGGAAATTGATATTTTGTAGCTAAAACCTTTCTCCAAAGCTAAGAACTCAATGAAACTCAAGATTCATAGCTGGTTACAAACAATACATTTAATATACTTAATTATCATTACCTAAGTATTTTCCCTGAAAATTGTTAACTAGAGTCAGCAAATGAATGCCAATGAGCTAGCAAATACAACTTTATGAGTAAAAATACTTAGACATTTTAGATTTAAATAATTAGATTATTTTCAGTAGCTTACAATACATTTTAATTATAAAAATAGTTAATCAAGTATGACATAAAAAATATCATTTTTGTCAAAATCTCTGGAAAAGCCTCAAGCCTTGAGGTATGGGCTTGAGAGATTGAGGGATTCCCCGATTGAGACGTTGCGCTGAACCTGGGTTATCTTAAAATGAGTATAGGATATGTAAACTTTCTTAATCTAAGCCAGAGTCCGCCCATCCATGACCCCAGCCACCTCCCTGTTTACCCCTGTGGAAGCAGACCTGCGAATACTAGCAGATAATCTCAAACAGCTAGTTGGAAATCGCCACCCCATACTTTATGCAGCAGCCGAACATTTATTTGGTGCTGGGGGAAAGCGTATTAGACCAGCGATCGTTCTGCTCATAGCGCGAGCTACCATGCTAGAACAAGACATTACACCGCGTCACCGAAGGTTAGCGGAGATTACAGAAATGATCCACACCGCCAGCTTGGTGCATGACGATGTAGTGGACGAATCTCAGATGCGTCGCGGCGTACCAACCGTTCATAGCTTGTTTGGTAACCGAATTGCCGTATTAGCCGGAGATTTTTTGTTTGCCCAATCTTCTTGGTATTTGGCAAACTTGGATAACTTGGAAGTGGTAAAATTACTCTCAGAAGTAATTATGGATTTGGCTGCTGGAGAAATCCAGCAGGGACTAAATCGCTTTGATGCGAATACTTCCATTGAGACTTATCTCAACAAAAGCTATTACAAAACTGCCTCATTAATCGCCAATAGTTCTAAAGCAGCTGGGTTACTGAGCGAAGTCTCCCCAGAAGATGCCCAGCATTTGTATAACTATGGACGCCATCTGGGTTTAGCATTCCAGATTGTTGATGATATTTTAGATTTCACTAGTTCTACAGATACATTGGGTAAACCAGCCGGATCTGACTTGAAAAGTGGTAATCTCACCGCCCCAGTGTTATTTGCCTTAAAGGAAAAACCATATTTAGAAGTGCTAATTGAACGGGAATTTGCCCAAGAAGGCGATTTAGAGCAAGCACTTTTATTAATTCAAGAAAGTCAAGGCATACAAAAGGCGCGAGAATTAGCCGCCCACCATGCCAAACTAGCAACAGAGCATATGACAGTTCTCCCCCACTCAGAACCGCGTCAAGCCTTAATTAACATGGCTGACTATGTTTTAAGTCGTCTGTATTAGGGACTAGGAATTTTAGATTTTAGATTTTGGATTTTAGATTTTAGATTCAAATACAATCCAAAATCGCAAATCCAAAATCTAAAATTGTTTTTAATGCCCAATGCCCCATGCCCCATGCCCCATTACGCAATGTCAGGGGGAAGTTGATTTGGCGATCGCTTTTTTTGTAAATGTTTCTGAATTTGCTTTTGTAAGTCAGCGCGTGACACCTCGATGGCATTTTTAGTTGTGCCAGGAGTCTCAAAAAAAACTATACTGTCTACTGGTTCTAATGCCATTAGTTGGAACAAAATATGAGTCACAGGAATAGCAATTGCTGTTATCTGCGCCTCAATTCCAGCATTGGCGGTAGCTGTGGCATCCTGTAAGCTAGGAAAAGCGTAAACCACCCGCTTTGCTAATTTGCGGTTGGCGCGATTGCTCAATGTAGTTAAAACCCACTCTGAATCCAAACTTTGGAGAATATAATACTGAGGGTGACGTAACTGATGAGCGATCGCCTGCAAAACAGGGGCAATTGCTGCCACAATTTGTGGTGTTATAACATCTTGGGGTGCATTATCAATCAACAATTGAATTTGTGCGTCTATATCCATATAACTTGTCCACGGCTTTTGGGTAATGGCTATAACATCAAAACCAAGTGTGAATAATCCCACTCAAAATGGGAATCATAAACTTAGTCCACATCCTGAATGCAGGATCGTATGCGTTTAGCTTATACGCAAAATTCATCCAGCCAACACCCACGGTCGTACAGGTTGTGTTTAAGTATGTTAGGGTCTTTTAAAAACAGAGACTATGAATTCAGCCGCAACCGCAACTATTCAGGGAGAGAATTCTATCGGCGTGGAGGTGATATTTCAACTCCTATTTAAGGAGCTTCAGCAATCAACCAAAGCTTCGGAACAAAATTGCCACGATGTGGCAACACGTATTGCTGCCGAAGTCTACCGGATTTGCCAAGAAAGCAAACGCATCCAAGCATCCGGTTCTGTGGAAAACTCAGCCATGACTTTAGCCAAACATCGGCTACAGCAGTGTCTGAGATATTATCAGCTGGGTTCCAATCGGGGTAGGGTAGAACTACATAGCACCTTAAGCGCGATTATCTACCGTTATATCAATCCTCCCCAGAGGCAATTGAGTTATCAAGGGCGGTTGACGATCATTGAAGATTTCCTGCAAGGTTTTTATTTGGAAGCCTTAAATGCTTTCCGCCGGGAAAATCAACTGCCAATGGCCTATCGCCCCCAATCTCTGCTGGAATTGGCAGAATATATGGCATTTACGGAACGCTATGGTAAGCGGCGCATTCCCTTGCCTGGGCGTCAGCAGCAGCTGATTATCCTGCGAGCGCAAACTTTCTCGCAACAACAACCTCCAGAAACGACTGTAGATATTGAACAAGCGGCAGAAGGTAGTGCCAACGAACCTGATGGTTCTTGGGAAGAGCCAGCCGTACAACAATTGCGTTCGGCAATGGCTACGCAAGCAGAACCAGAGCCAGAAGAAGACACCTTGCGCTCTGTCGTGATTACAGAATTATTAAATTATTTAGAACAGCGCCAACAAACTGATTGTGCTGATTACTTTACTCTGCGCTTACAAGATCTTTCCGCACAGGAAATTGAGTCAATTTTAGGTTTAACCCCTCGTCAGAGGGATTACTTACAACAGAGGTTTAAATATCATTTAATTCGGTTTGCCTTGTTGCATCGTTGGGAACTAGTCCATGAATGGTTGGAAGCTTCCTTACCGACGAATTTAGGCTTAACCCCGCAACAGTGGCAAGCTTATACAGCAGAACTAGACGATAAACAGCGATCGCTACTGGATCTAAAGCAACAAGGACAACCTGATGAAAAAATCGCTAAAACTTTAGGTTTGTCTATGGCACAATTACAAAAACGATGGTTCAAAATTCTTGAACAAGCTTGGGAAATTCGTAACTCTTTAGTGTCCGGATCGGGTGCATCTACTCATGAATAGTGACTCAGAATCCTTTCATCACCAATTACTATCTTGGGTGTTGGCAGATACTGCCACCACCTTTGAGTCGTCCTCGGTAGATCGTCAGGAAATTGACGGGGTAGACAACCCTCTCAAACAAGCTACCACCTTAACTAGTGGTGAGCTAGAGTCGGGAGTAAAACCCCAAACCTTTCAACTGGGAGAAATTCCTACTGTGCAAGAACGTTTTCAAGCTGTCCTCAAACGTCGTTTACAACTCCAAATTCAGAATCAGCCGCCTTTATTTCCTTGGGAAACCCAATTACTAGACTATCCCGATTACGCCGACGAGCAATCGCTAGTATTAGTTCCCGCCTGGGGATGGGTGGCGCAACAGTCTAAATTGAATTTACCAATCGCTCTGCCGGAAAGCATTTTCCGTCAATTGCTGGAAAAGTGTCAAGTCTTGTTGACATCTTCCTTGCCCTTGGGAGCCAAATTAGTCCAAGTAGTAGAGGACTTATTCCCTAACGAGGGTCAAGCTTTAAATGACATAGCTGGATTGGTGCTGAGAACAACTGTTCGATCTCCAGAAACCTTGGAAACTATGCCCGATCTTCAGCGCGATTACGCCAATTTAGAACAAAGTCAACAAATGGCGTTATCCCTAATAGCAGCTAAACAACTGTTAGATAACTTGACAATACCAGTTTCCCTGGCTAATCCAGTGGTGGAAAGAGAATGGCTGACTAGTGCAGGTGTGCTGCAACTCAAAGTAGAGTATCAGTCTCAGGGACAAACAGGCAAGCTCCGCGTCGCAGGTAAATTACCCACACAAGGAGTTTTCACCCTCAAAGGACAAGGTACCAGAGCAGTCGGTCAATCGGCTAATTCAGGTAACCTGAGTGTAGAATTACACTGCCAGCAATTCAACCAAACTTATACCTTAGAAGTGGATTTCCCGGAAATTGAACAACAGCCCCTGGTGTTTTTAATTACCCCAACAACATAGGCCGCAATATCAGCACATCATCACTGCTAGCACAATACATTGAGAAACGCCGATAGATAATTAATGATTTCCTGGTTTTGAAACTTATCTTTTTTTTTTCGACAAGCGGTATTGAGGAAGCCTACGCAAATATATATTGATTGGTAGAACCTAGCACAAGACAAGTAGATTCCCGTAGGCATATTGTTAATTGGTTACTATGCTCCTCAGGGAATTCCCCTTCGCTAAAGGCGTTTCCATAGAGTAGGGTAGGGTAGTTGGTTTCCATCACCAACATAGTTTCCTTCGCCTCTACATCATCGCTGTGCTTGTACTTTAAATGTTTAACTTATCCAGGATCAATCAGTTTTGGCGTCTACCTGTAGCAGATGACTACCGGCGACAAAATCAGCAGGGTTCGCCGCTTTTAGCAGTGGAAGATTCAATTTCCCTACGAATGCTAGTGCTAGCGTTAGTAATTATGGGAATTGTGGCGACAGATATTGCAGGCGAGACTCAATTTAGTCTGTGGGCGATACCTGTAAGTTTCATGGGTGCAATTTGGAGTTACCGCAGTCGCCGCGATCGCAATACTAGTGTGAAATTTTGCATTGCCATTGGCATGTTAGTTGCACTGGGTGCTTTTTTTGGTCGCTTGATAGGGGAATTAAATGATACCAGACTGAGTTTGGCAGAATTATTAATTCAACTGCAAATCCTTCATAGCTTTGATACGCCCCGCCGTAAGGATTTGGGCTATTCAATTGTCATTGGGTTAATTTTACTAGGGGTGGCGGCAACCCTGAGCCAAACTTTAGCATTTGCGCCTGTGCTACTGTTATTTTTGGCGATCGCGCTGCCAACTTTAGTATTAGACTACCGATCCAGGCTGGGCTTGGAGAAGTTAAACTTTAAAAGACAAAAGGTAAAAGGGAAAAAGTTGTCTTCTCTTTTACCTTTTTATTGTTTATTGTTTGCTATTATTGTGGCCTTAGGCTTGGCAATTTTTGCTGTGATGCCAAGATTACCTGGCTATCAATTACGCACCTTTCCCGTGAGTTCTAATATTAATGTTCAAGGGGAATTTACAGGACGTAGTATTATTAATCCTGGTTATGTGCGTCAAGGGAATAATCAAGGTCAAGGTGGTAGTGGTACTGCTAATGGCCAAGGTGCTAATGGCGAACCAGGAACTGTAGATAATAATTTTTATTATGGCTTTAATAGCCAGATGAATCAAAACCTGCGGGGAGCAATGAAACCCAAGGTGGTGATGCGAGTGCGATCGCAAGCTGCGGGTTTTTGGCGAGTCTTGGCATTTGACCAGTATACAGGTAAAGGCTGGAAAATTTCTCGCAATGATGATGTTACCACTCTGAGGCGATCGCCTTGGAATGCGCAAATCAATCTCAACACCCCGGTAATTGCTGGTAACGGTCAAGAAATAGTACAAACTTATACAGTAGTAGCAGATTTACCAAATTTAATTCCGGCGCTGTCTTATCCCAAGGAACTTTACTTTCCCACACCGATGATCGCTGTGGATCAAGAGAATGGCTTGCGCGCACCTGTACAATTATCAGAAGGATTCACTTATACAGTAGTCTCTGAAGTACCATATCGCGATCGCACTGCGTTAGGACAAGCTTCGACTAAATATCCCCAGTCAATTCAACAATATTATCTGCAAATTCCCCCAAAGATTGCTGATAAAGTGAGGCAACGTACCGAAGAAATCCTCGCTAACTATAATCGAGAACGGGTAGCCAAGTCATCAAAAAGCCTAGATTCACCTTATGAAAAAGCTTTGTATTTGGCGCAATATTTAAAACAAAACTACTTTACCCCAGAAAATCCTTTAGATTTGCCTTATTTGAGTGATAACGAAGATTTGGTAGAAGCTTTTTTATTCAAACATAAAGGCGGTTACCCAGATCATTATTCCACAGTACTCACAGTCATGCTGCGTTCCATCGGGATTCCGGCGCGGTTAGTAGCGGGATTCAGCCCCGGTGAGTTTAATCCCTTCACGGGGATGTATGTGGTGAAGAACACAGATGCCTACGCCATGACCGAAGTATACTTCCCTAAATATGGTTGGTTTGCCTTCGATCCAATTCCCAATCATCCCTTAATACCGCCTTCCATTGAAGATGTGGAGACATTTGGCGTTTTGCGTCAATTTTGGCAATGGGTAGCCGGTTGGGTTCCCTCACCGATTCGCGGTTGGTTTGATTATATCTTGGGTACAATTTTGAGAGAGATTTTTAGAGCGATCGCTTGGTTTTTTGCTTTATTCTCTCAAGGGTGGCTAGGTGTATTAACTGGATTAATTCTGTCAACTACTACAGCTTTCTTTTGTTGGTTAGGTTGGGAACAGTGGCGCGAATGGCTAAATAGGCGCTGGTTGAAAAAACTATCGCCAATGGAAAGCCTATATCAACAAATGCTGCAATGGACAGCTAAGAAAGGTTTAGGCAAACATCCAGCACAAACACCCCTAGAATACGCTAGAGTTGCTTATCAGCATCATTCATCAGCCAATGCGGAAATCATAGATGAAATCTGCCAAGCCTATGTTAGCTGGCGTTATGGGGGCTACAGTCCTAATATGCAGCAATTAAGAGAGAAATGGCGAAAATTCCAAGCTGCGACTAATACAAAATAATCAATAAGCTTTGCGACTATTTGAAATAATTTGGGTAAGGGAAAAGTACTTTTTCCCTTATTTTTTTGTTTGATATGCAACTTTTTTAGTAGTTATACCATTACTAATATTGGTTATTTTTCTTAAACTTAAATAAGTTGAATAATATTTTTATTATTACACTTTTGAATATGAAACAAGATTTACAAAATCATTTAAAAGACTTTGCTACCTTGAAATCGAAGTACAAAGCTACTAAGTATCCAGATTCATCACCATCTAGTCTTCTATATCTTATCTTACGCAAATTTGATTTAGGAATTGAAATCACCGAAATAGAGTTTTCTTGGTTAAAAGAGCGAGAACTTTTTGAGACTTATGAATATATTTACCAGCAGCAGGAATATAAATCAGCAGAAATCAAGAAATTAGAAATTGATTACCAACCAAAAAGTCATCATCCTTACACATTGATGGGCGCTATTTGTTTTGAACGATATCAATATTCAAAAGGAGAATATTGGTTTGAAGAAGCAATCAAACGAGGCGCTAATCCTAGAGATATGGATTCGGAAATCAGGCGAGTAGTAAAAAATACTAAAGATGAGAATAAGCGTCAAGAAGTAGTAAATTATCTACTCAAAAAAGATCCACAACGCTATTCTTGGGCAAAGTTTTATTGTAAAAATGTGAAACCTATTAGGTAGGTGAGGCTTGTCTAATTTACGTAGTTTTAACAATAGAAACATAAAAATTAGGGAGTGGGAATTTCTACTCCCTATGTCTAGAGCCTATTTTTGCCCGAAAATGACTTTAAAAAGCGACATATTTAGCTGTACCAACCAAAGGGGTAACTGTGTATGTCTGTCTCTGTCCTTGCTTAAATGCTGGTATTGTGGAAAAAAGGTTCACAGTTGTGATCCCTTTGGTTTCTATTTTGGCTTGCTTGCTTGTCCCTAAGTTAACAGCAGGTAAAAGCAAGCTAAATGTTACAGAACCAGTATCTACAGTTTTAGTAATAGTCACTGTTACCAGTGTACCAATTTCTGTTTCTGTAGTTCGGATTTGGTCTCCAGAAAAGTTTAATGTTTGTTTTCTGTCTCGATAGTTTAGATAAGGCTTACCAACCAAGCTACCTTTTGAATAAATCACCTTAATCAGTGGACTTTGCAGTTCATACAAGTTTGGTGTTATTGTTTCTTGGACTGGAGATGACATTACAGGTACGGTTGTTAATGTCAGACCCAATGTTAATAATGAGGCTAAATATTTTGTTTGCATGTTTCAAACAAGAATTGTGGACTGAACAAAAATATGCTCCTGATGACCGAAAATAAGATATATGCAGGCTCTGGAAAAGCATCTAAGAGTAGGTGATTTTGAGCCAGTTTAATTTATTGATGAAAAAAGGAAAGAATATTGGAAGCAAGTTTTATGGAACCATGTACAAAATTTGCACAGGTAGATGGTTCGCACCTTGTTTAAAGCTGCTAAATTTGATCTATGGGAGACAATTTCATAAAAGGATATCTGAAAACTTTTTACTGTTATATTTAAGACCTGTAGATCCCCCTAAATCCCCCTTAAAAAGGGGGACTTTAACTCTGGTTACCCCCTTAAAAAGGGGGGCTAGGGGGGATCAAGCGCAATATTTAATACTTCTCATACATCCTCTAAGATAAACTGCTCCAAGAAATGCCAAACATCTAGATTGATGTTTAATTTCTGGGCTGTACTCAGTTGTAAAATGCTGTAGTTAATCTTTGGTTAAGATCACAATGCTGGTTGATGTCACATAGATTTGTAGATATTAGAGGCATGATTTCTCAGGATACCACCACTGGCGGAAAAATACCCAGAGCAAATGATACAAAACATGAATAATCGCGACTATATAGTGGATTTTCGCCAAGGAGGCAGACTAGTGGGGGAAAAGGGACAAAAATTATGTTTCCAACTAGAAAAATTAATATATCAGTTAATTCAATAATTTGGCTGGCTGCGTAGCAAATTTTGCTGAAATAAGTAATATTTATAGAGTGGCGTGAAAGAGCGAGCGCTTAACAAGCTAAAACAAATCATCACAATATTTTCAAGGGTAGCATTAATGGATTTTGTGACATTCTTAGGATTAGTGGCTGCTTCTATAACTACGGTTTCATTCATACCGCAATTGATGAAAATATGGCAAAATAAATCTGCAAAAGATGTCTCGTTTATTATGTTAATTTGTTTCAATACGGGGATATTTTTATGGTTGATCTATGGAATTATTCTCCAACAATTGCCGATTATTTTGGCTAATGCTGTGACATTATTTTTTAATTTGATAATTCTCTGGCTTAAAATTAAATATAGATGAGGTTAGGAGATAGGTGCAGCTTTGGGGAAAGTTGTGGGGTGTTGAGGGGGGAAATTTAAACGCAGAGGAACGCAAAGGTATACGCAGAGGTACGGGGAGGAATTTATGAAATACTATACAAGGGTGAGGAATTAAGGGATAGGAATGATAGATAAAGAACAAAGAACAAATAACAAATGACTATTGATAAATTTTCGGCTGAACGTCTTTTATTTAATCCCGCTACTCCCAATACTGATGCTATTCCGCTCATTTTCGCCTTTCCGAATGAGTATAGTGTGGGAATTACTAGTTTGGGATATCAGGTAGTATGGGCAAATTTGGCGATGCGTGATGATGTACAAGTTAGTCGCTTGTTTACTGATATTCACGAACAACTTCCGAGAAATCCGGAAATTGTGGGATTTTCGATTTCTTGGGAGTTAGATTATGTCAATATTTTAAATTTACTGGAATTTTTAGAAGTTCCGATTCGCGCATCTTTGCGAGAAGATAAGCATCCACTAGTTTTTGGTGGGGGGCCAGTTTTGACTGCAAATCCTGAACCTTTTGCAGATTTTTTTGATGTGATTTTATTAGGTGATGGGGAAAATCTGTTAGGAGATTTTATCGCAGCTTACAAGCAAGTAAGAAACGCTTCTCGCCAAACTCAGCTAAAAGCACTTGCGCAAGTACCAGGGATTTATGTTCCGAGTTTGTATGCGGTGGAATATCACAGCCAAGATGGTGTTGTAAAGTCGATTAATCCCATATCTGGGGAAATTCCCGCTATAGTACAAAAGCAAACTTATCGGGGAAATATTCTCTCAGCTTCAACTGTGGTGACAGAAAAGGCTGCATGGGAAAATATTTATATGGTGGAAGTGGTACGCAGTTGTCCAGAAATGTGCCGCTTTTGTTTAGCGAGTTATCTTACTTTACCATTTAGAACTGCGAGTTTAGAAGGTTCGTTAATTCCAGCCATTGAGAGAGGTTTAAAAGTTACCAAGCGGTTAGGTTTATTAGGCGCTTCTGTGACTCAGCACCCAGAGTTTGAGACGTTGCTCGATTATATCAGTCAACCTGAATATGATGATGTGCGGTTAAGTATTGCTTCAGTACGTACCAATACAGTTACCGTGCAGTTAGCGCAAACTTTAGCCAAACGAGACACGCGATCGCTTACCATTGCTGTAGAAAGTGGTTCGGAAAAATTACGCCGCATCATCAATAAAAAGTTGCATAACGACGAAATTATTCAAGCCGCAATTAACGCCAAAGCTGGTGGTTTGACGAGTTTGAAACTCTACGGGATGGTAGGAATACCTGGTGAGGAACCGGAAGATTTAGAACAAACTGTATCGATGATGCGCAATGTTAAAAAAGCTGCGCCAGGATTGCGGTTAACACTAGGATGTAGCACCTTTGTACCCAAATCTCATACACCATTTCAATGGTTTGGTGTGAATAAACAATCAGAAAAGCGGTTGCAGATGTTACAAAAACAGCTAAAACCCCAGGGTATAGAATTTCGCCCGGAAAGCTATAATTGGTCTATTATCCAAGCTTTGTTATCGAGAGGCGATCGCAGACTCTCCCACTTACTAGAACTTACTCGTAACTTTGGCGATTCTTTAGGCAGTTACAAACGCGCTTTTAAGCAGCTAAAAGGACAAATTCCCGACTTAGATTTTTATGTCCATGCCAATTGGTCAACCGAGCAAATTTTACCTTGGAATCACTTGCAAGGGCCGCTACCACAGTCTACACTACTGAAACACTTGGCTGAAGCTAAAAGCTATTTTGACTCATCGCCAAAAGAACTTCAGCCATTAAATTCCTAGCTTACAGATTAATGCAAACAACAGCTGAGTATTACTGCGCTTATTGCGGTGAACCAAACTTAACCTTTGTAGATTTTAGCGCCGGCGGACAACAATCTTATGTAGAAGATTGTCAAGTTTGCTGTAACCCAAATATTTTGTATGTGCGAATTGATGAAGATACTTTGGATATTGAAATTGACAGCGAACCCGAAGCTTAACAATTCGTAAATACTTAATAGCAACTACACCAAGGGACTTACAAAAATAAATTACCCATATTTCGTAGTGCGAGCATCTTGCACGATGAGTGAACACCAGCGAACAAGATGCTCGCACTACAAATTTATTGTGTATTTAAAAAATTGGATGTCCCCAATTATCAAGTTGTGACTTAATATAAATTTGGGATGCTATCAGTTTGTAATTACGAATTACGTAGACGCGTTCGCGGAGCGTTCTCGAAGAGTAGCGGCTTCCCGAAGGGTATTACAAATTAGTAATTATTTGTTGAATTTTAGGTTTCTGTTTCCATGCTGCACTTTAAACATACCTCTGTGATTAATGCACCACCAGACGTAGTGTGGAGATTTCACGAAAGAACAGATATTTTACAAATGCTAACTCCACCTTGGCAACCAGTGCAAGTTGTGCGTCGAGAAGGAGGACTAGAGATAGGTGCGATCACAGAATTTCGTCTTTTTCTCGGCCCTTTACCCTTGACTTGGTTAGCGCGTCATACTCAATGTGAAAAAAATCACATATTTGTTGATGAACAAATATCCGGGCCTTTTGAAAGTTGGATACACAGACATGAATTTGTCGATGAAAATGGTAAAACTCGGTTAACTGATGATATCTCTTTTGCTATGCCTGGTGGACAAGGATTAGAATTATTCAGTGGTTGGTTAGTTCAAGCACAACTCGAAGCCATGTTTCGCTATCGTCATTATGTAACAAAAAGAGAGTGCGAAAATATGTCTAATCATCCGCGTTGAGTTGTGGATTTTTTGGTGAAGCTTGTCATTTGTCATTTGTGATTTGTCATTTGTGATTTGTCATTTGTCATCGCTTATTTGTGATACCAATTTGCATAAATAATACGATATATTGTAGGGGCACTGGCACTGCCATGCCCTCTATGCAATTTATCCGAAAAACATTTTCACATTTTGGACAAATTCACTGGTATTTTCAAAATGAATATTATGTCCAGAATTGGGAATTATTTTTAACTCAGCAGATGGACAAATTGCAGCCATTTTTTGATTGATATCGATAAATTTTTTATCTAAATCCCCAACTAATAAAAGCAAAGGATTCTGGAGATTATTCAGTTTATCCCACAAAGAAGGTTGATATCCAGTACCCATAAAGCGTAGGGATTTATCCAATTCTAAAGGATAATTTTGCAAGCGACTTTCGAGCATCAATTCATATTTGGGATGATTTTTGATATCACCAAAAATTGGTTGACTATACCAATTTGCTAAAAACTCTGCAAAATCCTCTGGTTCCAAACTTCGGATTAACTTTCTACCAATTTGATAATCTTGTTGAATGCGTGCTAATCTTTCTGCTTCTGTTGGTAATCCGGGACAAGCAGATTCTAATACAACTTTAGAAAAACGTTCGGGGAAATTGAGGGTGAGATATAAAGCTAATCTTCCACCCATTGAATAACCCACTAAAAAGCAAGTATTAATTTGTAATTCATCTAATAAATTAATTAAAGCTTGAGCAGTGTATGGCATTGTATAGCATTCATCACTACCCAAAACTTGAGTTTGACCATGTCCAGGCAGGTCAATGGTTAAATAAGAATACTCACCAGATAAAAGTGCGATCGCTTCATCAAATTCATCAATTTTACCCATAAAGCCATGTAAAAACAGAATTACTGGCTGATTGGCGTTCTTAATTAAAGAGTAGTTAAATTGATAGTTCGCTAAAGACATTTTTTATGCATACTCAATAACCCTGATAAGTATAAATTACC
The DNA here is from genome assembly GCF_963889195.1 of Calothrix sp. FACHB-168. NCBI lineage: Bacteria > Bacillati > Cyanobacteriota > Cyanophyceae > Nostocales > Calotrichaceae > Calothrix > Calothrix sp. FACHB-168. Next base: position 147,022 of record NZ_CAWPNJ010000012.1, read on the forward strand.
AGAGATGTAGTATAAATGTGTGATTCTGGGAAATAGACCAATATTTTCTAAGGCAAAAACCGATCTAAAGCTGCTTTGAGTTGTTCAATTTCCGTATCAATATTACCTTCTTTTGCAGCTCTGGCAATACACTCAGTTAGATGTTCATCTAAGACAATTCGCGCTACCCGATCTAATGCACCTCTAACTGCGGCGATTTGCAATAACACATCAGGACAAGGGCTATTCTGCTGTACCATTGTCTTAATCCCGCGAATGTGTCCTTCTATACGCGATAGCCGATTCACAATCCGCCGTAAAGACTCTTCGCTATGAACGTGAGGATGAGTTGAGTCTTCATGTTCAGAATGAAGATGTTCGCTATCTGCGCTGTGATTGTGGGAATGTTCCCCTGTTTGGGAGGTAGTCAAGGATTTTTTCGGTGATTTGTTTAATCCATTCATGGGTTATGAGAATGTTGGTCTAACTAAGATACTAGCCTAGAAGGTAAGGGAGAATGGGGAGATGGGGGACAAGGGGGACAAGGGAGACAAGGGAGACAACTGACAACTAACAACTAACAACTAACAACTGACCACTGACCACTGACCACTGACAAAGTGGCGTGAAATCCGAACCTGACTATGGGGAATGTCCATAATAGCTTTTGAGCTAAATATACAATTAATTTGATTACAGGTAGTTGCTGCTACGTCCCAATTTAAGAATTGAGGATTGGGTATAGCAAGGATGACAACAGATAGGTGATATTTTTATTACTTATTCTCTAGTCTCTAGCCTCTAGCCCCTAGTCCCTCATCAATTCTGTAAAAATAAGTTTAAATAGATTTGTCACGACTAAGTAACAAATACGCTTCTAGATTTAGGTTGTGATTATGAGATTTGCCAAATTTCGCCTGTCTATACGTCAACTAAGTTCCCATGTTTTAGCCATATTTCTAGGAGTTGTCTTAAGTTTTAGTACTCTGCGAGTATTACCTTCGGAAGCTGAACCAGCACCAAAGCTAACTACAGAAAATCAACCTGAATTACTGGCGCAACGTCAATCACCAGCTACAGCAGCGATTGGTAGCAGCAGCTTTGTGACAGCAGCTGTCAATCGTGTGGGGCCAGCAGTGGTGCGGATTGATACAGAGCGCACTATTACTCGTCGCAACGATCCGTTTTTGGAAGACCCCTTTTTCCGCCAGTTCTTCGGCGATGGTTTCTCGCAACAACCATCTAGAGAGCAATTGCGCGGTCTTGGCTCTGGTTTTATTCTTGACAAGAGTGGCTTAGTGCTTACGAATGCTCACGTAGTTGATAAAGCCGATCGCGTGACAGTGAGACTTAAAGATGGTCGCACCTTTGACGGTAAAGTTCAAGGTATTGATGAAGTTACAGATTTGGCGGTAGTTAAGATTAATGCTGGGAACGATTTACCAGTTGCGCCTTTAGGTTCTTCTAGTAATGTACAGGTAGGAGACTGGGCGATCGCAGTTGGTAATCCTTTAGGTTTTGATAATACCGTTACTTTGGGGATTGTCAGCACCCTCAAGCGTTCCAGCGCCCAAGTAGGGATTACAGATAAACGCTTAGAATTTATTCAAACTGACGCCGCTATTAACCCTGGTAACTCTGGCGGGCCTTTATTAAATGGCGCAGGTGAAGTGATTGGGATTAACACCGCTATTCGTGCTGACGCGATGGGGATTGGTTTTGCAATTCCCATTGATAAAGCCAAAGCGATCGCCGCACAACTGCAACGCGATGGTAAAGTTGCTCACCCCTATTTAGGCGTGCAAATGGTAAGTTTAACATCAGAGCTAGCTAAACAAAACAATACAGACCCTAACTCCTCCATTCAACTTCCGGAAGTTAACGGAGTTTTGGTGATGCGAGTTATACCTAACTCTCCGGCTGCATCTGCGGGTATCCGTCGCGGCGATGTAATTGTGCAAATTGATGGACAAGCAATTACCACTGCGGAACAGTTGCAAAATGTGGTGGACAATAGCCGCCTTGGTCAAGTTTTGCAGGTGAAAGTGCAACGAGGTAACCAAACACAACAGCTATCAGTGCGCACTGCTGAGTTACAAAACGCTTCCTAATTAGCGCTGCGTCCACTGAGCAAATAGGAGAGTTTCGTTGGGCAATGCCCACCCTACTAGGGAACTCCAAAAAATAAATTATCCAACTTGTAGGGGCACGGCATACACAAACTTTCGGTATTACCGATATTTTATCGGTGCCGTGCCCCTACCCCCGTGGGTATTTTTTTAATTGGAAGTCCCCTATTTGTGTTTGAGGGCTTGAGCAAATTTTTTCGCCGTAACTTGTGAAGCAGGCGATAATAAATATAGAGATCAAATTAATTCTATGTCCTCTACACCATGCCCTAGTTGTGTAGTTGCTCTCAATCAACAACAGGAACAAAACATCTCTCACCACAAGCAATGTCAAGATATTGCCGATAAGCACAGCAAAACTGTAGGTAAAAATTGTACTGTGGTAGAAAATGGTCGGGTTGTCGTTAAACCATTACCAGAAGTTAATACTGAGAAGGCTGATTAAAATTTAACTTTCTTCCTCTAACGCATCGAGAGCTAAGATATCGTGAAACCCTTCGTAATCAATATAGCGATGTCCGTCTTCTGTATCGTGCATGATATTAACAAACTCGTAATTCCAAAGAATTTGGCTAGCAGTATAGGTATGACGCGCATAAACAACCTGTGCTACTGTTTCATCAATTCCACTGAGAGAAATCACAACAGAAGTATGTGCTTTCGCTAAGACTTCTGGTGTCATACCATACAAAGGGCTAGATTCATCGATGTGATGTATTGCTAACCAAGTTAATGCAAAGCTGGGTGATTGATTCCGTCGCAGTTTGAGATCGTAAATTCGGCGGATTTTGTGTCCTTCAGCTGTGACTTCATCGCGCATCAGGTAAGCTCGCATCTGTGCTTCTATAATTTGGTTGCGCCGTTGATTGGCTGTACGAAACATGAATGTTGGTTCGCCTTCATGGGGTGTAATCACGGCTACACGGCTAAAAACTACGCGCGCTGTAGGACGAGAGAATCGTGCAAAGGCTAATCCTGTCATGAGAGCAATACCCATTAAACCAGCGATCGCTTCAATGGTGACAATAGTATTAGCATACAGTGTTTTTGGATACATCGCCCCGTAGCCAATCGAGGCTAGCGTCTGCACGCTGAAAAAGAATACATCTACAAAAGAACCAGGTCGAGCATTTTCAATACAGTCTCCGCCTGCTAAATAAGCTACAGCAAATATGGCATTAATCGCCAGATATGCCACGGCAATTAGTAACAAAAAGCCCGTCCAAGGAATTGTCAACAAAAGATGATACGGGTCGCGCCAGTAAGAATACCAAGCACCCAAGCCTACAATATTAAATTGTCCGTCCCGAATTTTGATGTATACTCGCTGGAGTCGATGTGAATCTTGTTTGCGAAATAGTTTCTGCAATCGAAATTTCATTGGAAGAGACCACAAGAATTAACTAATTACAACCAGGTGCTAATCTATCGTTTATGAATCGATATTTTTGGATTACTGCTTTAATCGCCTTTATTAATTCTCTCAGTTTTACGATTTTAATTCCTATTATCTATCTCTATGGCAAACAATTTGAATTAAGTGATTTGCAAACTAGTTTATTATTTTCGATTTATTCTATCTCACAGTTTTTTGCAACTCCAGTCATTGGTAAACTCTCAGATCGCTTTGGCAGAAAGCCGTTATTGATTATTAGTTTAGCGGGAACTGCGATCGCTAATATCATCGCTGGTACAGCGCCAACAGCAGCGATTCTCTTTTTCGGGCGCTTTCTCGATGGGATTACAGGCGGGAATGCTTCGGTAGCTCAAGCGATTATTTCTGATATCACTACGCCGGAGAATCGTGCTAAAGGTTTTGGCATTTATGGCGCAGCTTTAGGGCTAGGCTTTGTTTTAGGGCCTGCTACCAGTTTATTAGCACAGCAGATTTCCTTAGGTGCTGGGTTTGTGGTTTCTGGTTTAGTGGCATTTGTAGCTTTGTTAATGACAATTTTCTTGTTACCAGAAACTTTAAAAAATAAGGCAGAAAAAGCCCATAATATTTTTGATATTGGTTTAGGGAATTTAGTTAAAGGTCTGTTTATGCCCAAAATCAATATTTTATTAATTACTAACTTTTTTATTGGCACGACTTTTACTATTTTCACTTACGCCTTTCAACCATACTTTTTAAAAGTGTTAGGGCAAAATAGTCAAACTTTAACGCTGATGTTTCTCTGGTTTGGCTTAGTGGGCGTGATCATGCAGACTTGGGGCGTGTCAATTCTCACGCGCAAATTTAATTTAGCCAAAATATTATTTTTGGGTTTATTTATCCGTAGTCTTTCATTTAGTTTAATGCCAGTTTGGCAAAATCTGATTTATTTTGTTGTCGTCTGCGCCCTATTTTCTCTGTTTAATTCTCTGGTTCAGCCAATGGTAAATGCGCTCATTTCTTTGAATGCTGAACCTCAACAACAGGGAACAGCTTTAGGATTGAATGCTTCTTATTTAAGCATTGCCAATGGTGTGGGGCCTGTAATTGCAGCGATGCTCGTTAACCAATCAAACCCGATCACCTATGGCTATCCTTTATATTTAGCGGGAATGCTGACATTTTTAGTTTTGTTTTTAGCGATCGCTACTCAGCAAATATATACACCAAAAAATTAGGGCGAGCAATGCTCACCCTATAACTAGCTGACTGTTGACGGTTGACTGTTGACGGTTGACTGTTGACTGAGAAATTCGGACTAGGCTTTTGGTGCTGGATTTTGAGAACAGCGATCGAACCATTCTTGGTATTTTTGGCGGTATTCCTCGTTGTCAACCACAATTGAGACTCGTACCTGCTGACAACCGGGTTGCTTTTCGAGAGCGATCGCATTTAAAAGCAAGCTAGCAATTTTCGCTGAACTAAACAAGCCGTTAACAGTTAAACCATTATTTAAACCATTATCTAAATTGTTAATTTCTGGTGTCTGTGCTTGCGCCAAATCAATACCAGCTATTTCCTCTCCGCCTAAATCAATTTCTGCTAGCTGTGTAGTTTCTTCTCCCACTTGTTCAACAATTAACTTCTCACGCCGCACGGGGACTTGTACCATCCGCGTTTCAATTTCTTTGCGGACAATGACATCGCCAATTTTACGTTTACTACTGTTAACTACTAATCTTTCTTCTAATAATTTAATAATTTCTTGTTCTTGAATCTCCGAGTTATTCGTAGTCGCTAAATTCTGTTCTCGATTACTATTTATAGCTGTGTTATGAGCCACTTGTCCATTAAACCCATCTGACATGATCTGCCCGCCTTGTGTAATACTAGCGAAATTTTCTGGGAGATTTTCTATTTCTGATTTTTCTAAATCTACAAAAATTGATTGCGTAGGATTGTCAATGCTCTGAATTCTTTTGCTGCGTAATTTTAATGATTTATATTTATCTGTTAATTCTTGACCGTTAGCTACTCGTTGAGAGATAACTAAGTTGAGGCGATTCTCCGCATCTAAAGTTAAATTTTTGACTTCGCCTATGAGTTTGCCATTTTTATCTAGTACGGCGAAATTTTTGACTTTACTACTCAAATTATTTATCAGTTTATTAACTCTTTGATTCTGATTTACTGAATTAATTAGTTCCGGTTTATTTAGTAGAGTTTGGCTCATGATGTGGCAAATTTATTTTGCTAACTTTGGATAATTTAATTCAAAAATGATTTTTATAATTTACACAAATAAGAGTATATGTAAGGTGAGCAATACCTACCATATTGATATTTCGGTAGATGAATACCCACCCTAACACTCAACATTTTGTCAACAGTCAACAGTCAACAATCGATATATGTTGATTAACGTTCTTCAATTGGTAGACCACCTGTAGTATCTACATCTAATTCTTCGCGGCGAATAGTAGCTTGAGCTTCAGAAGTTTCTTGTTCGACAACTTTTGTTACTCTTACTTCTTCGCGTACAACTGCTTCTTTGCGAATGTCAGGAGTTTCTTCATAAATTTCTACGCGAGCTACTTCACCTTCGCGGAAATTAGCTTCCCCAGGAGCAACACGATGGCCTGCGTCTGTGGGGGTGACGCGCTCAATCACTACACGTTCTCTTTCTAAAGGTACTTCTATCCTTGCGGTTTCTGTTTCTACACGTTTACCAATTGCTACTTCACCAGCTTTTTGGCGTTTCTTATTAGCAATTAGTCTTTCTTCGTACAATTTCAAAGTTTGATTATCACCCTCATTAATGTTGTACAAAGCAGGTTCATGAGAGTAATTGTAAGTATCGCGGTTGTAATTAGGTTGATAACCTGTATCTAATGGTGCAGAAGCATCTAAAGGTCTTGATGTATCAACAGCAGATGTTGCATCTACAGGATTGCGATATACACCACGTACCCGTTCTTCATAATCGTAATCAACTGTTGAACGTTCGTTGAATTCTGGTAAATTTTCAGCTTGTTCTCTGGTCATACCAATTACATAAACGCGATCAACGTTATAGTCAATGCGAGCGCGTCCAATGGGTAGCAATACTTTTTTGCCAAAAATCCAGAAGCCTAAGTCAACAACTAGATAACGAAAATGTCCTTCATCATCTACTAAAACATCGCTGACTGTACCAATTTTTTCATCTCTACCGTCTGCATATACGCCAAGTCCTTTAATATCATCTCCTTGGAAAGTATCGCGGTAGTTAGGGTCAAAATCTTGTAGTTTATAAAGCGCCATTTTATTTCTCCCTCAGGTTTTTACTTTTCATTGGCTATTATCTAAATTAATTTGATGTGATTTTTTATTCCTCTTTCCCTTGGCTGAATTACATATCATCTTCAGACGTATTTGTTTGGGAGTTTTGTTGATGTTTAAAGGCTAATTATTTAGTAGTGGACTGACACGCCTAAAATGTTGCAATATAATTTTCTTGTGGGGTGGACAGCGTTCGACTGAGCGCTCACGCCGAAGTCTTGTCCGCCCAGGACGGGCGAGACGCCCATCCCACAAGAGTTTTATTAATGCACTATTTTAGTCTAGACACGCCAGTAGGCTAACGCACCTGAATTTTTTAATTTTTTGTTGGTGCGTTGCGCTGCGCGACAACACACCCTACGATTAATTAAAGATTTAGTTATTGTTAGGTAATGAATTAAGTTGATTGCAATAGTTAATAGTGCAGGTAAAAACAAGAATCTAGTTTACCTGCACTATTGAAATGACAATTTCCGCTAGATGTACTGAGACAAAATGGAAATTTAATTAAATAGCTGTATCTCTAGACTTATTTGTTTCGTTGACATCGAGATTACCGGAAGCATCAATGTCTAACTCTTCACGGCGAATTGTTTCTTGTGCTTCTACTATGTTGCTATCTACTACTTTTGTGACTCGAACTTCTTCGCGAACAAAAGTTTCTTTACGAATTTCGGGAGTTTCTTCGTAAACTTCTATGCGTGCTACTTCTCCTTCTTGGAAGTTTACATTTTGGCTATCTACTACGGTTTCGGAGGTGGGATTTACTCTTTCAATAACAACGCGCTCTTTTTGTAAGGGTACAGAAACTTGTGCGGTTTCTGTTTCTATGCGCTTACCAACGGAAACTTCGCCGGCTTTGACGCGATTTTTATTCGCGATTAATCGTTCTTCGTATAGTTTAAAGGTTTGTTGATCCTGAGCGTTCAATTCATATAACTCAGGCGCAACGTAATTAGATGTTTCTTGTGTGTTAGCTAGTTGGCTGTTGGGTGAACGATAAACATTACGAACATTTTTTTCGTAATCTTCGTTAACAACAAGGTTTTCGCGATATTCAGGTAAACGTGTCACCTGTTCTTTGCTCAATCCATCAACATAAACTCGGTTTTCAGCATAATGAATATGCGCTAAACCGATAGGTAGTAATATTTTCTTGTTACCACTATCCCAACTGGTGTCAATTACGAGATAACGAAAGCGTCCATTGTCATCAACTAAAGCATCAGCAACAGAACCTACTCTCACACCACCTTCAGTATAGAGTTCTAAGGCTTTAACGTCTTCACCACCAAAAACTTCGCGGTAATTAGGCTCAAAATCTTCGAGTTTATGTAGAGGCATAAATTTTATAAAAGCAACTGCAAATATCTATACATAACTATAGAAATTAGGGAATTTCTTTGCCTCTGGCTGGCGACTGAATTTATTGGTTAGATTTGTGGTTTCTACTTCATCCTGAAGCACTAAAAAGTAGAACGATAGAGCTATATATCTGGGATGCTTAATTTATGTATAACTATAGTTATATATAAATATATTTTATTAATTAACAGTATTTCTGGAGGATGAGAGACTTTAGCAGAAAGTGGCAAGATGAAAAGAGTGTAAAGATTTTTATCAACTTTCTAACTGTAATTTTTAAATCAACTGGCTGTGGACTGTTTGGTAAATGGAATACAAATTTAGCTTTATATAAATCAAATGGGGATAAGACTATAAGAAGAAATGATGAAATAATATTGGCTTGTTTGCGAAAAATTAAATAAGAGTTGTGTAGACTACCAAAGTTATGATGATTTATTTCCAGTTTTTGATTTAATTAATAGTTGGTTTAGAGTAAAGATAAAACCTCACTCATCAAAATGGCAAAGTTTGTATGTGGAAAACTGTGTTGTTTACGCTCATCTTCATGATTGCGTCGGTGCTGCTGATTGCGGAAGCGACTTTGGCGACGCCTTGGTTGGAAGGTAATTCTTGGTTGGCTGAGAATGCTGTGAATACAGTTTCGCCGGAGGTAACGCGATCGCTTGAATTACCCCTAGTACAATTTGAACCATATCTCAGCGATAACTAAGAATACATCTTTCCTACCCCCTTTGTAATCTAGATGTGGGGGTAAGCCGTGGCGATGAAGTAGTGTAAATCAACCAGATGTATGTGGAGTGGATGAACCTAATCGCTTCTAGGGTTGATCAATTTCCAAATTTTCACATCATCTGGTTGCGGATTAGTAATAAGGGAATGGGCGGTTAATGTGGGCGAATGGGGGCGAATGGGCGGCGAATGGGCGGGGAAACCCCGCCCCTACGGGGTGTATTTGTTGCATTGTTGTTTTTAGGCGTTACATTAACAATGTCAGGCGTTACATTAACAATGTAAGTCGATACATTAACAAGGGACATCCAATTTTTTAAATACCCAATCCATTTGTAGTGCGAGCAGCGTTCGACTGAGCGCTCACGCCGAAGTCTTGCTCGCTGCTGTTCTAAAGCGAGCGAGACGCTCGCACTACGGAATATGGGTAATTTATTTTTTGTAAGTCCCCAATGTCAGGCGTTACATTAACAATGTCAGGCGATGCGTAGACATCGCAAAGGAAACCCCCAAACATCAGTTCACAGTCAACCGTCAACCGTCAACCTTAACTCAATTGAGCGACAAGTTGATTTTCTAATACGGTGTCGTTGGTTAATAAGTCTTCAACGGTGATCCGCAGAAAGCGTTGTTCGTCAACTTGAAATTGAATTTTAATGCGATCGCTTCCGGGAAATCCTGGGGGTGATAGTTGGGCGATGCTTCGCGCACCTTCTTTATCGTTCAAGGGTTTGACACTAGTTGCGCCAGTGTCGAGACGCCGGGTAATTAAGCGATCGCCATCGAAATAAACTTCTGTACCGCCTGTTTCTGCACCTAATTCGCCCATGATTAACTCGATGCTGGGCTGATTTTCTAAGGATGCGCCTAGTACTAATTCTACTGGTTGGCTCATGGGATAAGCTTGTCCGGCTTTAATAATTGGATGCCAATTGTGGCGTTGGTTGCGTCTATCCCAGTAGCGCACGCCATAGCTATGATAGAGAAAGTCTTTAATTTCGATTCCCTGGGTAATTTGTAATGCACCTTGCGCGATCGCTTCAAAGGGACGTTCGCAGCGAATTTTCTCGGCGTCAAAATATTGTTTTACCCATGTCTGCACAGCAGGTAACTGCACTGTACCACCAACTAACAACACGGCGTTAATATCAGCCAGTTCAATTCCCTGTCTTCGCGCTTGCTGTAACAGACTCGTCATCGACTCATCAAGTCTGTCAAAAAATGCGTGTTCTCTGAGAATAGTTTCTAAAGTCTCACGGTTAAGTTCGAGTTCGTAACTTTCAAAACTTTCATCGTCAAAATAGACTTCACTAGCTTGGGTTTGGGTTGACAGTTGAATTTTGACTCGTTCTGCTAATCTGGTAGTTAAAGGACTTACAGCTAAATCTTGCGTTTTGGCGAAATAATCGACAATCCAAGTATCAATATCCGTTCCGCCTAAATTTTGTCCGGCTTTTGCAAGTACGCGGGCGGTTTTGACTTTTTGCTTGGAATCTTCCCCTAAGGATTTATTACCCCATTTAAGTAAAAATCCCACAGGTTTAGTATTAGCTTGGGCGCTACGATCCAACCTTACCAAAGATAAATCTAAAGTACCGCCGCCAAAATCAATCACTAAGAGAATGTCTTGATCGCCTAAACCATAACCTAAAGCTGCGGCTGTCGGTTCATCGATCATCCGCACTTGTTCCACGGGAAGGGCTTGACAAACTTGTCCTAACCAGTGACGGTAAGTTTCAAAACTATCTACAGGTACGGTTAAAACTAGAGAATCTAAACCGCCTTGTAAAGGTGCTAATTCTGCAATTACTTGATTGAGAAACCAGTTACCGACTTTCTCAAAAGTAACGATTTCTCCGTCTAATTCCGGTAAGAAACCTTGAATATCTGCACCAATACCACGTTTAAAACTGCGGAAAAAACGCGATTCGCCTTTTAAGTCAAAACCGCGATCGCGTACTTGTTGCCCTACTAATACTTTACCTTGGCTGGCGTCTTCCACATACACCAAGCTGGGAATTAGTGGCGGATTGAGACTTTGTTGTATTGATAAACCAGGAAGACTCAAGGTTTCTGGCTGCTGGGTGACTGGGTTCCAACGAGCAATGACTGTGTTGCTAGTACCAAAATCGATTGCGATCGCCATATTTTATATTATTACTTCGCGCCAAGACCAGGACAATTCCCCGTGAAACTGTCCTGTGAACAAACTACTCATTTGTGATTATTCTCTATTAACCACCATGAGCGCAAATTAGCGATCGCTACTTCTTTGTGTTTGGCTTCAACTTCAATCCAAGGTGCTTGATAATAAACAGTAGGCATAGCGGATATCATATCGCTGTGCTTTCTATCTCTAAAAGCAGTCTCACCGTTGGAAATATGGACTAATTGCCAATCTGGATTTTCCCAGGTTTCTCTAGCAGCGTAAAACATCTCAGCCACACTAGGATCGTCGTAACTATCGAGATTTTCGTGACAAACATGATGGTGCGCATCAAAAACCATTGGTACGCCAGCTTGCTTGCAGACTGTTAAAATCTCGCTAGCGCTGTAGGCGTATTCGTCATTCTCAAAAGTAAGGCGGCTTTTAATGGCTTGAGGTAATTCCGAGATTACCTTTACCAGTTGTTCTATCCGTTGCGATTTACCGCCATGAATATTCATCAACGAAAAAGGCGATCGCGGTAAGTTTAATAAATCTAACGTGCGGGCATGTCGTTCTAAAATTTTGATACTAGTTTGTAACACTTGCGGTGAATCAGAACTCAAGACGACAAATTGATCGGGATGCAGCACCATGCGAATATTTAAAGATTGTGCGCGATCGCCAATTTTGCCTAAATCAGCACTCATTTCTTCTAAAATCTGCGCGCCAATTTCATCTTCCATATCGCTGAGAGGAAACAACGCCGAAGACATGCGATACAAGCGAATCTTGTTTTCCTCGCAAAAAGATAATGCATCATGCAAGCGCTGCAAATTATTTTGATAAAGTTCTCTCAGCGCGTTTTTTTGTTCTTCCTTTGTCAGTTTTAAATAGTGCGTGCGCGTCATCGTCCGAAAACGCACTTGTTTATCAAAGGTAATGCAAACCAGCCCTAACTCTGGTACAAAACCTTGTGCTTGGGGAAAATGCGGTAAATTTTGGTACTGGATTGCAGTCATTGATGTCATTGCTCAAATCTTGGCGCTTCTTTGATTTAACTAAGTTCTGTCTGCAGGCGCTCAGTATCTAAAGACAGAACTCTGAAAGTTGAGAGATGAAGAAAGCAAGCAACAGCTATCTATATCTTGCGTACTTGCTGCATCGCTAATCTTTTCTCTGACACATCTATCTGTTGAGGCATGTTTTCTTAAGAAATTTAAATTTTTATATAGTTATTGTAGAAATATTGTAATAATTTTACACCCTTCCAGCCTTGACAAGCCTGATGACTCAAGCATTTGCCACACTTTCGCCATAAAAAGGCCATGAGGAGGAATGTCAAAGATTGGATATGTGTCTTTTGGCAGTTTAGTCAATAGCCTGAAATATTTATTAATATAGATATAGATTCACCGTTCAGGTGAAACAACAAATTCTTCACCAACGGAGTAGAAGAACATGGAAGAGCAAAAGACATCAGACTCTAAAGATGCTCTAGGATACTTTAAGAATGGAATTTGGCTATTTGGCCTTTCATCTTGGGTATTTGGAATTACCGATCGCAGTATTGCATCCTTTGCAGATGGTTATTTATCAGCTTTAGATTTAACGCAACTATTCACAGCTGCGACATTTTTTGTAGCTTGGCTATTTTTAAAACCAGTATCTAAAGCTTGATTGTCTAATTAGTAATTCTTTAATCCACAAGGTGCGTTATGTGAGAGAGAACACTTTTTTCCATCATCGGTATGTCAATCAAAGATGGCGACTAGGGCGAATAAACAACAAGCAAATACAGTTATATTTATCAATATAGGGGTAATTCTCAATTGTAGAATTACCCCTATTTTTAATGGAATTTTTTATATAAATTCTCTGCTGAGATGCAGGTAATTTGAATAAATGAACCGCCTTCTCTACGAGACACTACGTGAACGCGCAGCGTCTCGCAGAAAAGACGCCAAGTACGCCAAGGAAATACAAATTAAGTCAATGTAGGGTGTGTTGTCGCGCAGCGCAACGCACCGACGCACCATCAAGATTAAAGTACGTACCCTCAGCAATAACAAACCCTACCACATACCTTATCGTATATAAATCGTCACATTTAGGAGAAACTTTTACCAGAATACATCTGTCTGGTGATATAAAGTATCCAAATACTCATCAATGAATCCTTCTGCTCAAGGTATCCCCGGATTACCCGATTTAACGCATCCGCAAGAGCTGATACAATTTGGTACGCAAGCCCTTAAAGGTTCGCTCTTAATTGTATTTTTAGTCATAGCCTTAGGAATAGCGATCGCACTTATCAGTTTCTCCTTACGCCGACATCCCACAGCACAAACAGTTTTCTTCAATGAATGGGCGATTAACTACGCACAAATTCTCAAGGGACTACAGCATTTAGCCTTAATTATCATACTCTTAATTCCCGGATTTTTTCTCTGTTCCACATTAAGCAATCGTTACCATCATTGGGAACAAGCCAGAGTTGCGCAAATTGCAGAAACCGTTGCTGGCGATAAACTAGAACAAACAGCGCCACAAATACGCTACGTAGTCAAAGAACCATACACTTATACAACTACAGTTAAAGATAAAATAGTTAAAGTTAACGATACTCAACAAGTAAATCGCTATTTAACATTAGCTGGCTCGCAAATTCAAGTAAAGCTAAATCAAGATGTAGATGTGAAAGGACGCAGTTCTATTTATAAAGTAGATTACACTGCTGAATATAAAGTAAATAATCCACTCACAGATATTAATAGCTTTTTCTTTGAAGCACCACCGCCTAATGGTTACTCATTACTAGCTAGATATAAAGTAGAGCGAGACGGAACCCAATTACCACAAAAAAATCCTGGCGATTATGGTTTTCCCTTTCGTTTAGAACCAGGTGCAGAAACAACCTTAAAAGTTACCTATCAAGCCCAAGGGGGGCCGCGTTGGGTTTATAATGCTTCTGGACAGTTATTATCTAAGTTTCGTTTAACTACAATTGCCGACTTTAGCCCAGTTAATTTTGCTAGTGGCATCGCACCTACTAATAAGAAAACCGAAAAAGGTAGCACTGTATTTACTTGGGTATTTGATGATAATGTATCTGTAAAAAATCCCTTTGGTGTATTTACCAACACTGAACCAGTTCGCAATACAGGGATTATCCCGCGTTTATTATTGCTAGCGCCAGCCGTATTTATTTGGTGGATTATCTTGCTTTATTTATCGCTACCAATGAGTTTAAAAAATGTAGCGATCGCCGCCGGAATATTCTTTGCTTGTATATTGACTCTCACCTATTTAGGACGCTTAATTAGTCCTGTGTTAGTTTGGACAATGATTTCCCTCATCTTACTCAGCTTAATGTGGGGATTGGGAGGAAACCGTCGTGCTTCCCTAGCTGCGATCCTATGTACAATTGCTGGCGCTGTCATACCAGTATTGGGATTATTAGTACCATATAGCGGACTAACACTCAGCCTAGCTGGGCTACTTTCAGCCGTTTGGCTAGCAGTCAGACATTGGTATAGTTGGCAAACTGTAACAACAGAGCATTGACAAGCTTCTGTTAAATAAATAACATTCGTTTATTGCTGAAGTTCTCATAAATTAGTAGTCAGGAATCAAGTACTGGCTACTAATTTATCTATTATTTATGTAAAAAAATAAAATGTTCGCCAGAATTCGCCGTCTATTCAATCAAATATTTCGTAAATCAAGAACAATCAACAACCAACCTTTAAATACAGTCAGTTTGATTGTTATTATCTTGATTGATATTTTTATCTTAGTTAATGTCTTTACAGGGTTAGATGATATCAGTAGATGGCATCTCAGCCCCGCTCAAACTTACCCATGTTATTCTGAATGGCAAAATTACCGCACGAAAACTAATCAAAGTAAAGACTATGAAATTATTCGTACAGCATTACCATACAATTTAAATCAGCCGAGTTTTCAGCAAATTTATCAACAAGCTGAAACCGGACATTTAGGTAAAGTTTCTCCGACTTGCTTACAGTACGCTGATGTCAAAGATAAGGTAAAAAATTCTGCCAATCAACAAATTATTAAAACCATCGATGGACAGCAAAATAAAATCAGTAATCTAGAGCAAAAAAATCGGAACATTCGCGCCCAATATGACTCCACACTATTAGATAAAATTGCCGGACAGTCTTCTGCACAGTCAATTAATGAAGTATCTGCAGAAAAAGCTAAACAGAATTTAGAAGCAAACAACCGCCAAATTGCAACGCTGAAAGCTGAAATTACTAATCTCAAAAATCAATTATTAGCGAAAGCTGAGAGTGTTAGTTATCTAGCTTTCCTCAAAGATGAGAATAAATTCGCTGAAGTTGAAAAAGGCTACAAGCAAGCAGCTTTTTGGTATCCTAGCATTCAACTAAGTTTCCAATCTTTCTTTTTACTGCCACTAATTCTGATTGCGTTCTTAGTTCACAGCTATGCACAACGCCGCAGATATGGATTAATTGCCTTAATTAGCTGGCATTTATTAATTATCTTTTTTATTCCCTTAATTCTCAAGATATTTGAATTTCTGCAAGTAGGTGCATTATTTACATTCCTGTTTGATATCATTAACGCGATTTTTGGCGGCTTATTATTCCTCATCAGTTACATTTACATCTTGCTGATTCCCCTGGTAGGATTTCTCATTATCAAGTTCTTTCAGCAATTTGTTTTTAACCCAAAATTACAAGCAGCCAATCGAGTCCAAAACTCGCGCTGTATCAACTGCGCTAAGAAAATTCGCCGTGGCGATCGCCATTGTCCCCACTGCGGTTATTACCAATATATGGAGTGCCCAAATTGTCACGAGTTAACCTACAAACACTTACCGCATTGTAAACATTGCGGTCATGCGCAAGATTTAAGTAATTTGTAATGGGACTTACATGAGAATAATGGATAAATAAACCGCAGAGGACGCAGAGTCCACAGAGGAATGAGAGTTTGAGAGGTTTTGTACGTAATCTCAATAAGATTCTGGTAGGGGCGGGGTTTCCCCGCCCTTGTGTTAGATTTCAATGTTACTGCGATCGCTCAATTTAGAGCCAAAAATTCTCTCCCATACCCGAATTAACGCCCGCAGGCTAGAAGCCTGGGGCTAACATTACGAAGCCCACCTCCGTGGGCTTTGTTTCATTAGCCGCACCCTTGTAGGGTGACGGCGATATTTCGGGATAAGCGAGGGATTTTACGCCTGTGTATTGAATTTTGAATGATTTTAAAGCGGCTTTTGTGTCGGTACGCCAACAGCGCGAGGAAAATTAGCAGGAGTCGCGGCTATCTTGCGCAAGTACACACAATGGCGAATGCTTTGACTTAAAGGCGTGGTAAATTGCGCGATCGCTTCTACCTTACCACCTAACTGACTCACTGCCTTTTTTAAAGCTGCGGTTTCTTTCTCAATCCAATTACCACGATAAATCACCGCTAAACCGCCACGCTTCAGCAATGGTAAAGTATATTCCGCACAAGCAGATGGCGATCCCACAGCACGAATTACAGCCACATCATAACTTTGGCGATGCTGAATTTCCTGGCCGATTTCTTCGACTCTCCCTACCAGAGTTTTCGCATTATCTAAAGCTAATTCAGTCAAGACTTTGTCAATAAAATTAATCTTCTTCCGCGTCGAATCCAACAGTGTAACTTGCCAATTAGGCGCTGCGATCGCTATGGGAATACCCGGAAACCCTGCACCCGTGCCAATATCAATCACAGATGCATCCTCATCAACAGAAGTAATAAATTGCTGTTCTAAGACAATTCCCCGCAGCGAATCCCACAAATGCTTTTCCCAAAACTCCTGCGGTTCAGTAATGCGAGTTAAATTTAACTGACGATTCCCTTCGAGAATTAATTCATAAAGCTGCTGAAATTTTAATTGCTGCTGCGCACTAGGTTGCCAATTTAGAGTTTCTTGCCAGATTTCTAGGAAATTGTCATTTGTCATTTGTCATTGGTCATTTGTCATTGGTCATTAGTTAACAGTCAACTGTCAACAGTCAACTGTCAACAGTCAACCATCAACCAATTACACCGCAGGTTGTGGTTCTTGCACTTTCGCCTTCAATACCATTGGATCGACTGATTTTAGTTCACCATGATTCAGTGTCCAACAACAATCTGCGATCGCTAACATATCCCCCGCATCATGGGTGACTACTAACAAAGTCCAATCTTGTTTCAGTTTCGCTAATAAGTTTACTAACTGACGACGCATTGACCAATCCAAGCCGGCTGTCGGTTCATCGAGTAATAGTAAATTTGGCTGACGAATTAACTGTACCGCCAAAGCTAAACGTCGCTGTTGTCCCCCACTCAAGGCATGGGGTTGTGTAGATAGCGATAAATGCTCTAATCCTACCTCACTCAGCGCATCTCTCACTCGCTCTGAGCCTAATTCCGGATGTCCTAAGCGTAATTCTTCTAAAATCGAACCACCACAGAAATGTCGTTCGGGAAACTGAAAGACTAACCCCGCCAATTGTTGCAACTGTTCGGCAATCAATTCTTGTTCGCGCCAGAAGACTGCGCCAGAAGTAGGTTCAGCTAATCCAGATAAAATTTCTAATAAAGTACTTTTACCAGAACCACTAGGCCCAATAATCAAACCTAGCTGTTGCGGTGCTAATTCTAAGTTAATTGTTTTCAGAATCGCTGTTGGGCAGGCTGTGGGATGATAAACCAGATTTCTAAGATAGAGCATTTGTTAAAATTACCAAAGAGTTGCCGAATATACTGAATCAACTAGGCTTAACTACAACAAGAGCATTCAGGAAATTCTCAAAAATTCCGCAAAAATTTATAAGTCTAACCTGCTTTCCAACCTTAATCTAACAGCTAGAATCCTTGATTGAAACCGGCGAGATACTCAATCCTTTGATGAGTGGAAAAGCACAGCACCCTACCGCTTTAAGCTTTGAGCTTTAAACTTTAGGCTTGAATAATTCATTCCCCATGCCCAATGCCCAATGCCCAATGCCCAACTTTTCCATTGTGCCAGACTTACGCCCAAGCAATGGTTACAAGCTATAGGGAACCTGCAACAATTACAAAAGTCGATCTCTGTAGGCAATTTTGGCTAAGAAAGGCAGAAGGTTAAGAAAAAGATTTGTTCGCATTCTAAGTGACATAAGCAACTAGAAAAACAAAACAGTAACCGCAATTATTCTGAGGGTGAAAATGACTAAATGGCTTTCGGCTCCTCAATCAATCATACTGGCGAGAATCACCAGCTTGGCTCAAGCAACTTTCAGCGCCGCGATCGCATTTCATCTGGCGATGAATCCGGCTTTTGCTGGCGATCCCTTCCGCGATAATAACCCTCGCGCCATTGGTGACAAAACAGAAGCAGCTTTTAGAGCAGTTTTTCAAAAAGGTAACTATCCCGAAGCAGAAAATTACCTCAAACAAGCCCTAGCTAATGAACCTAACGAACCCTTAGCCTATGCTATGCGGGCATCTTTAGCTTATACCAATAACGATGTGGCTACATTAGCTACATACAGTACAAAAACCCTGGAAGCTGGACAAAAATTAATTGCCACCGATCCATTACGCGGTAATTTATACACAGCCGTTGGCACTTTTTTAGAGGGAGCAGTAATTATTACCCGTGAAGGTGCAGGTGGTGCGGCTCAAGCTTTAGGTAAGCTGCGACAAGTCTATCAATATTTAGATAAAGCTGAAGCCATTTCTGCCAACGATCCAGAATTGAACCTCATTAAAGGCTATATGGATTTACTGTTAGCAGTAAATCTCCCATTTACTAACCCAGACGAAGCCATTCAACGCCTAGAAAAAAATGCTGCACCCCAGTATTTAGTAGATCGGGGTATCGCCATTGCTTACCGCGACTTAAAAAATTACTCCCAAGCCTTAGATTATGCCAATCGTGCCGTAAAAGCCACAGCAGATAATCCAGAGGTATATTACCTAAAAGCGCAAATTCTCCACGAACAAGGAAGACAACAAAACAGTCGTCAACTACTCCAAGATGCGATCGCCAATTTTGACATAGCCTTAGGCAAAAAATCCCAACTCCCCGCCGATTTAGTCAAACAAATCCAATCCGAACGCAGCCGCGCCAACGATACCCTCAAAAGTTTGGGTTAGTCAGTTGTCAGTTGTCAGTTGTCAGTTGTCAGTAGGGGCGGGTTTATTTAGATCATCGTTGATCGGCGAAGATATCCGTGAACCCGCCCGTACAGTTGTAAGTTGTCACCCTCATTCCTCTTATCGCCCATGCCCAATGCCCACTCGCCCTGAGCGAAGCCGAAGGGATGCCCAATGCCCCATGCCCCTCACCTGCTATGCTTATTTTCAGATGATGGAGATATATACCGATAATGCACATCCAATTTCGCGAATTTAATCCTTTTGATGTTTGGATTTGGCTGAGATTCACCACTATTCCCTCAGCACGAGAAAGACAATATGTAGAAGAAGTTTTCAATTCCTGGTTTTATCTGGGTAAATTAGGTGCATTTAACGCCGAAAATCTTCAGGTACAGGAAACCGGGTTAGAAATCAGCTACATGAATTATGACGCCCAAGGTTATGACAAAAGCTTACTAGCGCTAATGCATAATATGGGTGAATTTGAGTATGAAGGTGAATGGGGGCGTTGCTGGTTTGATTTGGGAACCAGTGATGCGATCGCAATAGATATCTTAATTAACGCCCTCACCCAACTTAGTGAAGAATATGTGACTATTGAAGCATTGTATATTGGCGGTGAAAACGAAGATTGGCCCGTCGAAGATAGTGATAGCCGGGCTTACTCTATCTACGATAATTAGTTAATTAAGAGACTAAAATGGGCAAATCAGGGGAAATCAGGGTATTAGCCTTAGGACTAATCCGAGATGGCGATCGTATCTTTGTCTCCGAAGGCTACGACCCTGTAAAGCAATCTACATTTTATCGCGCGTTGGGAGGCGGTGTGGACTTTGGCGAGCCTAGCATTTTAGCCTTACAACGAGAATTCCAAGAAGAAATTCAAGCAGAATTAACTAATATTCACTATTTAGGTTGTTTAGAAAATATTTTTATCTTCAACGGTAGACAAGGACATGAAATCATTCAACTTTATCAATGCGATTTTGTTGACCCTAAATTTTATCAGTTAGATAGTTTAATCTTCTCTGAATCAGAAAACCATCACCACCGCGCACTCTGGATTAACATTGAGCGCTTTACATCCGGCGAATTAAGACTAGTTCCCACTGAATTTTTCAATTATTTATAGATTAGTCGGCAGTCACACCTCAACTAGCTGCACGATCCCCGACTGATTCAAAAAGCTGGGGATCTATTCCATTGCATCTTCTGACTTTCACCTCCGTATACACTGAGAAAATATCACTCCACAAGCTACAACCTAATGGTTACAGAAATGTACTTTTTGAACCGAATACCCTTACCTAATTCCAAGTATTATATGAGCTTATATGAGCTAGAACTAAGCAAAAGTCTATTTACTAGTACCCCAGATAAATTTTATATTAAGTTTTGTAATAAAGATAACAAATAACCAGATATTTGCCTGCTAAGAACTGATGAATTATCTAGCCTAATCCCCAGGAAATCTGGCTAGAGTAAGAGGAAAACATCGCTTGTATAGATATAAGTCCATCTCAGGATACTATGCATTTTCTTAACTAGAGATTTAGACTTAATATATAAGTTTGGTATGGAGAATATAAGTAATCAATAACTTTAAACTATACCAGCTTTATAATTTCTTTGTTATTTTGTATTTAACTGGACAGTTCTCCAGTGAATGGTGCGTTTAAATAATGATTAGTTGCACTATTTGCTAGCAGCTATCTCGCCAAGTAGCTGGTTGTACTTGCAGCATTTCTATTGCCAAGGACAATATCAAATTACCTAGTTAGAACTTCTAGCTACAATTTCTCTTGCTTATTGGTTCATCTACAACAAAAAAAGTGACTCATAAATATGATTAAAACAACTAATCAACCTATTATTTTCTCCGCCTTTATTAGCCCCATTAGCAACGCGGAACAACCAAAATTTGATTTATTGCAACCAATACGTCAATGGTTGGATAATCTAGAAATTCAAAACCCAAAATTAGCCAAATTTATTGCTAAACTAATTCCGGCTCAATGTCCCTTTGAGCGTGATGTTGTAGTATTTGGTCGCAAAATCGCCCACATTCCCCCCATGTGCAAGCTCAATCCCCTATACGATCAATTTGTTGGCTTGCGTTTTCGCGCTCTATGCTATTTAGTAGATAAATGTGGAGAAGATATCCAATCTTATTGCTAAAACTAGATAGATAGCCGCATGGAAATTAAAATTGAGCATCAACCAAGTCAAGAACGCCTTCAACAGTTAGGAGTAGCAAACTGGGGTATATGGGAAAAAGAAGTGTCCAAATTCCCTTGGACTTATGATACTCAAGAAACTTGCTACTTCTTGACAGGTGATGTCATTGTGACACCTGATAACGGACAACCAGTGCAAATGGGTAAAGGAGATTTAGTCACCTTTCCAGCTGGAATGTCCTGTACCTGGGAAATCATCAGCGATGTCAAAAAGCATTATTACTTTGACTAAACACAAAATCACACTACTAGTACCGCAAGCCGGAATTCAAAATTAAGACACAGTAAGCATTTCGCTAATTTTGAATGGCATGTTTATTTACGCCGTGATGTACTAGCCTTCATCTCCTCACAAATTCAAAACCCACATCTTCTTATCCTAAATACACCATTTCATTAATTTATAGCAACGCCAGAGAAACACTCAGCGTAACTTTGCGTAAACCTCCGCGTGACTCTGCGTTTAACAAAATTCCCCACTTATACCAAGCAGTACTTAAAATTCATCAATTCTCATCAAATTTTCCACGAGAGGCCCCACCCTCAGCGAAGCAGGGTGGGGAGGGATAGTGGGTCAAACTTGATGGTTCGATGCCATCAAGCTTGACATTTTCCTAGTTGGCAGCACGATTAATCCCGTGCTTCGCTGAACCAACTGGACTTTCTTGGCAGTGAATTGTCCAAGACGCTTCCAAGAAGCATCACTTACGGAAACTTGTTTTTCGGTATCGCCACTCACCCAACCAAAATAGACTTTGTTCCCTTGAGTGGCTTGAACGTAGTCGCCTTTCCTGAATTCATGACGAGTTACAGTACCACCGTACTTTCTCCTAGTTCCACCCTTTGCTGGAACCATAAGGTGAAGTTGGCGACGCGATACCGGGGGACGGCGAATTATGGTAAAGGTCGCAGGCGTGATTTGTACTTTCTCACTCCACCCCATTGTTTGACGGTTAATCATGCCGTACTGGATGAAAGTGCTACAAGCTAAAGCAACGCCGTCTACAGCATGAGTTGCAGGGATTGCGTCACCCTTAGAATGTTTTTGTTTGCACAATCCTAGTTGCTGTCTGATGTTTGCGGTCTGCCAACCCTCAACCTCTTTAACCTTGGCATAAGCTGCCAGATTCTTTAATTGCCATTTTTGACCAACCATAACAGGGCTAAATCCCTTGCCACCACGCGCTTTTACTATTTCGTAGGCAATTGTGGTAATGGGATAAATCAGCGATAATTCGTCAACGATTCGTAATTCCAATTCGCGGTTAGCCCGGATGCTTGGAGGTAGTTTCCATTGACGACGGTTGTCAAATCGTTTTTGACGATGGGCGCGTTTACTGAACGCAATAGAGCGGTTAATCCGTCTGCCTCTACGTCCTCTCCGCATCATGGCGCGTTGCTCCATGCGGTCTTTAACTGTCTTGAATGGCAGATGTAAATGAGCCAACCACAAAGTAAATTTGGCAGACTGCACTCCAATACCCGCGTATAGCTTTCCAGGGTCGATGCCAACTGCAATAGCTTGTGTGTTCTGAGTTTTAGGGCAGCTAATTAGTTGAATCTGAAAAATGCCAAGGTCGTTATATATAACTCGCGCTTTCCCTTCTTTTAACCAGCGTCTAGCACGACTAGCTTTTGTTGGCATTAATAGATTGCCTGACGGCGATAAAACTGGTACTCGTAACATGGTGATAAACCTCCGAGTAAAGTATTAAGTCCCCTCGCCCAGCACAACTAAGATGGCTTGGCTTTCCCAACGACTAACCAAATAGTCTTGCAGATACTCCGAACTGGGGAAGTATTCGGAAGTGCGTACCAAGTTGTGCCTCAGTGGGCTAGTCAAACACGTAAGATTTGGTTCTTACAAGCCCCACCTTCAACGAAGTAAGGTGGGGTTATTGACAATCATGTTAGTGGAAGGCTAATTATTCACAATCCTACTTAGTAGAACAATGTTTCTTTCCACAGCAATTTTGATGAGGACGTTAATTAAAAATGCTACTACATTTAAGTACCTGGCCTGAAGTTGAAACTTATTTACAGCAGTCTACAGGTATTATTCTGCCGATTGGTTCCACAGAACAACATGGCCCCACCGGATTAATTGGTACAGATGCTATTTGTGCAGAAGCGATCGCGCGTGGTGTGGGTGAAGCCACTCAAGCTATGGTAGGGCCGACAATCAATGTAGGCATGGCACTACATCACACCGCTTTCCCTGGTACTATAAGTCTGCGTCCCAGTACTTTAATTCAAGTAGTACGAGATTATGTCACTTGTTTGAGTAAAGCAGGTTTTCGCAAATTCTACTTTATCAACGGACATGGCGGTAACATCGCCACCCTCAAAGCCGCTTTCTCTGAAACCTACGCCCATTTAGAAGACTTACATATCCATAATGCACATCAGGTGCAATGTCAAGTTGCTAACTGGTTTATGTGCAGTTCAGTATATAAACTCGCTAAAGAATTATACGGCGATCAAGAAGGCTCCCATGCCACTCCTAGCGAAGTAGCCGTTACCCAATTCGTATATCCCGAAGCCATCAAGCAAGCACCCCTCTCACCAGAAGTCGCCAAAGGACACAGAATTTACAGTGCAGCCGATTTTCGCCTGCATTACCCAGATGGACGTATGGGTTCCAATCCCGCCTTAGCTACCCCAGAACATGGTAAGCAGTTTTACGACGCAGCAGTCAAAGAACTCAGTAACAGCTACTTAGAATTTGTAAACGCAGAATAAACATTTGGGGATGGGCTAATCATCCCATCCCCTGATTAATCAACTCTGCGCAATCCCTTCTAAACGGGCTGCTTGTTGTACCGCCGCAGATACAGCAGTGACAACGCGATCGTCAAATACTGAAGGAATAATATGTTCCCGATCCAAATCTGCCGGCTTAACTAAAGACGCGATCGCACTCGCCGCTTCTAAATACATTGTGGCGGTAATTGTCGGTGCTTGACAATCTAAGGCACCACGAAAGACTCCCGGAAAAGCCAGCACGTTATTAATTTGATTCGGGTAATCGCTACGCCCAGTCGCCATCACCGCCACATTTTTAGTCACTAGCTCCGGCTGAATTTCCGGGATCGGATTTGCCATTGCAAACACGATCGCATCTTTCGCCATTGCTTGCAACATCTCTGGAGTCAAAACTCCGGGTACACTCACACCAATAAACACATCTGCGCCTTGCAAAGCACCAGCTAGGGTACCTTGAGCCTTAACTGCAAATTCCCGCTTTTCCTCTGTTAAGTCAGTCCGACTCAGAGAGAGAATACCTTTGGAATCGCACATCCAAATTTTTTCAGCCCCAGCTTTACGCAGTAATCGCGCGATCGCTACTCCCGCCGCCCCAGCACCGTTAATCACAATCCGCACTTCTGCAAGTGACTTGTTAACCAGTTTCAACGCATTAAATAACGCTGCGAGGGTGACAATTGCTGTACCATGCTGGTCATCATGAAATACGGGGATATTTAATTCTCGCCGCAGTCTCGCTTCAATTTCAAAACAGCGCGGGGCGGCGATATCTTCCAAATTTACACCGCCAAACACCGGCGCAATATTTTTCACTGTACGGACAATCTCATCTGTATCTTGGGTTGCCAAGCAGATAGGGAAAGCATCGATACCCGCGAATTCTTTAAACAGCATCGCTTTACCTTCCATTACTGGTAAAGCCGCATCTGGCCCCAAATTTCCCAAGCCCAAGACAGCGCTACCATCAGTAACAATGGCCACCGTATTCTTTTTGATGGTTAAGTTATAGACTTCCTCAGGATTTTGGGCGATCGCTGTACAAATCCGCCCCACCCCTGGAGTGTAAGCCATAGCTAAATCGGAAACACTTCTGAGGGGAATGCGGCTAGCAATGCTGATTTTACCGCCACGATGTAAATTAAAAGTGCGATCGTACACATTCACAATTTGAATGTGAGGTAATGCTTTTACCGCTTGCACAATAGTTTCCGCGTGTTCAGTGCTAGCTGCATCCACAGTAATATCGCGGGTAGACTCTTTGCGGCTTTGCTCGATTAAATCAATTTGTCCTAATAGTCCCCCATTAGCAGCGATCGCCTGGGTAACAGAAGCCAGCATCCCCACACGATTGGGAATCTGCAAGCGGAGTGTCAAACTAAAACTAGAATTAGGAGTGAGGTTGGTCATTGTGATTTGAGAATTTAAATTTCACATCTTATATTGAATTGTTGATTAAAAATCCTTTGAAATAGCAAATGTCATATTTTATCAATCTAAGCCAGTTACAATTTCCGAAATGTACTCAGCGACACCAGATGCGATCGCTGTCCCAGATTATTCATCACTCAGCATCATCCGAGTAATTCCTGTGCCTACAGCGTTCCTTGCTCTGACTGCATCTGTGATTCCACGAAAAAAGCGCCCTCTAATCAGAGAGCGCCGTTAAATTATATTAACCGAAGATTAACCTTGAATCTCAGCATCTACAAAAGCCACAGGTATTACCTCACCGCTAGCCAAATCTAGGGGGAAGTTATGCGCATTGCGTTCGTGCATCACTTCAATCCCTAAATTGGCACGGTTCACCACATCAGCCCAAGTAGCAACTGTACGACCTTGAGAATCAAGCACTGATTGGTTAAAGTTAAAACCATTCAAATTAAATGCCATCGTACTGATACCCAAAGCCGTCAACCAGATACAAACTACAGGCCAAGCCGCCAAGAAAAAGTGCAAAGAACGAGAATTATTAAAGCTGGCATATTGCCAAATTAAACGTCCAAAGTAACCATGAGCCGCGACAATGCTGTAGGTTTCTTGTTCTTGCCCAAATCTATAGCCATAGTTAATCGATTCAACTTCAGTTGTTTCCCTAACTAGAGAGGAAGATACCAAGGAACCATGCATCGCGCAGAATAACGAACCGCCGAATACACCTGCTACCCCTAACATGTGGAAGGGGTGGAACAGAATGTTATGTTCTGCTTGGAAGACAAGCATGAAGTTAAAGGTACCACTGATACCTAAAGGCATCCCATCAGAAAAACTACCTTGACCAATTGGGTAAATTAAGAATACAGAAGTCGCAGCCGCTACAGGTGCTGAGTAAGCCACGCAAATCCACGGACGCATACCCAGACGATAGCTTAACTCCCATTGCCGACCCAACCAACAAAAGATGCCAATCAAAAAATGCAAAACAATCAGTTGATAAGGGCCGCCATTATATAGCCACTCATCCATCGAAGCCGCTTCCCAAAGTGGGTAGAAATGCAACCCAATCGCATTGGATGTAGGTACAACAGCACCAGAAATAATATTATTACCGTAGAGCAAAGAACCAGAGACAGGTTCGCGAATCCCGTCAATATCCACAGGTGGTGCCGCAATAAAGGCAATAACGAAACAAATTGTTGCAGTTAACAAAGTAGGAATCATTAATACACCAAACCAGCCGATATAAAGCCGATTTTCAATGCTAGTAATCCATTGACAGAAACGATCCCACTGGTTACCGCTTTCGCCTCTTCTGAGAATAGTAGTCATGGCTTTATCATTGATAAATTGCTGAAAAAAACCTTCTCAATCAGTAAAAATTGAGAATTATGCAGTTTTCAAACATTTTTGCCAAATACCTTCTCCCTAATCCCCAGGACTTTTTGATAATGCCTCACACCATAAACTATTACTCACTCACTTCCCCAGGGAGAGGGTGTGAAAAATAGGGAAAATTATTCCTGGTTATAAGATCAGGTTTTACATAATTTTTTTGTATTTATCAACAATATTTTCATGAAGTTTAATTGCAGGCATTTTTTTGAATTCTTCAATATAAAGATTTTAAATATTCTAGTAAAAACTTTAAGTGATTTTTGAAAACCACTTTTTTCTTAATCGTAAAATCACTGAAAAATTATCACAAAATCTCATATCCATAGTATCTAAGCTAGTTTGCGCCGCATCTAGTGAGATTACTCAAGCTATTAATTCCAGTTAGTAATACTATGATTCATACATTGATTTTTTCTTTATTTTGATTGATGTATTTAAATTATTACCGATAAACAAAGTCAAAAATAATACAAAGTAGCCTAATAAAAAAATTCTCTGTACTGAAAACAATTAAGGGATGCACTGCCACAGACTTGAAAAGGTTACTGCTGATTACTCTGAGTATTTCCAGTTCAACATTTGGTTATATGGAAAAATCCATGCTTCGTAATGTAAAAAATGTTTCCATTCATCAACTAGTGGAACTTCAAGTATCACAAACCCCTGATGCTGTAGCAGTCGTTTTTGAAAATGAGCAACTGACATATCAACAGCTGAATCAAAAAGCTAATCAATTAGCACACTATCTAAGAACTCTAGGGGTAAAACCAGAGACTGTAGTAGGGGTTTGTATAGAGCGATCGCTAGATATGGTAATTGCGCTGTTAGGAATACTAAAGGCAGGAGGAGCATACCTACCTATAGATTCCTCTTATCCAGTAGACCGCCTGCGTTTCATGCTAGAAAATGCTCAAGTACCTATTCTGATTACTGAAAGTAATCTAATAAATAGTTTGCCTAAATATCAGACAAACATTATCTGTTTAGATACTGATGGAGAATTAATCTCTAAATACAGCATTACTAACCCTGTTGGTGAAACCATTCCTGACCATTTGGCCTACGTCATCCATACCTCCGGTTCCACTGGTACACCTAAAGCTGTGTCTATGACCCACTGCTCTCTAGTTAATCTACTAGAATGGCAATTTCAAACATCAGTTGTCTCTTTGGGCGCAAAAACGCTACAGTTTGCCCCTATCAGTTTTGATGTTTCTTTCCAAGAAATCTTTTCAACTTTAGGAACAGGAGGCATCCTTGTGATGATCTCTGAAAAGACCAGACGCGACACGATATGTTTATTGCAATTACTCGATGAAGCTAGAATTGAGCGTTTGTTTGTACCCTTTGTAGCACTTCAACATCTAGCAGATGTTGCTGCGTCTAGAGGTATAGCACCTGCAAGTTTGCGAGAAGTGATTACAGCAGGCGAACAACTCCGTATCACTGAAGCAATATGTAATTGGTTTAATCAATTGCCTAATTGCACTCTATATAACCACTATGGGCCTTCTGAGACTCATGTGGTAACTGCTTATAAGCTGGTAGGCGCTCCTAAAGATTGGCAATTGTTACCGCCGATTGGTCGTCCAATTTCTAACACTCAAATTTATCTGCTAGATTCTCAATTAAAAGCTGTTCCAGTAGGTGCTACTGGTGAACTATATATTGCTGGCATCAGTCTAGCAAGAGGCTATCTCAACGATCCCAATCTGACGGCACAAAAGTTCATCAATAATCCATTCTCCGCAAACCCTGATGAGCGGTTGTATAAAACAGGTGATTTAGCTCGTTATTTACCAGACGGCAATATTGAATATTTAGGTCGAATCGATCAACAAGTAAAGATTCGTGGCTTCCGAATTGAACCTGGTGAAGTTGAAGCAGTACTAGAAAAACATCCGTATGTGCAGGAGTCATTAGTTGTAGCAAGAGAAGCTACAACTGGAAACAAGCGCTTAGTTGCTTATATTGTTGCCAATGGGTTGGCAAGTCCTGAAAGGCTTTCAGTTCCTTTTTCTAGAGAATTAAGGCAATTTCTACAAAAGCAGTTGCCAGATTATATGTTACCCTCAGCTTTCGTCATATTAGAGAAATTACCCTTGACTCCTAACGGCAAGGTTGATCGTCGCGCGCTACCTCTTCCTCAATGGAACCGAACCCAGGAAGGAAGCTATGTTGCACCTGTAACTGTTGTAGAAATTCAAATTGCCCAGATTTGGAGTCGGCTACTAGGGATAGAAGAAGTTGGTGTTTATGATAACTTTTGTGAATTAGGCGGATATTCATTTCTCGCCGTTAAACTAATTGTTCAAGTTAACGAAGCGTTTCAGCTAAACATCCCTCTAGATAAGTTTTTACAAAACCCTACAATAGCAGGTTTAATTGAAATTATTAATGCAATAAGACTTGATAAAAATGCTCTTGAGCCACTTAATGATATGGAAACTGAGCTATCTCTAGACCCAGCTATTTATCCTGAAAATATATTGGCAGATCCCATACCACAGTTTTTCTTAACAGGGGCTACTGGTTTTTTAGGAACTTTTCTTCTGCATGAACTACTATATAAAACTCGTGCAGATATTCATTGTCTTGTCCGTTCAAGCAGCATAGAAGAAGGTCAAGCCAAAATTAAAAGTAGTTTACAACGTTACCACCTCTGGGAGGAAAGCCTAAGTAGCAGAATAATTCCTGTCTTGGGAGACTTAAGTCAGCCAAAGATGGGTATAGAACCTGCAAAGTTTTTCAGATTAACAGAGAAGATTGATATGATTTACCATTGTGGAGCATGGGTAAACTTAATTTATCCCTACCCAGTTCTAAAAACAGTCAATGTTTTGGGAACACAGGAGGTTTTGCGTTTAGCTAGCCAGACTAAAATCAAGCCAGTGCATTTTATCTCAACAGTAGATGTTTTATCATCAGGCAATAGCAATCATATTACTAAATCTTATAGAGAACAAGATTTTATAAGTCCCAGCAAATTTTACTCTAGTGGTTATGCACAAAGCAAATACATTGCTGAGAAGTTGGTAATGATGGCCTATTCTAGAGGTTTACCTGTATCAATATATAGACCCAGCAATATTATGGGACATAGCAAAACAGGTATTACTCAAACCAATTCCTTAGTCACAAAAATTATTAAAGGTTGCATTCAAATGGGTATTGCTCCTCAAATAGATGCAGTATTGAACTTAGTACCAGTGGACTATGTCAGTCAGATGATTGTCAGTCTGTCACAGCAGCAAAATATTTATGGTCAAGCTTTCAATATAGTCAATCGCAGACCTATAGAGTGGATAAATCTAGTTGATGCAATTAGTAGGATGGGTTATCCACTTCAGTTGGTCTCCTATAAACAATGGTATAAAAAGTTACTTATTATTTCCAGCCAGTCCTCAGAAAATATTCTAGCTCCGATAGCAGATATCTTTAAAAATCACAATTTTTTTGAATTACTGGGTGCATTTGATTTTGATTTTGGGAACAATATTAGTACTGATATCAACCGCTCAATTATCGATTTTCCAATCAATGACGATCTACTTTCTGTTTATTTTTCCTACTTTATTAAGAGTAACTTCATTCATGCCCCAGTTCCACATGACCTATTGCGAGATTTGAGAGTACCAGAACCTAGATAAAAAATAACTATTCAGCATCCAATACACAATTTTAAAAGCATGAAAAGATACTTACCCAAGTCTCTGGGTTCAACACTACTTACCAATGTCTTAAGTAGTGCTTTGATAGGGTTAAGTGGTATGTCCTACTTCTTTTATCAAGCCTTGGAAAGTCGTGCTAAAGAAGAGATTCAAGGTCATCTTAGTACAAAAGTATTGTCTATTGAAGGACAACTGGGTAGGGCGAAACAATCAATGCTAAATCTAGCTTCTGTAGTCAAGAGCATGGATCGCATGGGTACTAGAGATCCAGATGCCTACAAAAAAATGATTTTTGACATGTTCCAGGAAAGAACATCCTTAACAATGGCTCTCGGCTTTGGTCAAGCTGCCTTCCAAATAGTGCCAGATCGTCAATCTTATTGGCCTTATTTTTTGCTAGACCAAAACGCTCCTGGACAAATAGGTCAGACTTTACCACTTCCATACGAACATATTCGATATGGTGATGTTTGCCAAGTTGACCTTGATTGCCTTGAGAAGGAATATTATCAATTACCAGTAGCAGCAGGAAAAACTATTTGGTTGGAGCCGTATCAATGGACAGGAGTCACTATGACAACTGTTACAGCTCCAATATTTAATGATAATCATAAAGTAATTGGAGTTGCTGGGTTAGATATTAACGTAACTGCCCTCAGTAACGAGCTGAAAGTTCCTGCGAGTTGGGGAAATAGTTATTTCGCAATTTTCAGCGAGAAGGGTAATCTTCTCGCTTATCCACCCGATCCAACAAAAGCCAAAATCTTAGCAACATATCAGGATTTACCCAATCTTAAAAAGATATGGCATAAAATCGGAAAAAATCAAGCTGGTTTGATTCAAGCCGAGGGTACTTACTGGGCATATCAAAGAGTTCCAGAAACAAACTGGTTGATGCTGGCTGTAGTACCCAAATCAGTTGTTTTGACTCCAGTATTATTTATTACTATTGGGTGTGCTTTAGGCGCTGGTATGGTACTAGCATTAGTTGTCACGCTGTTTATTCGCAGACTCAATAAACGTTTACAACCTATTCTAGAAGAATGTCATAAACTAGCAGAAGCAGATACACAGAGAACACTACGTTTGGTTCAAGATAGCAAAGTAGCAGTTAATAGTATTCAAAAACAAAGATTAGATTTAGAAAATGCAGATGAATTAGATGTTTTAGCACAATCGTTTAACCAAATGGCGGTTCAATTAAAAGAGTCTTTTGAGGATTTAGAACTGCGCGTTGAAGAACGTACTGTGGAATTGAAGGAAGCTAAAGAATTAGCTGATAGTGCCAATCGTGCTAAAAGCGAATTCCTAGCTAATATGAGTCATGAATTACGTACTCCTCTCAACGGAATTCTCGGTTATGCCCAAATTTTGCAAGCTTCAAAAAGCTTATCAGATAAACAGCAGAAAGGCATCAATATTATTAATCAATGCGCTTCACATCTGTTAACTCTGATTAATGATATTCTTGACCTATCGAAAATAGAAGCTCGGAAAATGGAGTTGTATCCTACAAGTTTTCATTTTCCTTCTTTCCTCCAAGCAGTTTCTGAAATTTGTCGTATTAAAGCCGAGCAAAAAGGGATATCTTTTGTTTACCAGCCTGACGGATTACTTCCAATAGGTATCCATGCTGATGAAAAAAGATTACGCCAAGTTTTAATTAATTTATTAGGTAATGCTATTAAGTTTACGGAAAAAGGTAGTGTTACATTTACAGTCAAAATTCAGCAAATCAAAAATGCTTATCAAGATGAATCATCTACCTACCAAATTCGCTTTATGGTGGAAGATACTGGTGTAGGAATGACTAGCGAGCAATTAGAGAAAATATTTTTACCATTTGAGCAGGTAGGTAACGTTAAAAAACAATCAGAGGGAACTGGATTAGGTTTAGCTATCAGCCAAAAAATTGTGGCTATGATGGGCGGAACTATAGAAGTAGAAAGCCAACCCGAAAAAGGTAGTATCTTCTGGTTTGATGCAGAAATATCTGAATCTAGAGAATGGGCAGATAAATCTAAGGTTTCGCAACAAGGAACGATTATTAGTTTTCAAGGTGAAAAACGCAAAATTTTAGTAGTTGACGATCGTTGGGAAAATCGCTCTGTATTAGTGAATCTACTTGAGCCTATTGGTTTTGAAATTGTAGAAGCAAAAGATGGTCAAGAAGGATTAGAAAAAATAGCTGAATCTATACCTAATTTAATTATTACAGATGTGAGTATGCCAGGAATGAATGGGCTAGAGATGATCCAACACTTGCGAAATTCTCCTGATTGGAGTCATCTCAAGATAATTGTTTCATCCGCAAGTGTATTCGACTCTGATAAACAGAAGAGTTTAGATGCAGGCGGTGATGACTTTCTTCCTAAGCCTGTGCAAGCATCTGAGCTATTTGAAAAACTACAAACCTATCTAGAATTAGAATGGATTTATGATGATAATGATACAAATTCACCAATTACACAAGAAGTCGTACTACCTCCAATTGATGAATTACAAAAATTATATGAACTAGCTTTAAAAGGTCGCATTAAAGCTATACAAAATCAACTCAGTCAAATTGAAAAAATAGATACTAAATTTAGACCTTTTGTGCAAGAATTACAACAATTAGCGCAAAGCTTTCAAATAGAAAAAATTCAAACTATTATGGAGAAATATATCAAAAATCAATAATTTTACCTGGCGTTTGCTAAAATCTATTTATTAACAAAAAAATTAGATAAAATAATGCAGAATTCAGACACAAATTTAATTTTAATTGTTGATGATACTCCTACAAACTTAGAAGTACTTTCGGAAGCTTTAACAGATGCGGGATTTGATGTAGCGGTTGCTACTAGTGGTGAAAGCGCAATTAAGCAAATTGAATATGAACCACCAGAGCTAATTTTATTAGATGTAATGATGCCAGGAATTGATGGATTTGAAACTTGCAAGAGATTGAAGGCAAATCCTAAAACAAAACATATTCCCATCATTTTTATGACTGCCCTGGCTGACACAGTAGATAAAGTTAAAGGACTTTCTTTAGGTGCTGTAGATTATATTACGAAGCCGTTTCAGCAAGCGGAAGCTTTAGCTCGTATCCAAATTCATTTGAAACTACAAAATATTAGTATTGCTTTAGAGAAACAAAATGTACGTCTTCAACAAGAAATTCAAGAACGAGTGTCCGCAGAATTAGCATTACAGAAGTTAACGCAAGAGTTAGAGCAACGAGTATCCGAAAGAACTAAAGAACTTTCTCAAGCATTACACGATCTGCAAAAGGCTCAAGTGAAACTGATCCAATCAGAAAAATTAGCGACACTGGGTCAGTTAGTAGCAGGTGTAGCACACGAAATCAATAATCCAGTCAACTTTATACATGGTAATCTTCAGCACGCTAGTTGTTATATTGAAGACTTGCTAGCCCTCATTAGCCTTTACCAGACTCAATTTCCTAATTCCTCGCCAGAGATTGCCAAGAAATCCAAAGAAATAGACTTGGAGTTTATCCGCTTAGATTTACCTAAAATTGTTTCTTCAATGGCAATTGGAACTCAACGGATTCAGGAAATCGTGCAATCCTTCCGCAACTTTTCCCGTCATGATGAAGCTGAAGTCAAAAAAGTAAATATCCACGATGGTTTAAACAGTACGCTGATGCTTATTGACCATCGCTTGAAGGCGAAACCAGGCTATCCAACGATCCAAGTGATTAAAGATTATGGGAATTTGCCGCCAGTTGAGTGCTTTGCTGGCAAAATGAACCAAGTATTTATGAATGTACTCAGTAATGCAATTGACGCTTTGGAAGAGTTAATGGCAAATGAGCAGAATTTTGACCATAAATTATCACCGATAATTCGGATTCATACAGAAGTTGTAGGAGGCGATCGCATTGCTATTCGGATTACAGATAATGGGCCGGGAATTTCCGAAGTAGTACAAAAGCGGGTATTTGATCCATTCTTTACAACTAAGCCTGCTGGTAAAGGAACAGGCTTAGGGATGTCAATTAGCCATCAAATTGTGGTTGAAAAACATGGTGGCTCTTTGTACTGTATCTCTTGCCCAGGAAATGGTGCAGAGTTTGTCATTGAGATTCCCATTCGGCAGGAAAATTTTTCTGAACCCAGTTGGTGGGAATCCCCAGACATCTTAGAAACCTCTGTACAGAATTCAGAATCTTCTCTTATTGCCCAAATATAGGCATGAGTGAACAAATTCAGTCAACAACTCACTACCAGTCAGCTATTCACTCCAGGTTTTGACACAACCAAGGATGAAAACATCTCTTAAGAGTCAACAGTCAACAGTCAAGGCTATTTTCAAGCTAGTCCCTCATGGGAAAAACCCACAACCAAACAGAAAAATCTGTCTTTCCCATGCCCGATGCCCAATGCCCCATGCCCATTTTCAAACTAGAGCCATTTAACTCATAACTGTGGCTTATTTTTGATATACCCTACCATTGCGGACTTGTACTACTGGATGATTGCACCTACGTACTAGTTGTTCATCATGAGTAGTTACAATTACTGTTGCTCCAAAGGAATTTAACTTTTGGAGAATCTGTATCACTTGCCAAGAATTATCTGGATCGAGGTTTCCGGTTGGTTCATCCGCTAAAAGCAGTGGTGGTGTTCCAACAATTGCTCGTGCAATGCTTACACGTTGTTGTTCTCCACCAGAAAGTTGATCGGGAAAGGAGTTCGCTTTAGAAACCAAACCCACCAGCTTTAATGTAGGTTCTAAACGACGTTGAATTTCTTTTCTGGTATATCCTTGAGCTTGCAGGACAAAAGTCACATTTTCAGCTACTGTCCGTTGGGGAATCAGTTTATAGTCTTGAAAGACAATCCCAATACGTCGCCTTAATAAAGACAAGCGATCGCCCCGCAACGCGGCAATGTTGCAATTATCTACAATCACTTCCCCTTGGGTTGCTAACTCTTCACCATAAAACAGTTTCAACAGAGTTGATTTACCAGAACCGCTAGGGCCAGTAATAAATAAAAATTCTTTTTGTTTTACCTCTAGGTTCACATCTAATAATGCGTGACAGCCATTAGCATAGGTTTTTGTGACAGCACGCAATTGCAATATGAGATTAGTACTACTATTTGGCTGGTCAGTTTCTCTGCCTTCTGGATGTATAAAGTTGTGATTGGTTTCCTGAGTTGTTAAGAGCGGCATTACTGAATAGTTAGGAATATATAGATCGTGTAACTGGGAATTTGCATACAAAATAATGATTCCCAGATTGAAACAGGGAATTTCAAATTTCCCATACAAAATTAAAAATTTATTTTGTCCGCAATACGCAAAAATTACTACTCAGAAATTATCTGCTGAAGAATATACAAGCCTAAATGTATTCACCAAAAAATTATCACCCCAAAAGGGTGATACTCATCTGTCGCTACCGCTACACTAACGGCAATCACTTTTGACAATCATCGTACTTTTAGGGCAGTGATTCTTGGGCTGAATCTTGCCTCTACCAGCTGGTGCTAGTTTTGGTATTACGGTTTCATGGCTTGAGAAAGCCTAACTAATTGCCCCTCTTGCCGTCAAATGATAAACAAAAGCTTTTAAGGCGAACTCTGGCAAAGCTAACATCCGACGCCAGCGCCAAGGTTCTTGATAAAGGCGATATAGCCACTCTAAATTATTATTGCCTAACCAAGCTGGAGCGCGATTTTTCGTACCTGACCAAATATCAAAACTACCACCAACACCAATCCAGATCGCTTGAGGACATAAATAGCGGTGTTGAGCAATCCATAATTCTTGGCGCGGTACTCCTAAACCTACAAAAATTACTTGTGGCTGTAATTGGCTGAGAGTTTCCCGTAATTTTTCTTCTTCTTCTGGAGAATGGTAACCGGAATGAGTACCGACTACATTTAAACTAGGAGTTTTTTGTTGACAGAATTCTGCGGCTTTTGTCGCGACTCCAGGCGCTCCACCATAGAAAAATACCTTAGCAGGGTTCTGTTGTTTTCCCAATTCTCGCAACAGTGTTTCTGCTAGTTCAATTCCAGGGCAACGTTCCACTTTTTGCCATAACAACCATCGCAAATACAGAACTACTCCCGCTCCATCGGGAATCACTAACTCGGCATCTTGAATGACTTTAGCTAAGGCACTATTACGTTCTGCCTGCATAGTCATTTCTGCATTGAGCGTGACTACATGAGTTCCTTTGCCTTGTTGCAGGCATTCTAGCAACCAGCCAGGATAGTTAGGCATCACATGAACTGGTATTCCCAACACTGAAAATGCTTTAGGCGATTTAGACATAGACGATTTTTACTTTAGCCTCACACCACAATCTCTCGAAGGTTAGTTTATCAAATTTTTTAATATATTGTCTGAGGCTATTTTAGCTATCAGCAATTTATAGTGATGCATATAATACTCAATAAATTTTCTGATAAGTTTATTGGAAAAATTTGATGCTAACTATGGAAATTTTATTTGATGGGTGAACTTAGATTTTAATACCAGATACTATAGATTTTACCAACTAATAATGAGAATTAGCATAAATATTACCTATTCTTAGTAAGAAAAATATCTTATGTTAAGATAGGTAGTCGCTCTGGTGAAAATTTTTGGAAATATCGGCAATGACTCATACTTTTTGGTAAGTACAAACTTCGTAAGTATTTACCAGTCGCTAAAGAATGCTCTGGATAGATTGGGCAATGTATGTATATGTAACTCTGGTTCAGAGTTCATGCTAGCTACTTAAGTAGCAGCTTCTCTATTATCAGGCTGTAATCAGTGTCACCTCCAGGCAAATCTTAACTCCTTCATTAATCCCAAATTAATTATCAGTATCAGCAAGATATAAGAAAGAGGTGTGTTACCCCCTTGTGGTATCTGCTTGAGCTAAAAGCCTGAAAAAATAGTCTTTCCAGCTTTTCCTGGCAGTGGATATTTTGAAGCGATCGCTTTAGTGTTTGGGCCTAGCGCAACTCCTATATCTCAGCGCAAGGTAGAATAAGGATCTGAAAATTACCTATTCCCTAAAGATCCTAGTGGTTGTGTTTGTGCTGTAATTGTTGTAAATCTCTAGCAATAATCAGCAAAATAAAAACTCCATCCCCTTGTGGGCGGAGTTTAGGAGCGTGGTCAGTTGTCAGTGGCAAAGAAATATATACCACTCACAAGGGGACGGGGTATTAAACCAATCCAAAAACAACTGACTACTGACAAATGACAAATGACTCCGAAGCGCAATAAATTTAATTGCTAACCACTGCATTGAGTTGGGGTTTAGCTTTCTTAATTCTATGATGAGATTGTCACTTTCCTGAGAGAATGAATGCCTATGGCATTGGTAGCACCTTCACGTGTTAGCCTTACTCATAAAGCATTTCTACATTTTTGTACAAATGTTGGTGACTGCATTTCTTACAAGTTTTGAGTAAACTCGATTTTACAGTTTAAGGTAGTGTAACGGGCGGAAGTTGACTATGAGTAAAATTCGTATTGCTCTGATTGAAGATCATGACCTCACCCGTGTGGGTATTCGGACAGCACTACTGCAAAAAGAGGAAATTGAAATTGTAGGAGAAGCTGCCAATGCTGCGGAAGGTCTGAAAATGCTGAAAACCCTACAACCGGATATTGCGATTGTAGACATTGGCTTACCAGATAAAGATGGTATTGAGTTGACGCGGGAGTTAAAGTCTACGAGTAATGGCTCAGAGTTAAAAACTAAGGTATTAATTTTAACACTGAGAGATAATAAAGAAGCAGTACTTGCAGCTTTTGCGGCTGGCGCTGATTCTTACTGCATGAAGGATATTAAATTTGATAATTTGCTAGAGGCAGTGCGAGTCACTTACAATGGCAATGCCTGGATAGATCCGGCGATCGCGAGGATTGTCTTACAACAAGCACAACAAAATCCAGCTAAACAAGATTTAGTATCATTAGAGACTCGAAATAACTTTAATAACTCTGGCACTGGGGAGGCTCAAGAACATATAGATCCTTACATCCTGACAGAAAGAGAATTAGAAGTGTTACAGTTGATTGTCGAAGGTTGTAGCAATGCAGTCATCGCAGAAAGGCTTTACATCACAGTGGGGACAGTGAAAACTCATGTCCGAAATATTTTAAACAAGCTATGTGCTGACGATCGCACTCAAGCAGCAGTTCGTGCTTTGCGCTCGGGATTGGTTGGCTAAGTTGAAGTTGAGCCATTTTCTGTTCGGAAACGAAGGATGATAAAAAATCTACAACCCCAAGCAAAATATTTGCGTGCAAAGTGGGTATCTTTTCTATAGGACTTCTATTTGATTTGTGCGCCTGCTAGCTATATACCCTGGAAAGAGCTTTCTTTTCTGGTGGTTATCGCTTGCCTACACTATATGGTGTTGATTTTTGATTATGTCATTATTTATTAGGTGTCATAAAAATAACACTTTTGCTCAATACCAGTATCCAAAAAGTTAAAGTCACATATGACTGAAATCGAGGGAAGCAAACTCAAGCTCATGGTGGTAGATGATGAGCCAGATAATTTAGATTTACTCTACCGCACTTTTAGACGGGATTTTGATGTATATCAAGCCAATCACGCCCTGAGTGCACTGGAAATATTAGACAAAGAAGGCGAAATGGCTGTGATTATTTCTGACCAAAGAATGCCAGAAATGAACGGCACGGAATTCTTGAGCCGCACGGTAGAGCGTTTTCCCGATACAATCAGGATTTTGCTGACTGGTTTTACTGATGTCGAAGACTTGGTAGATGCAATTAACTCAGGTCAGGTATTTAAGTACATCACCAAACCCTGGAATCCTCAACGGTTAAAGGCACTGGTTGAACAAGCTACTGATACTTATCGCTTAGTTAAAAAAAGAACTCAAGAGTTACGCAGAGCTTTACGGCGAGAATCTTTATTTAATGCCGTGACAACAGCAATTCGCGAGTCTTTAGACTATGACAGTATGCTGCAAAAGATAGTCGCAACTATTGGCGAAACATTTGAAACTACTTGTTGTTTCTTGAGGCCTGTTGAGGGGGATTGCTTAACGCCAGATGTTTTCTCTTATCAAGCTCCTTATTTCAATGCCTTAACAGACACATTTGACCCTAGCTCTTTAATTGAAAAAGTATTGGCAACTCGTCAGTATCAACTGACTCAAGGTACAGATGACGGAAATCCTTGTCATCAATTAGTTGTGCCATTGTCTTACCAACAACAACTGCTGGCTGTACTGGCTCTGTACCAAAAAGGGCAAGATCATTCTTGGCAGCATGAAGACATCGAATTGATTGCGGGTGTGGCTGAACAAGCGGCTTTAGCCTTGTCTCAGGCAAAACTCTATCAGCGCTTGCAAGAAAAACAACACCAAATTCGCGCTGAATTAGAAGTTGCTCGGCAAATTCAAAATAACCTACTCAGACAAAGTTTACCTGATATTAAGGGGGCGAAAGTACAAGCTTGCTGCTATGCGGCGCGGGAAGTAGGCGGAGATTTCTTTGAGGTGTTTGTTCATCCCAAAGGCGACTTATGGATAGCGGTGGGTGATGTTTCGGGTAAAGGCGTACCAGCAGCTTTGTTTATGGCTAGTGCGATTTCCGTGTTACGCAGAGAACTATCTCAAGAAACACCAGCTGCGCCAAATATAGTCATGCAAAATCTGAATTATGCTATGTCCGATGATTTGATTAGCAACAATTGCTTTATCACTCTCGTCTTAGCATGTTATACCCCCAGTACTAAAGAACTTGTCTATGCTAATGCTGGGCACATATATCCTTTACTTTGGTCGTCTAGGAGTGAACTAGAACAACCACAATATCTCAAGGTTCGCAGCGTTCCCTTAGGTATCTTGCCGAAATGGCAAGCTCAGTCTGGCAACTTAGTATTAAATTCCAATGATATATTGCTGCTAACCAGTGATGGAATTACAGAAGCAATGGTATCAAATAGTGTGTTTAAATGTAAAAATACCGAAGATAATGGTCAGGTATCTAGCAGATCTATGCTAAATCAAGACGGTCTTTGGCAACTTTTACAACAACAACCGAAACCCCTTTATCTTAGTGATTTATTGACTCGTATCCAGGCAAACAGCCCAGTTCAAGAAGATGACCAAACTATACTTTCATTGGAGGTTTTGTAAGTAATGAAAAGTGAGCTACATGTACCTAGTGACTTGAATTTTTTAAATATTGTCGAAAACTGGTTGTTAGGATGCTTAAAAATCCAGTTAGGAGAATCGGTTGATTGGTCACGACAATCAAGTCGTTTGCGGCTAGCTTTGGTAGAAGCTTACTCTAATGTGGTACGTCATGCCCATAAGGAACAGGCTAATTTACCAGTATTACTGCGTTTGGAATTGAAAAACCGGGATCTTGCTTTGGAAGTTTGGGATTACGGTGAAGGTTTCGATATGTCTACCTACTTTCCTCCAAATCCTCTGGAAAAACAAGAAGGAGGCTATGGTTGGCTAATTATGAACCGGTTAATGGATAAGGTAGAGTATCAGTTACAGGTAGATGGTGCTAACTGCTTGAAGTTAGAAGCTACTTTACCAGAACTAGTGAGTTAAATTTTCTGCCAATATTGAGAAATGTAAACGACACTGATAACTTTTGCTAAATTTATTTGATTTATTAGTGTTATTTATCAGACTATTAAGACTTAAGGTAGGACTTGCGATCGCATCTAGCATCGATCAACCATGCTAGGTGCTAACACTTACCTGAAATAAAGTCTTAAGTCATGTTTCTTCCTATGGAAGTTTTATTTTGTTTGTCACCACGCTATCGCCTTGATGATGAATTACCTTGGCTAGAGGGAATTGACCCCAGTCGTCACTATTGGGTTGCAGTGAATGGCAACAGTAATTTAACAGTAGCTATTCCGGGATTAACAGTATCTAGCAAAAGTGAACTGAAGCAAGCTATTGAGCGCTTCCGCTCTCTAGAGCCTGGAGAACAAATGACTTTGACCAGAATGGCCAGTGATTGTCAAATTCACTGTGTTAGCGATCATTGTTACGCAGTAGAAGATAAAATCAATGGCGCACCAGTATGGCATTTATTTGATCGCGAAACTTTAGATAGTTTGTTGATGACAGCACACCCCGATTGGCAATGTGCGCCATCTGATGTGGAATTAGGGAGAAAATTGTTATTTAGAGCTTTTCAGGAAACTGCTGTTTCTCAAAGCTAAGAAAATTAAGATTTGAATTGGCTGTTAGCTGCTTAATCGCGACGCATAGCCAGCAACTCTTGCGGCGAAGCTAGGAGTTTAATTCTAGTTTCTACTATTTGTCTTTGCTGGTTGAGAATAAATAGCCATAAGACGTTAACGCCACACCAGGATGTGAAGGCTTTTCCGGCTACCTGGACTTTAATTTGTGCGTTAGGTAAAATTTCTGTGATTCCTTGCTGTGGCTCGGCTTTGATACCTTGAGCTTCTTGTTCTAGGTAGGTTGCGATCGCATCTGTCCCCACAAAACCAGATTCAAATGGCGGATACATGATACCATCTTCAGCAAACAAGGCTGCTGTGGCTGTAAATTCTCCGGTGTTGAGGGTTTGAAAGTACCGCGCAATTGTGGTTTCTGTAATTCCCTCGATAAAAAATTCTTCTGTTTTTGTTGTCGCTTTGAATTCAGCAGCTTTCATAAAGTTACCTTTGTTAGACTAGCTAAACATTCATCTTCATCACAAAGCCAGACAAAAAAAAGCTGCTATTGGTATATATTGCTTTGTTATTGGCAAGTCTTTCTCCGGATAGAGGCGAATAACAATTCAAAATTCAAAATTCAAAATTCAAGACATTTTCAGTCTGGGATTTAAACCCCCACTGAAAATCTACTAGGTGTAGACTAAAGAGTCTTAAGACCTTGAATGTAGGATAATTAATAATTCGTAATAGTTTAACTTTACTCATTAATTAAATAATCCGCAAACGCTAGACTTATATGGGTCTTGGCGTGACGTTTGATGTAGTTTTAATAAGTTATCTATGTTTCTCGCTAACGATCTGAAAAATAATAATTCACTGATGCTAGACTGCTCTGTGATTTTTAATATACCCGTAGGTTGGGCAATGTTCTCCAAATTATAATCTGGCGAACATTGCCTTTCTTAGTTGCAAATTGCCAAAAGTTTAGTCAGCGAAAGGGTCAATACCCATGTCGGAGACTACCTTGCGGAAGACTGTGATTTGTTGACCAAAATCTAGTTCTCTTAATGTTTTGAGTACTTGTGCAGCATCACGAGAGATTTGATAGCCTGCTGGTACGGGTACAACTGTTCCTTGAACCATTAATTCTGATAATTCATACCAGAAAGCCAACTTAGTATTGGTACCGAGAACGCCATAAGAACGAGAAAATTGAGTATTTCTTTTAGCAGCTAAGTCGCGCATTACCTCTAACTGCTGTGTATGAGACATTTGTTTAATTTGTTGCAGCAGACCTTCTGCGAATTGTAAACGAGCTGCACCGGTAGCGGCTGGAGTGATGGAACGTCCCATTTCGGTGTATGCGTACCACAGTACTGCTAGTTGGTCATCTACATTGAGGCTTTTAAATACAGCAATGCTGGAGGTAACAACATCACCTGCTTGGATGCTGTAATTGAAAGCTGAAGAAAAACGGGTTGAGGCTGAATCAGAAGTGAATGTCATGATTGCACCGCAGTCAATTTTATAAGTTTTCTGCAAAATAGTAGGAGGCGTGCATCACTCTGGGTTGCTTGTCCTCTTGATTTACATCTTGCAGCATTTCTTAATAAACCGCAAATAAAATTTACAAATGGTATGGATAGTAAATTAAACACTAAGGTATTGACTGTAGAGAGTAGAATTGAAGTGCCGCCATTAGGCAAAATTTATATAAGATAAATGAATAACTCTGGCATAACCACAAGTGATGTGGTAAAGAAAAAAGCTCAGGAGTTGGGATTTCATAAGGTAGGGATTGCGGCTGTAGATGGGGTAGACGAGATAGCAGCGCAACGTTTACAAGCATGGATAGCCTTGGGTTACAACGCCGATATGGGATGGATGGCGAACCCCAAGCGTCAGGATATACACTTAGTGATGCCAGAAGGGCGATCGCTAATTTGTGT
Organism: Calothrix sp. FACHB-168; assembly: GCF_963889195.1. Lineage (NCBI taxonomy): Bacteria > Bacillati > Cyanobacteriota > Cyanophyceae > Nostocales > Calotrichaceae > Calothrix > Calothrix sp. FACHB-168. Next base: position 190,848 of record NZ_CAWPNJ010000012.1, read on the forward strand.
AGCATTAAATTACTACACCCCACATCAACGTCCAGAAGGTGAGGAATACGCTAAGATTTCGCGTTATGGCTGGGGGAGAGATTATCACAAGGTGATGGATAAAAAACTCAAGGCTTTGACTATCTGGTTGCGATCGCAAAGTGAAGATGTTAAAGCCATATATTATGCAGATACAGGCCCGGTACAGGATAAAGTTTGGGCGCAAAAGGCTGGTATTGGTTGGATTGCCAAAAACGGGAATGTAATTACGCGAGAATACGGTTCTTGGGTATTTTTAGGGGAGATTATCACTAATTTATCATTAGAGAGCGATCGCCCCGCTACGCAACATTGTGGTACCTGTACTCGCTGTTTGGATGCTTGTCCTACTGGTGCAATTACTAGTCCTTATGTAGTAGATGCTAATCGCTGCATTGCCTATCATACAATTGAAAATCGCGCTGAAACATTACCTGAAAGCGTCCAATCTCATTTAAATGGCTGGGTTGCAGGTTGTGATATCTGTCAAGATGTTTGTCCGTGGAATCTCCGTTTTTCTCAGGAGACTGATGTGGCAGAATTTCATCCTTATCCTGGGAATGTGGCACCGAAGCTGATAGAATTAGCAGAAATCACAGATGAGGAGTGGGAACGACAATTTCCAGCATCAGCTTTGCGGCGGATTAAACCAGAAATGTTACGACGTAATGCCCGTGCTAATCTAGACGCATCCAGGCAACAGAATGACTCAGAAAGTAATTATCTTTGATTTTGATGGCACGATTGCAGATACATTAGATGCGCTTGTAGGTATTGCTAATCGTTTAGCTTTAGAGTTTGGTTATGTGCAAATTTCTCCCCAAGAATTAGCTTTGTTGAGGAATTTAACATCAAGGGAGATTATTAAATATTCGGGTATTTCGGTTTTGAAGATACCTTTTTTAGTTAAAAAGGTGAAATCAGAGTTAAAAAATAAAATTCACGAATTTAAACCTATCTCTGGAATTCAAGAAGCATTGATAGAACTCAAGCAGCATGGTTACAAACTGGGGATTATTACTTCTAATTCTCAAGATAATGTAACGGAGTTCCTAAAAATTAACGAGCTAGCAAGTTTGTTTGATTTTGTTTATTCAGGTGTGACAATTTTTGGGAAAACAACAATTATCAATAATGTGTTGAGACAAAAGCAAATTAAACCCCAACAAGTTATTTATGTGGGCGATGAAACTAGAGATATAGAAGCATCGAAAAAAGCTAATATTAAGGTGATTGCAGTAGGTTGGGGTTTTAATTCACCAGAAGTGCTAGAAAAACAAAAACCTGATTTTTTGATTCATCATCCCAGCGAGCTTTTAAATGTAGTTCGTAATTCGTAATTCGTAATTCGTAATTCGTAATTTTTAGCGAGGTTTATTAGCTGTTGAGATTGCAAATTGTGTATAGAATACGCTTTGATTGCTGAAATTATTTGTATAGGGGGGAACAGGGAACAGGGAACGGGGAACAGGAAAGAAGGAATCAAAGTGTATTGAGTTTTTTCAAAAATAAAATAGTAATCCTATATATAATTCCTGTTTAAATAATAAGATAGGTGGGCAATGCCCACCCAAAAAATATTGAGAAAATATGGAGATTATTTCAAATTTTCCACTGAATTGGTATATTCGTAATTACGTAATGGTAGTTTTTAATTCAATACAGTTCAGTTAGCGCCAAAAACCTTAAGCTGCGTAGGTTGGGTTGAGGAACGTAGACGCGGAGCGGCTTCCCGCAGGGTAACCCAACATGTTCATCGGTTTGTTGGGTTTCACTTCGTTCAACCCAACCTACAATTATCCTTAACTGAACCGTATTGGTTTTTAATTACGAATTACGAATTACGAATTATTAATTTTTTGCTTGCCCTTTTTCTAAAGCTTTTTGCACTAAATCGTCATCAATGCTGGCTACACCTTCTGTTCTAGAACCTGCGACTTCCTTAGCCATATCTGCATAATCATCGGGATTACCAGTTGCTTGGGTTTCTAATCTAGTTTCTTCTGGCTTAGGAACTTCTAATTTAGGTGCTGTTGCAGCTGCTGCGGCTTTTGCGCCTTCACCTGTGCGATCGATTTCACTAACGCTAAATTGCTGTGCTGCGGCGTAATCAGCTTCAAAATCTACTGTTGGTGCTTTTTCTTCACCAGCAGCGATGTTTTCTGCTGCTAACTGTGCGTCATGGGTAGGAGCTTCGTTAACATTAGGCTTAACTTCATCAGGCATAAATTTACTCCTCAGTATTTTTTCAATTGCTGAGGTTATCGTATCAAAACGATCCCCGATCTTCTTGGTTCCTTTAGAGATATTCTTACCTCTATGAATAGGTAGATAAAAACTGTAAATTGCTATAAATTAATCTCTTTCTCTTGGCAGTGGATTCTGATTATTAAATTCTGTTAACCCTAAGTTTAGTATGTTAAATTGCTTTGGAGATAAATCATGACTGCAAGCAAAGATAAAAGCGTTTCACAAGCTTTAACTAATGAAACTCAAAAAGTAGTTGCAGATTTTAATAGCTTAGATACTGATGCTAAATTAGCCTGGTTTTATTTTGTTTATGAAAAAATGGGAGATTCCATTACTCCGGCTGCACCTGCTGCTGCGGAACCAAATTTAGCACCAATTTTACTAGGCGATTATTTGGAATTATCTGATGATGAACAATTAGCAATTATGCGGCAAATTGTTAATGGTGAAGCTAGCGATTATTCTCGTGCTTATGGTGCGTTAAAAGAAAATAATCAGCTGTTGGTTTGGTATGTTTGGGCGGAAGCAATGGGCGATAAGGTAGTTGATTTATCTGAAGATTACGATACTACAGATAAAATTGACAATCTGCTTTCCCAACTAGAAGGATTAGATTTTGAAGCGCAAATGTCTGTGCTGCGGACGATCGCATCCCAAATGGGCTACAGTGATGTCAAACCTGTAGAAACCCAAGCACAGACAGGTAAAACACCTAGCTTGTAAGCTATTAGGACTTACGCAGTGTCAGATATTTTTCATGCTTTTTGTCAATGGTCAATAGTCCATAGTCCAAAAACTTGAATTTTGACCATTGACTTTTGACTTTTGACCACCCTTGTGAGGGTTTTTGTGTTCGGTGCGTAAGTCCTAGCTATTTCCCACTAAGATACAGCCATCTGAGTTAAATCTGCTGGGGTGAGGTGGGAGTGAACGACTTCACCATCGCGGAACCAGACTATACGCTGAGTTTGACGGGCTACCTCTGGTTCGTGGGTAACCATGACAACTGTAATTCCACTGGCGTTTAATTCACTAAATATATCCATGACTTCTTGGGTAGTGCGGGAATCGAGTGCGCCAGTGGGTTCATCAGCAAGGAGAACAACGGGACGGTTGACAATGGCACGAGCGATCGCTACTCTTTGTTGTTGTCCGCCTGATAGTTGGGTGGGTTTGTTGTTGAGACGCTTTTCTAAGCCGACTTTAATTAAAGCTTCAGTAGCGCGATCGCGTCTTTCTTGAGGATTGATTCCTGCATAAGCCATTGGTAAAATGACATTTTCTAGGGCTGTCAGTTGAGGTAATAAATGGAATTGTTGAAAGACAAACCCTAGTTTTTTGTTGCGAATATGTGCCAAGGCTTTATCGTTCATTTGCGCGACATCGACGTTATCTAAATAGTAGCTTCCAGAACTGGGGCGATCTAAACAGCCGATAATATTCATAGCTGTAGATTTACCAGAACCAGAAGGCCCCATAATTGAACAATATTCACCTTCATCAATAGTCAAATTCACATTATTAAGTGCTTTGACTTCTGTTTCTCCACTACCGTAAATTTTAAAGATATTTTCTAAACGAATAATTTTCATTTGTCAATGGTCAATAGTCAATTGTCAATTGTCAATGGTCAATAGTCAGCGATGCACTGAGCTATGAGCTTTTTTTTAAGTCTACGGAATACTCACCGGTGTTAACTTAAGGTCTGGAGTTTAGACTAAACACATGACAAAGTAACTCAGGATAACTGAGTGACAAGCTTTACACCCAAAAATGGAAAAATCAACGAATTAAGTAGATTGTGGT